>JAQWZU010000162.1 GCA_029253285.1 Akkermansiaceae bacterium | reverse complement strand
GAAGGACCCAATGCCACCATGACCTTCAACAAAAACCTTCTCGTGTCCGGACTGACTTACACCGTGCAAAGCTCACCAGATCTTGTCAATTGGACCCCCGTTCCTGACAGCCAGGTCTCGGTCTCCAATTTCGTGGAAATCCGAAAAGCCTCCGTCGCCCTTCCGGCGACCGGAGGCTTCTACCTCCGCCTGGTGGTCACCGACTAAATGCGAAGCATCTGTGTCTACTGCAACTCCAGCCCCAGCCTGAATCCGCAGTTCAGGGATACGGCCACGACATTTGGAAACCTCCTAATCCATAAACCAAAGTATCGGGACAAGTGGATTGATCGCAGTTGAATAACAGACTTTTCACTCGCCCCGATCCCTATCGGCAGCTTCATTAAGGCCATGTCCGAGCCCACTGGAATCCCTTGCTCTGCGCGCGCCGAACTTGGCGGCATTATCTACCTTCCCCGCCTTGTCGATAAGATCCGTCTCATGGAAGACGGAACCCTGCGTGAGGACTTCCACGCCAACCTTGGGCGTGGTATGGATCTCTGGACCTGCCAATTTCTGGGAGTGGATTACAACGACCTCCGTGCCCAGATCATCGCCGGAGCCACAGACAACGATGCCTTGGTCTGGATCAAGGACCACGGTCACTCCCGCCCCGATTTCGAATTCGCCTGGTTCAATTCCTACATGAGAAATCGCGGCTTCCGAGATGACCTTTCCGAACGACTCGCCGAACGCAAAAAAGAAACTCCCCATACCGATCGCGACGACATCATGTCCTTCATGGATTACATCGAAATCGACGAAGGACGCAGCCTCTAACACTCTTATCCCATGACTGATTTTCACTACCAAGATCCCTTTCCCCTCGGCCCCGACGAAACCGAATACGAACACCTCTCGTCCGACTTCGTCAGCGCAAGCGAATTTGAAGGGCAAGAGATCCTCAAAATCGACCCCGAAGCCCTGAGCCTCCTCTCCAACGAAGCGATCAAGGCTATTTCCTTCAAACTCCGCACCTCGCATCTCAAACAAGTTGCCGCCATTCTCGACGACCCCGACGCCTCCGAGAACGATGTCATGGTCGCACTCATGCTTCTGAAAAATGCCAGCATCGCGGTCAATGGAATCCTCCCCGCCTGCCAAGACACCGGCACTGCCATCGTCATGGGAAAAAAAGGCGAAAACGTCCGGACTGGAGTCGATGACGCGGAACACCTCTCCAAAGGAATCCACAAAACCTATCAGGAAGAAAACCTTCGCTATTCCCAGACCGCGCCTCTCTCGATGTACGAAGAGGTCAACACCAAGACCAACCTCCCTGCGCAGATTGATCTCTACGCCACCGAAGGCTCGGCATACAAATTCCTCTTCATCACCAAAGGCGGAGGATCAGCCAACAAAACCTTCCTCTACCAACAGACAAAGGCGCTCCTCAATCCGAAGACGCTCCGTGAATTCTGCATCGAGAAAATGAAGAGCCTCGGCACCGCAGCCTGCCCTCCTTATCACCTCGCCTTCGTCATCGGCGGCACCTCCGCCGAGACCTGTCTCAAAACTGTCAAGATGGCCTCGACGCGCTACTACGACGCGCTCCCCACCAGCGGCAACGAACACGGTCGCGCCTTCCGCGATACCGAACTCGAAGCCGAGCTTCTCGAATGCGCCCGTCAGGTTGGAATCGGAGCACAATTCGGAGGGAAATACTTCGCCCTCGACGTCCGCGTCATTCGCCTCCCGCGCCACGGTGCCTCCTGCCCTGTCGGGCTTGGCGTCTCCTGCTCCGCCGACCGCCAGGCCAGGGCCAAGATCACCAAAGACGGACTCTTCCTCGAAAAACTCGAAACCAACCCGGCTCAATTCATTCCCGAAAAATACCAGGACTGGAAATTTCAGGGCGTCGAAATCGACCTCGACCAAGGCATGGAGAAAACCCTCGAAACGCTCAGCAAGTATCCCGTCACCACCGCGCTCTCCCTCAGTGGAACAATCATCGTGGCCCGCGACTCCGCCCACGCGAAGCTCAAGGAGATCCTCGAGGAAAAGGGCGACTTCCCCGACTACTTCAAGCAATACCCCGTCTACTACGCCGGCCCGGCCAAAACTCCCGAAGGCTATCCATCGGGCTCCTTCGGTCCAACCACCGCCGGACGTATGGATCCTTATGTCGACCTCTTCCAGGAAAACGGCGCCTCCATGGTCATGCTCGCCAAAGGCAACCGCTCCCAAATGGTCACCGACGCTTGCAAAAAACACGGGGGGTTCTACCTCGGCTCAGCAGGTGGCCCCGCCGCCCTTCTCGCCAAGGAACACATCAAGAGCCAGGAGGTCGTCGATTTCCCCGAGCTCGGCATGGAAGCTGTCTGGAAAATCAAAGTGGAAAACTTCCCTGCCTTCATCCTCGTCGATGACAAAGGAAACGATTTCTTCAAACAGATCAGCCAGTGCCCCGTGCACTAAGCTGACTTAAGATGTTCCGGATAGTTCGAAAAGAGATCCTCCCCGAATTCTTCTGCAAGCCAATGTATCCCCCGGGACGGGGCTTGGACATCTTCCGCTGCGTCACTTCCTTAACATTGAGGGCGATGGTGACTCTCCGATAGGCACCACCCTGATTAGTCCACCCTTTCAGGGTCCTGCCATCAAAAAGCTCCCCCATTCGCCTCCAAACAAGGGAAGCGCCAAACCAAAAAGAATCACGATCAATTTCATTGCGGGATCATTCCCAAATCTTCGGGAAAGCGGAAAACCCCTTACACCGTCTTCACCACGATCCCCATGCCATCCTCTTTGATAATTCTCACCGCGTCACCTTTCCTCGCAAATCCACCCTCGACAACGACATCGACAATTTTCCCATCGATTTCGGCTTTGCCGGAAGGATGCAAATCCGTTTGGGCCTCTCCGGTCATCCCGACCCGGGAATCCTCCCCTTCGCGGGTTTCCATCCCGGTCCCTTCAGCCAAAGAGGCATTCAATAATGTTCTATTGAGAAATGGAATTCCCGGCATAAAACGAAACGTCAAGTAAAGTAATCCAACCCATCCAAATATCCCGATGGCCAGGTACATCGCGGGGCCGGAAATCGCGTCGAGAAGCGACCCACTGCCCCATTCATACTGCCGCCACTTCACGCCATCGATCATCGAAAACACAAGCGAGCCCACCGCCATTATGAGCCCGAAAATCCCTGGCACTCCGAATCCCGGAAGAACAAAAATTTCCACCGCGATTAGGATCAGGCCCAGAACAAAAATCGCCGCCAGTTCGTATCCCGCCATATTTCCGGCGAGATAGTTCCCGAAGAAAAATAAAGAAAATGCGATGATTGAAATGACTCCCCCAACTCCAAAGCCCGGAGCCTTGAATTCGAAGTATCCGCCAGCCAATCCCAGAAGAATCAAAATCGGTGACACACTCGCGACCCACCAAGCTAGTTTTTCAAAGGCACTCGGCGTGGCATCCACCAGATCTGCGCGACTCCATCCTTCCGCCTCGAGGACTGCATCCAGATTCTCTAATTCCGCCTCGGCGAGAATTGGACCATCATCAAGGAGCTTCACCGCATCACTTGAATTGAGGTTCAGCAATTTTCCTTTCTTAACCACCAGTTCGCCGAAACTTTGATCTTCGTCATTCAGAAACATCATTGCCTGAATCACTTCTTTACGGTGTCCCTTCTTCTCCGCGATGTACCGGACATGTGCATTGAAAAAACTCTCCAGCTTTTCTCGCATCACTTTTTCAATCTCCTGCCCGGTTCCATTTACAATTGCCGAGGAACCGATCGTCGAACCGGGCGTCATGTAGATCCTATCAGTCGAGATCGCGATCATGGAGCCTGCACTCAGCGCCTTGGGATTCACAAAAGCGACTGTCGGCATCTTTAGATTGGCAATTTGACTCATCATCTCCCCTGTTGGAAAGGCCAGCCCTCCCGGAGTATCGAGATCAAAAATAACCGCTTTGGCGCCCTCCTCCTCGGCACGATCAAGGGTTCTTTCCCAAAACTTAAAGCTTTGCCCAATGGAGAGATCCTTCTCCCCCACCGTGATGCGAACAATCTTCCCATTATAACTCTCCTCCTCGGCCTTTCCGAGGACATTACCGTCCTCTCCCCTCAGAAGATTCACCAAAACAAACAAAAACAAAACGATGCGATTCATGCCTGCACTGTAACTTGAAAGTGCCCCAATGCAAAATTCTCAAATTTCCTATTTCATCTCCGCCATTTCCGACTTCAATCCCTCCCGTGGGCCGCATTCCTGAAGAGACTATCGAGCAAATCCTTGCCGCGACGGATATTGTCGATCTCATCGGCAGCTATTTCCCCCTCAAGCGGGCCGGATCCCTCTTCAAGGCCAACTGTCCTTTCCACAACGAAAAAAGCCCTTCATTCACTATCAATCCCGCCTGGCAGAGCTACAAATGCTTCGGTTGCGGGGAAAGCGGCAGCGCTATCGGCTTCGTGATGCAATACGAGAACCTGACCTTTCTCGATGCCGTCAAGAAGCTGGCCCAACGCGCAAGTGTCACTATTATCGAAGATGCCTACGACCCTGAGGCCGACCGGAAGCGCAAGCGTATTTCGCGAATCAAGGAACTGAACAACCAAACCGCCCGCTTTTACCACAAGCTTTTGATGAAATCCCCCGATGCCCAGCACGCGCGGGATTACCTTAAATCCCGGGGCTTCTCCAAAGAGACCGCCGAAAAATGGCTCATCGGTTGGGCTCCCAAAAACTCAAACCTCTTCCTCCAGTTCGTCCGTGAGAAGGAATTTAAAGGCCGCGAAATTGTTCAAGCCGGACTCGGTGGCATGCGGGACGAAAACAACCCTCGCGCCGGGCTGTGGATCAAATTCTACGATCAACTCACTTTTCCCATCAGCAACGACTACGGCGATGTCGTGGGATTCAGCGCGCGCGTCCTAAGAGAGGACGACAAGCGTGGAAAATACATCAACACCAGCGACACTCCGCTTTTCGATAAATCGAAACTCCTCTTTGGACTCGATAAAGCCCGCAAGGCCATGGGGCGTCAGAAATTCGCCCTCATCTGCGAAGGACAAATTGACGCCATTGTTTTACATGAAGAAGGAATCGAAAACACCGTAGCCCCTCTCGGCACCGCCTTCACGGAGCAACACGCACGGATGCTCAAGCGCTACACCGATCGAATCGTCCTTTGCTACGACGGAGACTTCGCAGGCCTCGCTGCGGCCGACAAAGCCTTTGCCCAACTCACCGCAGCCGGACTTCCCGTCAAACTAATGCATCTCCCCGACGGAGAGGATCCCGATACCTTCATCAAATCCCACGGAGCCGATGCCTTCCGCGAGCTCATGGAGAACGCAAAGGACTTCTTCGACGCCAAACTCGATAAGGAACTACCGAGTATCAATCTCGCCTCCGCCTCCGACCGCGCCACCCTTCTTCAAGGGCTCGCCGAACTTGTAGCGGAAATGAGCGATGACCTCGTGCGAGACGCCACTATCCAGAACCTCTCCACCCGTCTCCGTCTCGGAGCCGATGATTTCCGTCAGGCTGTCGCCACAGCAAAAACAGAAAAGCGCAAGTTTCCCGATCGAAATAAAAAAGAGAATCCTCTCCTCGAGAAAATCGCACCCGCTCCCATGGATCACTCCGTCGCCTACCTTTGCCATCTCGCCATGGTTTCAAAGGAGGCCTGTGACTACCTGGGCGAGCAACTCGAGGCCCTCCACGACACCATCGAAGACACCCCGGGCGGACAAATCCTTCGCTCCATCCTCGCCCGCCGGCCCGACCCCAAAAGCCCCGCCGCCCGTCAGGCCTTCATTTCCACCTTAAGCCAACCCGAGCAATTAGCACTTCTCCAGAGCTTTACCGAAGAACCTCCGGAAAAGCCCCTCCTCGCAGCCGAGGAAACAGTGACCCTCCTCCTGAGCTCATATTTCCAAAAGAAAGAAAGTGCCCTCCGCGCCCAACTGGCTGATCCCAACCTGCCAGTCGAGCAGATGATCCCGCTAATGAAAGAGGTCAAAGAACTTCAATCCTTCTTAAGCAACCTTGACTCCCGCTTTATCCGTTGAATCTTCTTTCAGACAGAGTGTGAAAAAACTTGACGATTAGGCCTCCGTCACAAACATACGCCTCCCGGCGGAATCTCTGCTGGACCTATAATAGGTGAGGTGTGTCCCTCCATACCAATTTTTTCACAAGATCATCATGGCAAAAAAGAAGAAACCGGCAAAGAAAGCCGCTGCAAAAAAGGCAGTTAAGAAGGCAGCAGCCAAAAAAACGGCAAAAGGTCCGGCTAAAAAGGTAGCCAAAAAGGCCGCGAAGAAAGCCCCAGCCAAAAAGGCTGCAAAAAAAGCCGTGAAAAAAGCTCCCGTCAAGAAAGCGGCTAAAAAGGCAGCCAAGAAGGCCCCGGCGAAAAAAGCTCCAGCCAAGAAGACGGCCAAGAAAGCCGCTAAAAAGGTCCCGGCCAAGAAAACGCCGGCCAAGAAAACTCCCGCCAAGAAGGCCGCAAAAAAAGCAGTCTCTAAAAAGAAGGCCGTCAAAACAACTTCCGCAGCCGCCGAAGCTCCCGCGAAGCCCAAGGGTAAAAAACCCAAAAACCGCATCGATACTCCTGAGATTCAGGAAAAGATCCGCGAACTCATCAAGCTGGCTAAGGAGCAGGAATATCTTACCTATGACGATATTCACGAAATCCTCCCGAAAAACCTCGTTGAGGAAGATGACATCAGCGCCATCCTGGACCGTCTCCGCCAAATGGAGTTCGACATCATCGACGCCTCCGAAGTCGATCGTTTTAAGGACCGCAAGCGCGGCGATCTCGACACCGAGGAGGAAACGAAAGATCAGAAACTCGACATCCTCGACGACCCCGTTCGGATGTATCTCAAGCAGATGGGGCAAGTCCCTCTCCTCACTCGCGAACAGGAAGTGGAGATTTCCAAGCGTATTGAGGATGCAGAGATCGAAGTTCAAAAATACCTTCACCTCTTCGGCTTCACCGCCAGTGGCTACCTAGCCCTCGCTGACAAGCTCATGCGCGGCAAGGAGCGCTTCGACCGCGTTATTCTCGATAAGAAGATCGAGAGCCGCGAGCGCTATATGAAAGCTCTTCCAAAGCTCTGTGACCAGGTTCGCACCCTCCACGAAGAAACCACCGAGATTTTCAAGAAACTCTCCGTGAAATCTCCCCGGGGCAAAAAGAAGCTCGAGGCAAATTTGGAGAAAAACCTCCAATCCGTTGCCCGACTCTACACTCGCTTCTACTTTAAACAGAAGGTCATCGAAGACTTCTGCGATGTCGTCGAGGATTATCAGGGCAAGATCTGGAAATACTCCCGCAAAAAGAGTGACGAAGCTGAGACCGCCATTCGCGAGCTTCAGCTTGAGTCCTGGCACACCGTGGAGAATTTCGAAGCGACCAATTCCAATCTCCATATTTGGATGCGCAAGGCACTCAAGGCCAAGACCGAGATGGTCGAAGCCAACCTGCGTCTGGTAATTTCCATCGCCAAGAAATACACCAACCGTGGCCTCTCCTTCCTCGACTTGATTCAGGAAGGGAACATGGGCCTCATGAAGGCCGTGGAGAAATTCGAATACCGTCGTGGTTACAAATTCTCAACCTACGCCACCTGGTGGATTCGTCAGGCCATCACCCGCTCCATCGCGGACCAGGCCCGAACCATTCGTATCCCGGTCCACATGATCGAGACCATCAACAAGCTCATGCGCGTGCAGAAGCAGTTGGTGCAGGAATACGGACGTGAACCAACCCCCGATGAAATCGCCGAGGAAATTCACCTTCCCGTAGAGCGTGTCCGGGCCGTTCTCAAAATGGCCCAGCAGCCGATCTCACTTCAGGCTCCTGTCGGCGACTCAGACGACACCTCCTTCGGTGACTTCATCGAAGACAAGTCCGCTGAAAACCCAATGGAAGAAGCGGGCTTCGCCATGCTCAAGGACAAGATCATCGAAGTTCTCGACACCCTCACCGAACGTGAGCGCGAAGTTCTCGAACAACGCTTCGGCCTTAAGGACGGCTACTCCCGCACTCTCGAGGAAGTGGGCCGCCAATTTCAGGTGACCCGTGAGCGGATTCGTCAAATCGAAGCCAAAGCTCTCCGGAAGATGCGCCACCCGACCCGTATCCGGAAGCTGGAAGGCTTCATCGAACTGCCAATGTAAGTCCACCATCCTTCAAAAGCCCGCCGACCGATTGGTCCGCGGGCTTTTTCATTCTTCCCAACTCCACAATCACTCTGCACTATTCCTCCGTGCAGCCGATCCAACTTGAGAGCGCAGTCGCGACGATCCTCGAACACGAAACCCGTTTCGAGCCGGGCGCTTATTTTCTCGTGCGGGATATTTTAGATTTCACCGTAGAGCAACTCGCTAAGAAAAACAAGGGTGAGAAGCGCCACGTGACCGGGCCGGAACTCCTCATCGGTTTTCGTGATTTTGTTCTGAAAGAATACGGCCCGATGGGAGCGACCTTGCTCGAGGACTGGGGTATTACCTGTTGCAAGAACATCGGTGAAATCGTCTTTCTCTTTATCGAACATGGTGTCTTTGGCAAACAGGATTCGGATACCATCGACGATTTCTCGGAGATCTTTGATTTTGAGGAAGCCTTCACCGCGCCCTTTCTCGCCATAAAATGATCTCGCGGGAACGATTCATCGACCTACTGGCCATGAGCCGGTTCGCCAATCTCCCCACAGTTTGGTCGAATGGACTTTTGGGCACCCTTGTCGGCTGGACGCTCTTTGAGAGAAACACTGAGTCGATTTGCCCTCTGTGCCTGACTGCAGTTGGTCTTGCTCTTTCATTTCTTTATTTAGGCGGCTGCTTTCTCAACGATGCCCACGACCTTGAATTCGACGAGAAGACCCGCCCCGAGCGTCCCATTCCCGCAGGTCGATGGTCTCGTAAAACCATCTTCACTTTTGCGCTCGTTCTCATGGGACTTGGCCTGGGCCTTTGCTTGCTTGTTTCTGCGGCATCAGGACTTTTTGCCGCCGGAATCATCGTCTGCGTCTTAGCCTACACCAAATGGCACAAGCGCACTGCCTGGAGTTTTGTCTTCATGGCCGGAGCCCGCGCGCTGATCTACCCGACCGCAGCATTCAGCTTCCTCTCGTGGGAACGATTCCAAGCAGTCTCTCCCGAAGTGCTTCCCATTTTCGTCACTATCGCCTTGGGGCTCGGAGGATACATTCTGGGGATTTCCCTCACTGCAAAAAGCGAAAGCTCTCCCACTCCTCCGACACCAAAAGAACAGGCCATTCCCGTTGCCTGCCTCTGTGCTCCTTCCATTTTCATCTCGGGGCTACTTCTCCTAGGAGGAACAGGAATCGCAGCCGCACCTCTTCTTCTCTTTTTCGTCGTTCTCATCTTCTCGGTAAGATCGGTTCGCGCCAATCATAACGTCGGCCAATTCGTCTCACGAACTCTTGCCGCCATCCCCTTGGTCGATTGCCTTCTCGTGATCCCTCTTGCTCCACATCTTTGGTTTGCCTGCCCCATTCTCGCCCTATTGGCGTTGGGACTTCAGAAAATCGCTCCTGCGACCTAATAATTTGTAATACTCTCGCTTTCCTTTCCCCGCCGTTTGGTGATAGGAATCGTCCCGATGAAACACGAAACTCTTTGTCTCCACGGCGGCTACTCCCCTGATCCTACCACGAACTCCCGCGCCGTCCCACTCTACCGAACCGCGTCATATGTTTTCGACAGCACCGAGCACGCGGCCAATCTTTTCGCTCTGAAGGAACTCGGCAACGTCTACACCCGCCTCCAAAACCCAACCACCGACGTTCTCGAAAAACGCGTTGCCCTGCTCGAAGGGGCCCACGAAATGGCCGGACTGGGACACGCCTCGGGAACCGCCGCCATTTTCAACGCCATCGTCACTCTGGCCAAAGCTGGTGATAATATCGTCTCTGCACAAAATCTCTACGGCGGCAGCTACACCCAATTCAACGACATCCTTCCCGCTCTCGGCATTGAAGTCCGTCTGATCGATTCCAACGATCCTGAAAACTTCGCCAAAGCCATCGACGGAAACACGCGCGCCCTTTTCTGCGAGACCGTCTCCAACCCCGCGCTCGAAATCACCGACCTCGATGCCGTCGGCGACATTGCCAAGGCTCACGGCCTTCCTCTCATCGTCGATTCCACTTTTTCCACACCCTATCTTACCAAACCATTCGATCACGGCGCGGATGTTGTTGTTCACTCGATGACCAAATGGTTTGGCGGACACGGGGCCGGCATCGGCGGAATGGTTGTCGACTCCGGACGCTTCAACTGGGCCGGAGGAAAGCACCCACTCTTTGACCAACCCGATTCATCCTATCACGGACTCCGCTGGGGGCATGACCTCCCGGACATGCTTGCTCCGCTCGCATACATTCTCCGCATGCGCACCGGCCCACTCCGCAACCTCGGAGCCTGCATCTCACCTGACAATTCCTGGACGCTTCTTCAGGGTATCGAAACACTTCCGCTGCGCATGGAGCGCCACTGCGAAAACTCCCTCGCCGTCGCCAAACACCTTAAAGATCACCCCAAGGTTGATTGGGTCCGCTTCCCCGGACTCGAGGATGACCCCGAGTTCGAAAAGAACAAAAAATACCTCAAAGGCAAAGGGGGCTCGATGGTGGTCTTCGGTATCAAAGGTGGCGCTGAAGCCGGAGCCAAGGTCATCGAGGCCTTCAAGCTCTTTTCTCACCTTGCCAATGTCGGAGACGCCAAATCCCTCGCGATTCATCCTGCGACGACAACACACTCCCAACTCACCGGGGAACAACAACTCGCTGGTGGAATTTCCCCCGAACTCGTTCGCCTCTCCATCGGCATCGAACACATCGACGACATTCTCGAAGACCTCGATCAGGCTTTGGCATCGATCTAACTCCTTCTCCATGTCTTCCCTCACCATCCCGGAAAAGTGCGGTGTCATGTTGCTCCCCGACTCTGTTCTTTTCCCGCATGGGGCGATGCCGCTACGCATCTTCGAACCCCGATATCGGCAGATGCTCGAGGAGGCAGTCGAGGGTGACTGCATGTTTTGTATTGGCAATCTGATAGGTTCCAATGATTCCGACCCTGAGACCAGTTGCGCTCCCATCGGGGCCATCGGACTCATTCGGGCGTCGCGGGAAGCAAAGGACGGCACCTCGAACCTTCTCCTCCACGGGGTCATCAGAGTGCAATTTAAAAAATGGTTGGGAGAAAAACCGTATCCCTATGCTGAGATCCGCCCGATCATGGATACTACCCTCGATTCTCAGGAGGAGGCTTCCTACGTCGACCGCCTGAGAAAATCCATGAACCGTGCGCTTTCAGGATTCCCCTCCGAAGTAAACGAACAAATGAACAAGATCCTCGATCAAGCCGGCGATTCGGGATCCTGCGCGGATGCCGTGGCCCAGCAATTCATTCACGACCCAACTGATCGACAACGACTCCTGGAAACTTCCGAAGTCCGAAAACGATTGGATTTTCTCATTCAATTTTTGAATAAAGCAGGACCTTCAACGTCCTAGCTCTCAATGAAGGCTCCCTTAACTCTCCTTTCACTACTCACCACCTCACTCTTCGCCGCAAGCCCCTTCACCAAGGAGGAATTCAACACGACCATCAACACATCCCGATGGTTCATCTACAATTACGAAACCGGAGGGTTCACGGCTCCTGACTGGAACGCGGTCGACGGAGGCGATAATCCTGAAGCATCCGCCAAATTCACGGCGGGAAACGGAGTTTCCTTTGTGGCAAATGAAGCTTCTTCGCTGGGAACATTTACTGGCGACTTCTTCAGCGCTGGAATCGACGGTCTTGATTGCGATATCTTTGCCGAGAATGCCTCCTTAATCCAAAGCGTGGAATTCTTTTTCCTCCACGACGGCGTTTTTTACTTCAGCGACCCATTCACTTTGAATAATGACGGATGGTCGCTCCTGCAATACTCATTCACAACCGACCCTTGGTATACCATCGAGGATGGCATTTTCGTGGACGCTCTTATCACCGATGAAATCCTGTCGGATGTCGGCCAAATTGGCGTCGACTTTTTCCCTTTCGCCGTGGAGGACGCGATAGACTCCCGCGTCGGGCTCGATAATTTCACCCTAATGGGCTACGTCCCCACAACTCCTTTGGAGATTGCCAAGGGAAACGCTCATGACCTCGCTCTCAGCTTTTCGCGGGAGGATGGCTTTAGCTACACAATCGAGGCAAATGAAGAACTTACCAGCGATGGCTGGAACCCACTCGGCCCGGAAACAACCGATTTGTCGGGAACCGAACCATTCGAAACGGCCATTCCCCGATCCGCCAGGCAATTCTTCCGCTTGATGATTAGACCACTTTACTACTCTGTCCCGGATATCGGGGCCTAAAAAGCGGTCCGGAGCCAAAAAAGCTTTCGCAAATCCCGCCTCTCTGGCTTATCCCAACGGCGATGAAAATCGTGGTCGCATACTCGGGAGGTCTCGATACCTCTGTCCTCCTCCTTTGGCTCAAAGAAAAATACAATGCTGAGATTATCGCCTATTGCGCGGATGTCGGCCAAGCTGAAGAACTCGATGGGCTGGAGGCCAAAGCCCTCAGCACCGGAGCCTCCAAATGTTACATCGGTGACCTGAAGGAAGAGTTTGCGGCAGACTACATCTACCCGATGTTCCAGGCCAATGCCGTTTACGAAGGCCGCTACCTTCTCGGAACCTCCATCGCACGCCCCTGCATCATCAAGGGCATGCTCGATGTCGCCATTGCCGAAGGAGCCGACGCTATCGCTCACGGCGCGACCGGAAAAGGGAACGACCAAGTCCGCTTCGAACTTTCCCTCAACGCACTCGCTCCCGACATCAAGATGATCGCTCCGTGGCGTGACGACGAATTCCGCGCGCAGTTCCCCGGACGAGCCGAGATGATCGCTTACTGCGCCGAGCACAACATCGACGTCCAGGCTTCCACTAAAAAGCCTTATTCCATGGACCGCAACCTCCTCCATATCTCCTTCGAAGCCGGTGCGCTCGAAGACACCTGGTATGATGGTTCCACTGAAGCGGACAAAGACATGTATGTTCTCTCCGTCGCTCCCGAGGATGCGCCGGACACTCCGGAATACGTGCAGTTCCTTTTCGAAAACGGAAACATCATCGGACTCAAGAACGACCGACTCGCTGACTACATCGCCGAGCTTAATGACTTCGAAGTCAAAGGTGAGCAGGACGGCTACACCCTTCTCACTCCCTACGGCGTGATGCGGGTGCTTAATCACCTCGGCGGCAAGCACGGAGTTGGACGAATCGACATTGTCGAAAACCGCTTCGTCGGTATGAAGTCGCGCGGCATATACGAAACTCCGGGGGGCACTATCCTTCTTGCTGCCCACCAAGATCTGGAAACTCTCACCATCGACCGGGAAGCCCAGCACGTCCGCGACAGCCTGATTCCCAAATACGCCCAACTCGTTTACAACGGATTCTGGTTCGCTCCCGAACGGGAGGCGATCCAAGCCCTCGTCACCGAGACCCAAAAAACCGTTAACGGCGAAGTCCGGCTCAAGCTTTACAAAGGCAACGTCATTAACGCCGGTCGCCGTTCCCCGAACAGCCTCTACGACGAGGATATTGCCACCATGGAAGGCGGGCAGGAAGAAGCTTACAACCAGAACGACGCCTCCGGCTTCATCGCTCTAAACGGCCTCCGCTTGAAGCAATTCTCCCGGGTCAACGACAAGTAAACCTTCCTCATCACTCTCACAGCCGGAGCCTCTCCACGGGTTCCGGCTTTTTCATAATTCCGCAAAAACAAGAGGACAGCGAAAAACCTAACCCAAAAATAGCGAGACAACTGAAAGGCCGTGATCTTGTAGAGATTAGGCGCGTGACACCCTGTAATTATTCCGCTCCGGGATTGGAGCGCCTGCAAAAGGACAAAAGAATCGGTTTCCAATTCGACGGCGTTCACCTTGCGGCACCCGAGTAAAGATTTCCAGGACACTTCTGAGACACTCCCAGAAAAAAGTAATCTCTCTGATCCCGACAGGATTTCCCATCTCTCTCCGTTATTAGCTACCTCAAATGATCCGCTGGTTCACTCGAAATGACATCGCCTCCAACTTCCTGCTGGTAGCGATTCTTCTTGGTGGCGCTTTTGCAGCCTTCAATAAGATTCCCTTGGAAGTTCAGCCAACCTACGAATGGGGTGAAGTCGATATCAAGATGACCTATCGCGGAGGCAGCCCGAAAGATGTCGAGGAACAGGTAGTCATCCCCATCAACCGGTCCCTTCAAGACCTTCCCGGCATCAAGGAAGTTCAGGCGCATGCCAACCGGGGAGGGGCTAATTTCGACATCACTGCGGAGAAAGGCGTCGACCTCCAAGAATTGCGGGATGAAATCGAGGCTCGTGTCGACACCATCAACACCTTCCCTCCCGAGGCTGAACGGCCCCGCATCACTGTTCCCCATACCTCCAACTACCGCGAGGTTCTCACGGTGGCCATTACCGGAAGCTTGTCCGACCTCGATCTCTACCGCATCGCCAAGAAAGTCGAGACGGACATTCTCGACCTCCCGGAAGTCTCCCGAACCGATCTTCGAGGAACCCACCCCCTCGAAATCAGTATCGAAGCCGACGACGAAAAACTCCGCGATTACGGCCTTACCATCCAGGACCTTGCCAATGCCATTCGGCAATCATCCCTCGCCCTCTCTGCAGGATCGGTCAAAACCCCCTCGGGTTCCGTGATGATCCGCACCGAGGGTCAAGCCTACGACACGGAAGCCTTTGGAAACATTGTAGTCACCGCCGCCGATGGTGCCCTCCTCAAAATATCCGACCTCGCCAATATTTCGGATGGCTTTGAAGAAAACGAACAAGCCATGCTTTTCAACGGGTCCCCTGCGATCATGCTTGATGTCCTGCAGGGACAAAACGAGAGCGCCATCAAGATCTCGAACGCCGTCAAAAATTATATCGCGCAGTCCGATGAACGCTTCCCCGAGGGCATTAATCTTTTTGTCTGGGATGACGAATCGATCCGGATCCGAACCCGCCTCTCCACCCTTGGAAACTCCCTGATGATCGGAGCCCTTTTGGTTCTCATTGTTCTTGGTCTTTTCCTCCGTCCCATGCTGGCATTTTGGGTCGTCCTCGGGATTCCCGTCAGCTTTGCCGGCGGAATCATGCTCATGCCCTATTTCGGCCTGACCGCGAATACAATGAGCATCTTTGCCTTCATCATCGTTCTCGGCATTGTGGTCGATGATGCCATTGTGACGGGCGAAAATATCTACTCCCGCTTAAAGGATGACCTCAGCCCGCTCGACGCAGCCGTTCTCGGAACGAAACAAGTGGCAACCCCTGTGACCTTCGGCGTCATTACAACCATCGTCGCCTTCATTCCCTTGATGTTTATTGAGGGTCACTCGGGAGTCTGGGCCGCACAGATCCCACCGGTCGTCGGGGCTGTCCTCATCTTTTCCCTCATCGAATCCAAATTCATCCTCCCCTGCCACCTGAAGCACCTCAAACGTGATCGCGACACCGCTAAACTCGGTCTCTTCTCTCGCTTCCAAAAAGGGATTGCCGATGGATTGGAACGCAGTGTCGAAAAATTCTACGCTCCCGTCCTGCGTTGGTCGGTGAAACATCGTTACACAACCTGCACCCTATTCCTGGCCTTTGCTCTGGCGGCCTTTGGATACAAACGGGGAGGGCACCTTGGATTCGAGGTATTCCCATCGATCGAGCGATCCATCATCTACTCGAAGCTCCGTATGATGCAGAACACTCCATTTGAGGAAACTCAGGAAAAAATTGCCTACATTTCCCAATGCGCCTGCGAGCTCCAGGAGGAACTCATTGATCCCGGAAACGGAAAACCTCTTATCTTGAATGTTCTGAGCGATATCGGAAGCGGACGCTACGGGCGTGGAGGCAGCCCGGAGGAAGGGCGGGTATATATGGAGATTCTCTCTCCGGGACTCCGCTCCGAGCCAGGCCCAACCAACGACGAAATCGCAAAAATGTGGCGCGAAAAAGTTGGCGAACTTTCGAACGTCGAAAGCTTCCGAATTGACGGAAGTCGCGGCGGTCGTCGCTCTGGTGGAGAAGACTCTGAATCGATGGAAATTCAACTTCGAGGTCCCGGTAGTGAACTCAAAACTGCGATCGCCGAAGAACTCGAAGACTTTTTTAAAAATCACAGGGAAATCGAATGGGGACACGCCGATCATGAAAGCAGTCGTGAAGAATTATCCATCACCCTGAAACCCCGCGCATTGGAACTGGGAATCACCCAACGCGATCTGGCCCGACAAATTCGTCAGGCATTTTATGGAGAGGAAGCCCAACGCATCCAACGCGAAGGCGACGAGCTTAGGGTTATTGTGCGACTCCCCCGCGAGAAGCGTGAATCACTTCAAACATTCGAAACCCTCAACATCAAGGCGCCCGGTGGAACCAACGTCCCCTTCTTCACCGTCGCCAATGCCGAACTCAAACGGGCACCCGGCCAACTCGAACTCATCAATGGATCCCAGGTCATCGCCGTTTACGCCAAGCCGGAAAACAAGGAAACCGACATCATGAAGCTCGCCCTCGAGCTTGAACCAGAAATCAACGCCATCGTCGATCGTGCCCCGGGAATCTCCTGGATCTGGGAAGGCAATATTAAAGAAAACCGCGAAGCCGATAGCCGCACCGACTGGCTTTTCGCCGCTCTCATGCTCACGCTCTTCGCGCTCCTTGCCATCCCCTTCAAATCCCTGCTCCAACCCCTCATCGTTCTGCTCGCCGTCCCCTTCGGAGTCATTGGAGCCTATGCCGGACACATTATCATGGATGTCACCCCGTCATGGCTTTCCGTATTCGGAATCCTCGCCCTTGCCGGCGTAGTGGTGAACGATTCCCTCGTGCTGGTTGATTTTATCAACAAAAAGCGAGAGGAAGGCATGAGCCTCAAGGAGGCGGTGCAGATCTCCGGAATCCGACGCTTCCGCCCCATCTTCCTCACC
Organism: Akkermansiaceae bacterium; assembly: GCA_029253285.1. Taxonomy (GTDB): domain Bacteria; phylum Verrucomicrobiota; class Verrucomicrobiia; order Verrucomicrobiales; family Akkermansiaceae; genus SW10. The sequence goes on along the minus strand of JAQWZU010000162.1, from coordinate 7,921 downwards.
TCCATCACCACCTTCGCCGGACTGATGCCCCTCATTTTCGACGGAGCCCGCCATGCCCAATTATTGAGACCCATGGCCATTTCCCTCGGATTTGGCATCCTTTTTGCCACTTTTATCACCCTTCTCCTCATCCCCTCCGCCTACCTCATGCTCGAAGATCTCAAAGCCCTCTTCAGAAAAGCCTGGGCCTGGTATCGTAAGCCATTTCAGGAAGAGAAGGACTCTTAAAGGTCAATTAATTAGGAAATTTAAGCTTTCTTGAATAAATCACTCGTCGAAGCCCCCTGAAATTGGTAAGGTATGGGACCCAATAACGATGGGTTTTGTCATGGCTACCACACTCGAGCGCAAACAACAGATCAGCATCAACGACCCCCAGCTCGAAATCTCCGAGGAAGCCCCGGCTTTCACCGAGGACTTCGAAAGCAAGCTGGCAGACGCCCAAACCCAGCTGGAAATGCTCCATTCCCAGCGCAAAAACCTCGAAAGGCAAAAGCTTGCTCTCGAAGACTTGAATCACCGCAAGCAGGAATTCATGAACGGTCAGCTCGACCTTACCGAGAAACTTTCCTCGGCCATTACCACCATCGAGAGAGAGCTTTTCGAGGCGAAACAGGAGATGGAAGACCTGGAGCAGACCAAGTCAGCCTTCACAACCCACCTTCGTAAAATCGAGACCCTTAATCCCGAAGCCTGGCCCAAGGACAACCTCAACACCGAACTTCAATCGGCCCTCCTGACTCTCGACAAAGCCGAAGATGAATACGAACAAGCTGTTTCCTACTTCACCGGCTCAAAGCGAAGCGGTGTCTTTGGCGGCTCCTCCTCCCCTTCCCGCGGAGCACGTGGTGGATCTGATTTCCAGTCGACCCTCCTCAACGGACTCGCCTTCAACCTCCCCGTCATCCTTTTAGGCTCACTCGCCCTCATCGTTTACCTCCTCAAATAGAGCACCAGCCCCATGTTCCTTAAAAAGAAAAGCAGCAACCCAATGGCCAGCCAAGAGCAGGCCCTCTATTCTCAAATCGCCAAGTATGAGGATTTTATCGAGAAAGCTCCCGAGCGGATTCGAGAACAAATGGAAAAGGAACGCACCACCATGCCCGCGCCGGACGATTTCGCCCAGCGCCGCCGGGAACGAGCCTTCTATGCCCAGATGTCTCGTAACGAAATCCGCAACGAACGCAAATACCGCACGCGGAATACCGTGCTCTTCGTCCTCCTCGCTGCAGCCACCGTCTCGGTCTGCTGGTGGATCTACGCCGAGCTCGTCGCAAACAAAGTTCTTCAGTGAGATTCGCACTTTGCGATTCCCTCCCGCGTATCAGCGGTGCATTCTTAGCCCATGGCTGATTCATCAATCGATGTCCGCTACGTTGCGAACCTCGCGCGTATCAATTTAAGCGAAGAAGAAGTAGAGCGCTTCGGCTCCCAACTCACCGGAGTCATGAAGCACATCGAGAAGCTTTCCGAGGTCGACATCGAGGGCATCGAGCCTATGTCTCACGCCAACACTACTTCAAACAAAGTGCGTCCGGACGAGCCGGTTGAGAGCCTCCCTGCCAAAGGCTTCCTTCAAAATGCTCCCGACCAAGCGAACGGCCAGCTCCGCGTCCCAAAAGTCGTCGACGCCTAAATTTTCCAGATACATGTCTCTCGCAGCTCAATCTCTCAGCTCTTTGCGTCGGCAGCTCACCGCCGGCGAAATCTCCCCCCGCGACATCATCGAAGATGCCGTCTCACAAATCTCGGCCCGAGATGGAGATATCGGAGCCTTCATTTCATCCGAACCTGAAACAGCTCTGACAGAGGCCGACAAGGCCGACCTCTCGCTCCCTCTCGGCGGTCTGCCCATCGGGATCAAGGACAACATCAATGTCCAGGGATCACCCTGCACCTGTGGTTCCAAATTCCTCTCCGGTGCCTACACCTCCCCCTATGACGCCACCGTCATCAAAAACCTGAGGGCCGCTGGCGCCATCCCCTTTGGTCGTACTAACCTAGATGAATTCGCGATGGGCTCATCCACCGAGAACTCTGGAATTCAGCTCACCCAAAACCCTGCCGCTCCGGGACACATCCCAGGAGGGTCCTCCGGAGGTTCAGCCGCTGCCGTGGCAGGTAACTTTATTCCCGCCGCGCTCGGATCGGATACAGGTGGCTCAATCCGCCAACCAGCCAGCCATTGTGGAGTGGTAGGGTTGAAACCCTCCTACGGCCGGGTTTCCCGCTATGGCCTGGTTGCCTTCGGTTCATCTCTTGATCAAATCGGACCACTCACACACACCGTTGAAGACGCCGCTCTTCTCCTCAATGCCATCGCCGGAGTCGACCCACGCGACTCCACCAGTCTCGATGCCGAAATTCCCGATTATACCGAAGGACTCGATCAAGGAGTCGCCGGAATGAAACTCGGACTCCCCAAGGAATATTTCACCCAAGGCATTGACTCCCAGATTCGCGAACGTGTCGAGAGCGCTGCCAAGGCCCTCGAAGCCCAGGGAGCCGAACTCGTCGAAATTTCCCTCCCACATACTGAATACGCCATCGCGACCTACTACATCATTGCTCCGGCCGAAGCATCATCCAACCTCTCGCGTTTCGACGGCGTCCGCTACGGCAACCGCACTGAGAACCCCAGGGACATGCTCTCACTCTATACCGACAGCCGGGAAGCAGGGTTTGGCTCGGAAGTGAAACGTCGCATCATTCTCGGCACCTACGTTCTCTCCTCCGGCTATCACGATGCTTACTATCTCCGCGCGTTAAAAGTCCGCACGCTCATCAAGCAAGACTTCGTTCAAGCCTTTGAAAAAGTAGACGCCATCCTGACTCCGGTCGCTCCGGACGCCGCGCCAAAGATGGGAGCCGCGTCAGGCGATCCACTGAAGCATTACCTCGCTGACATCTTCACGATTTCCGCCAACCTTGCCGGAAATTGCGGGATCTCCGTGCCTCTCGAACCTGTCGACGGACTGCCGGTCGGACTTCAGATCCTCGGACCACACCTCGGAGAACAAACGATCCTCCGCTGTGCGCGCGCTGTCGAAGCTCTATAAGTGCAAATCGTAACTACGGCCGACCTTCCCCTCGCGCCAATGAATGAAGGCCCGGTTCGCAACAGCCACCCCACCCTGTGTGGGATAGTCTCCGGTGAAATACCAATCTCCCGACGGTCCTTCAATCGAGTCATGAAGGTTATCGACGGTCTGATAAAGCACTTCGACTTCACCATGCCAATCGATATCCTCGGGATACACGATTGCGGCAATCTCCTTCGAAATCTCATCGTCGGCAAAGTCAGCGTAGAGCCTCTTCACTGCATTGATTCGTTCTTCAGGCGGCTTTTCGAGCTCAGCAATGCAATCCTTATAAACATCTTCAATCAAGGCCCCTCTTCCCGAGCGCTCCAGCAAATTGATCGTTGCCTGAAAGGCGATAAACTTGCCCATCTCCGACATGTCGATACCGTAACAATCAGGATAACGAATCTGGGGTGCAGTTGAACAAATAACAATCTTCCCCGGCTTGGTTCGCGCTAAAATCTTAAGGATCGATTGCTTCAGCGTCGTTCCGCGAACGATCGAATCATCGAGAACCACCAGAGAATCCCCTTCTCCCACGACACCATAAGAAATATCGTAAACGTGGGAAACCAATTGATTGCGCCCGCTTTCCTTGGAAATGAAAGTCCGCAACTTAATATCCTTGTGAGCAATCTTCTCACCCACGGGCCAATTGCGGAGAACCAAATCGTCGAGCTTTTCCTCCGTGAGTTCTCCCCTCTGGAGTGCTTCCAGAATATCCGAACGAACTTTTTTACGTCGATAGAGACGTAAACCATCCATCAAACCATAATAAGCTGTCTCCGCAGTATTGGGAACAAAGGAGAAGACTGACTTATCAAAGTCATGCCCGATGGACTCCACAACCTGATCCACGAGAGCCGCACCCATCGCCTTGCGCTCCTTGTAGATCTGAGGATCATTTCCCCGGGAGAAGTAAATCTTCTCGAACGAACACGGCTTTGGATCCACCTTTTCAGCGAAGCGTTCCGATTGATGCTCACCCGAATTCTTAATCGTCATCACGGTGCCAGGATCGAGCGCTTTCACTTCATCCTGCTCGGCTTCAAAAACCGTCATTAAGGGGACGCGCTCGGAGGCAAAAGCAATCACCTCGTCCGTCTCATAATAGTGACAGGGACGAATACCATGGGGATCCCGCATCACAAAAAGATCTCCATTTCCAACCACGCCGGAAATACAATATCCGCCATCCCAGCCCTTCGCCGACTCCGCGACGATATGCGCAAGATTGAGACGTTCGGAAATCAGCTCCGCGGTATGATCGCCGGCAATCCCCTCGTCCCTCACTTCATGATAAATATCCGTATGGGCCTCATCCAAATGAAATCCAATTTCTTCCAGCACCGTCTGGGTATCCGTTCCAAACACCGGGTGCTGACCACGATCCAACATCCGCTGGTTTAGCTGGCTAGTATTGGTCATGTTGAAATTCCCCATCACCATCAGACTCCTTGTGGGCCAGTTGCTTCGGCGCAGATAGGGATGACAGGAACCGTCATCAAATTCTCCCGATGTCCCGTAACGCAGGTGCCCCATGTAAACATCTCCAGCAAAATCAAAATTCGTGCGGAGATCATCCGGGTTCTCTTGATCAAGAAGCCCCTTGCGATGCCTCCGCTGCAGTTCCTTGAGCTCCTTGCGAAAGAGCTTGGCCAAAGAATCCTTCTTGGAATCCCGACGTCTGAAAATATATGGTTGCCCCGCTGGCATCCCGATTTTGGCACAACCGATCCCAACCCCGTCCTGCCCGCGATTGTGTTGCTTCTCCATGAGAAGAAACAACTTGTTGAAGCCCCAGAGAGCCGACCCGTAACGGTCTTGATAATAAGCCAGGGGCTTCTTCAATCGCACAACGGCGATTCCACACTCGTGTTTGAGAGGATCGCTCATAAATAATAAGGATTAGGATTTCACAGTGGCAGTAATGCCGTCTCCATCGCGGAGTTCGCCCAACACAATGCCACCCGGCCCGGCCGCGCAGGCCACCTCCACCGAATCAGGATCTACCACCGCGACCCAACCGATGCCCATATTGAAGGCATTAAATCGATCCTCGGGATCGGTGTGGACCAAAAGCTTCTGGACCGGTTCATTCTCCCAATAAGGAATCGTGAGGTCCGCCCCCATTCCCCGGAACAAGCGCTCCAGATTTTCAGGAAGACCACCGCCGGTGATGTGGGCAAAGGCCTTCGCGCGAACACCCGCTGACTTCAAGCTATTGGTCACGTCGTGATACAAACGAGTCGGAGCAAGCATCGCCTTAATCTCTTCATCGCTAAATTCAGATCCATGTTCACTGAGAATACGACGACAGAGACTCCAGCCATTGGCGTGGAACCCGTCGGATTTATATCCCACCAAAACATCTCCCAATTTTGCAGTATCCGGCTGAATCATTTCATCCTTCTCTACTGCGCCGATACAAAATCCTGAAAGCTCCACGACATCAGGAGGAACAAGCCCCGGCATTTCCGCCGTCTCACCTCCGGCCAAAATACAGCCACAGTCTTCGAGGTAATCGCACATCCCCGAAATCAGGCGCTTGATCCGCTCAGGATGGAGTTTTTCAATCCCGATGTAATCAAGGAACAGAAGCGGATCACCACCCGTCGTGATGATGTCGTTCACGCTCATGGCGATAAGATCCTTCCCGGCTTCGGATTCCATTCCGTGCTCCAGAAGCAATTCAATCTTGGTTCCCACTCCGTCGCAGCCCGTGACGATCACCGGTTGGCGATACTCACTGAGGTCAAAGGCCGCCGCAAAGAGGCCGAAGGAGTTGTGCAACTGCCGCTGTTTCTGCGTCCGGGCAACGTCCGATTTAATCTCGTTGACCAGTGCCGCAGCGGCCCGGGTATCAACTCCAGCTTCTTGGTAGGTGACCTTGTTCGCCATAGGCTTCAAATGGGTTTTAACCTTCCCCCACCTCCCGTCACGCCTTTTTCTTTTTAAAGACGCGATTGTGAATAAGTGAGGCTGATTGAGGGTCTCACAACTAGATGAAATTCCTTCTTCTTTCGTTTGCTCTCATCCTACCTGTCTCGGCTGCCCCCGCTTGGTTCAAACAGGCCAATATTCCCCCCAAAGCCCCTCTCCGCAAAATCTCACCCACCAAGCTCTCTTACACCATGTCCTGGAACGGACGACTCAAGGCTGGTAACTTCGACATTCTCTTTGGAAAAAAAGACCCCAAATACCCCAAGCATTTCCTCGTTCATGCCTACGGCGGCAGCACCGGCTGGGCCCATGCCCTCTACCCCTTCCAATTCAACTACATCAGCTTCCTCCGGCCCTCAAACCTGAGACCGCTTATGTTCATCGGCACCGAGAAAGCCCGTGCAGAGATCAGCAAACTGGAATACCTCTTCAATTCCAAAGGCGTCAAAGGATCGAAGATCGAAACCGAGAACGGGAAAACAGAAGTCGATAAGAGCACCTTCAACTACCCTCACTCCCTCGACCTCTTCGCGGGCCTCCTCCAGGTCCGGAGTATGTCTCTCAAAAACGGAGACACCGTTGTGATGCCCTTTCATCCGGTCGCAACGCCGTATCTCTGCAAACTCAGAGTCCTCGGCCGTGAAATACACCACGGCCGCAAGTGCATCAAGATGAGTATTGCCCTCCAAAAAATCGACGACGACATGAGTCTCAAACACTACAAAAAACTCAAGTCCGCCACCCTCTGGATCTCTGATGACACCTGGCGGATCCCGGTTGAAATTCGCGCCAAAGTTTTCGTAGGCGACGTCCGCGTTCTTCTCACAAAACACGAAGCTCTCTAAGCCCCAAAGTTGGTTCTCGCGGAGGAGTGGGACTTGCGCTTTATTCGGGGCATTCTTCCATGCGAATTATTCCCATCGTTCTCCTCTTCAGCACGCTCGGCGCAGCTGGAAAGCTCTCGTTCAATCGTGATATCCGCCCCATACTTTCCAATAAGTGCTACGCCTGCCACGGTCCCGATTCCAAAACACGCGAAGCCAAACTGCGCCTCGATCAGCGAGAGTCCGCTCTCAAAGTAATTGAGCCAGGAGCACCTGACAAAAGCGAACTAATCGCTCGCATCGCCCACCTTGATGCTGAGGAAATCATGCCTCCGCCTGAGACCAATAAGAGCCTCTCTCCCAAGGAAATTCGGTCTCTCCGAAAATGGATTGAAGAGGGTGCCCAATTCGAACCTCATTGGGCCTTCATCCCTGCGACCCGGAAAAACGAACCACGAAACATCGACCATTTCATCATCAGGCGCCTCCAGGATTCAAATCTAACGCCCTCCTCTCCCGCCCCCAAGGTAACGCTCATTCGTCGCGTCAGTCTGGATCTGACAGGAATTCCTGCTTCGCCTGAAGAAGTGAGAGCTTTCGTGGACGACTCCTCTCCCGACGCCTACGAAAAGCTCATTGACCGACTCCTGGCCTCACCCCGATACGGCGAACACATGGCCGCGTTCTGGATGGAAGCTTCGCGCTACGCGGATACCGATGGCTATCAAAACGACCGTTACCGCTACCATTGGGCTTGGCGCGATTGGCTCATTCGCGCCCTGAATCAAAATCTTCCTTACGACAAATTCATTACCCACCAACTGGCGGGAGACATGCTTCCCAACACCACCCTACATCAACAAATCGCAACGGGCTTTTGCCGCAACCATCGCATCAATTCCGAAGCCGGATCGATCCCCGAAGAATGGCAGGCTGAATACGTCGCCGACCGGGTCGATACCCTTGGCACGGTCTTCTTGGGACTCACCGTTTCATGCGCCCGTTGCCACGATCACAAGTTCGACCCGATTTCGCAGAAGGAATACTATCAACTCTTCGCCTACTTCAACA
>JAQWZU010000212.1 GCA_029253285.1 Akkermansiaceae bacterium | reverse complement strand
GGATGCCGTCGGCAAACATGATTCCGCTGGGAGCGGGAGTGATGATTGCTTCATGAATTGCGGGGAGGAGAGGTTTGAGTTCTTCATAGGAGAGGTTTCGGTAGACCGATGAATAGCTGCTTCGTGCCCGTCCGTCTTCGTTCAGGAGTCCGGCCCGGACCGCTGTGAAGAGAAGGTCACGATCGACACCCTCCAGTGATTGTCCGAGTAATCCACCCCGTTGGTTAAAGAGAGCGAAAGAGAGGTAGCGTTGCTCCATATTGCGAGGGTCGTTTTTGGGATCACGTTTGGTAAGACGCTCAAGAAGCACGGGGATGGCGGACTTGGCTGGTTTGCCAATACCCGCGAGAGCATCGGCGGAAAGAACTCGAAGCCAAAGGTCTTCGGATTTGAACGATTCCAGGAGAGCGGGGACAGCTTCGGCTCCACGCCCTCGAATCATTTTGAGAGCCTGACAGGCACCGTATTGGGAATACAGGTTTGAGGATTGGAGCAACTTGATGAGGTCTGGAGTGGGATTGCCCTTCTTTTTACCCAGAGCCATCGCTGCGCGCTCGCGGACGGTAGGAGACCAGTTGGAGAGACTTGTGACGAGTTGTTTGACGGTAAGCGAATCGTAATAACTATGACGGTTGTTGTTGGACCAGCCGCGGCCATCGTCGAGAAGGCTATTGGCAGTGGCTCGGTCGATTTGAGGAGCGGTGGATGGTTTGCGCCCCGTAAGGAAAGTTTTGCGTTCTCCCTGAGCCATGCCGATGAGATAGAGGCCGGTGCTGTCCCAGTTACGATAGGAATCCGGACGGGCGTCGGGAGGTCCCTGGTGAAGAAAAGTGCCGTCCCAACGACGGGCAAGATCGTAGTGCCAGGAGAATTCCTCAAGCCATGCTCCTGTGGCCTGAGGACCGGAACGTGCGACGCCAGGGAGAGCCCAGAGCATGTTGAAAAATGGTCCGGTGTGTCCGGTGTCGCGTTCCGCACCGTGGCAGGCGACCGACATGCGGGAGAAATACTCGGCAGCCTGGGCCTTGCCCAAATAGTCAAAGAGAACCGCAGCCATGCCATTTTTGCCATTGTCATCGTGGGTCTCGATCCAAGGCGAATGATCACCGTAGGGGATGGCTCCTTTGCCCACGTAGAACTGCAGGAATCGTTCGCTTTTTGCGATAGCTTCGTAAAGTCCCGGAACCTGCACTCCAGCTTGGCGGGCCAATACGAGAGAGTAGGTGAGCGGAATTCCCGGAGCATTCATCATACCGTAGCCGCCGAGGCGCTTACTTGAGCTGTCTACAAATCCATGGCCCCAGGAACCGACGGCGCTTTGACCATCGACGATCATCTTGGTGATGCGCTTCAGCCCGTTCTTGACCATGGCATCGTCTTTTGTGGCGAGAAGATATTCGGCTAGGAAGATATTCACGTAGGCATAACTCCACGTCCGAACTCCGGATGATTGATCGTATGCGGAGAGGCTCTCTGCCTGTTTGCGCAGAAGTGGAAGGTATTTTGGGTCTCCACTGGCAAGGAGAGCTGAGGCATTGAGGGCTCGCGTGATGATGTGCCCTTCGGTGGGAGCGCGTTCCATTTTTTCGGCAAGGGCCTTCCATCCCAGCTCAAGGATCTTTTGCGACTTGTCACAGTTGAAGGGTGCGGTGGCGCTGTAGCTTCCGAGAACTCTTAGAGGAATGGTCAGGGTTTTCGTTTTTCCTTCCCGCCAGCAGAGGAGGGAGAGGCGACCTGCCTTTTCTGCTTCGGTAATCGCTTTTCCGAAGAGAGTGCGCGGATCGCCTTGAAAGGGAGCCTTGCCAATGCCGAGAATGACGTCGCCAACTTTTACAATGCCCTCCGACGGTGAGCTTTCATCGACTTTGGTGATTTTGATCTGGCGAGCCTTGGTGGTTTCCATTCGTTCGCTGTAGATCCATCCCCGCAGGCCGGTCGGTCCGAGGTTCCAGTCGTGGGTGTATCCTTCGGGGATGGGATCGCCCTTGGTGAAGTCCGGTTGAGCGATCCCGCCTGATCCGCCACCGGCTGCGATCGCGATGGGTCCGGTTAGGCAAAAAATGGCGAGGATTCTTCCAGCGATCCGGCGAGAGTTGAGTGTAATCATGTGGTGGCTGATTCCATAGGTGTAAAAATCGAAGGTGTAAATTAGGATCGGTAATTTGCTCACCTCCGGAACTGATTCATCGTCTCTGGTCGGCACTCGGGATGAGACTTACCCTGATCAAAACGCTGACGATTTTTGCGGTTCTGCTGCCAATATTCGGTGCTGAGCGCGGCGACGGGAGTCGGTGGTCGCTTCAGCCTGTTGTTCGTCGCGGTATTCCTGAGGTCACGAATCCCAATTGGGCTCGCAATCCGATTGATCAGTTTGTTTTGGCCAGACTTGAGGCCGCGGGCTTGAAGGCGGATGTGGAGAGGAGTTCGGATGCGCTGCTCGCCTCACCATGTTATGGCGTGCGGGAGGAATTGCCTTTATTCGTGACATACAAACTGCGAAGAATCCGTAGAAACTTATCTGAATCTATGAAGAGCACCTCCAAGTCCGCCCATCTCGTTTGTTTTTTTCTATTAAGGTTCGCCGTATTACTGGGGCTTTCGAGTGTCTATGCAGAAGACAACTGGGCTCAGTTCCGTGGTCCTACCGGACGGGGGCATTCGGCGTCGGAGGATGCTCCGATCAAGTGGAATGCAGGTTCGGTGGCGTGGAAGAAATCTCTCAAGGGGCAAGGCCAATCGTCCCCGGTGAATTGGGGTGATAAACTTTTCCTCACCAGTGCTTCGGAAAATGGCAAGGAGCGCTACGTGTTCTGTTTGGATCGCAAGGACGGAAAAATTCTTTGGGAGAAAACGATCGGGTGTGCCGCTCCGGAGAATCCGCATAAGATGAACAGCTATGCCACCCCCACCTGTGCCACGGACGGTAAGCGGGTCGTGGCCTTCTTTGGCCCGGGCGGATTGCATTGCTTCGATCTCGAAGGAAAAAAACAATGGTCGAGGGAACTTGGAGCTTTTCCCGGTCCCTGGGGGGTCGCGGCTTCTCCGATTATTCTCGGCGACCTTGTGATTCAGAATTGTGACCGGGAAGGGGCTTCTCTCCTGATCGCTCTCGACCTCAAGACGGGAAAGCCGGTTTGGACGACCGACCGCGAATCGAAACCCCGTGGAGGTTGGAGCACGCCGATCATGATCGAGAGTTCCGGTAACAAGGAGCTTGTCCTGAATGGAGAGCTGGGAGTGCGCGGTTACGATCCCAAGACGGGAAAGGAATTATGGTTTTGTAAAGCCTTCAACGGACGGGGTTCGCCCGTTCCGGATTTCGCCAAGGGTCTCATTCACGTTGTGAGCGGAAAGCCGGGTGACACCTACGCTGTCAAACCAGGCGGAAAGGGCGATGTCACTAAATCACACATGTCGTGGCATACCAAGAGGAAGGGCGGACGCGATCTCCCATCACCCGCAGTGGTTGATGGCTACCTTATTGTTGTTTCCATGTCGGGAAAGGCAAGTTGCTACAATGCCAAGACCGGAAAAATTCACTGGGAAGAAAAGCTCGGCGTAAAAGGGGAGTTTGCTTCCGCTCCTTTGGTTGTGAAAGGTCATGTTCTTTTTCAAAATGTCTACGGAGGTGGAACCCTTGTGATCAAGCCGGGGAAGAAGCTGGAGATTGTGTCTATGAACTCCCTTGGTGCTGAGGTCTCGGAAATATTTCGCGCCACTCTGGCTCCAATCAAGGGGAAGATTTTCGCGCGCTCGTTGTCGACTGTCTACTGCATCGGGAAGTGACGCCGCTTCGTGAGATATTCCCTTTGGATCAAAGTTTTTAAATGCGTAAGCGCTATAAAACACCACTCATTCTGGTTGCTCTGGTTGCTGCCGTTGTTGTGGGCCGTCCTGTTCTCTTTTTAGCGTTCGTCTGGCTAAACGACGGAGCCGAGCCAAATCCCATGCCCTCGGTGGGAGTTGGAGACGCCAGCCGCATGATCACCAACGTCCCGGCCGAAGTCATCACGTTAGCCGAAGATCCCGCCGCTGCTGAACGTCAAATCACCGACCTCATCCAGCGCGCTGCTTCCGAAGGTCGACGCATTTCCATTGCCGGTGCCCGACACTCGATGGGCGGGCACACCTTTTACCCGGGCGGTATCACTCTCGACATGGAGGCTTTCAGGCACATGTCACTTGATGAAGATAAACGTATCCTAACCGTCGGAGCCGGAGCCCGCTGGTATGAAATTATTCCCTACCTCGACGCCCGCGGCTATGCGATCTCCATCATGCAGAGCAACAACGACTTTTCGGTGGGTGGATCTATTTCGGTCAACTGTCACGGATGGCAAAACGACAAGCCTCCCATTGCCAGTAGCGTTGAATCTTTCCGCATCGTCACTCCCTCCGGAGAAACCCTCCGTTGCTCTCGCCAAGACAATGCCGAACTTTTCTCCCTGGCCCTTGGAGGTTACGGTCTTTTCGGGGTTATTCTTGAAGTCGATCTCCGCATCACCGACAACGAATATTACGAAGCTGAGGCCCACTTAATCGCCTCCTCCGACTACGCTGACACTTACCATAAACTCACTGAAAACCAATCCGACTTTGGGATGGTCTACGGGCGTCTGAGTGTGGCCCCCAAATCCTTCTTTCAGGAAGCTTCCATCACTCTTCTTCGTCGTAAAGAGACCGACCTCCCGAATAAAGAGACTCTTCTTAATCAGGAGCCCAGCCTTCTCAAACGCCTCGTCTTCCGAGGAGGCGTCAACAGTGACTATGGCAAAAACTTTCGCTGGTGGGTCGAAAAAGAGATTGGCGAAACCGGCGGTAAACTGCTCTCTCGCAACCAGCTCATGAACGGGCCTTCTTCCCTCTACTCCAGTCGGGATCCCGACACTACTGACATCCTCCACGAGTATTTCATTCCCCCTGATCAACTTGCCAATTTCATTAAGAAATCACGCCCCGTTTTTCTCAAACACCAGCCTGAACTCCTCAACGTCACCATCCGAAACATCCTTCCCGATCATGACACTTTCCTCAGTTACGCTCCGGAGGAGGTGTTCGGCCTCGTCCTTCTCTTTTCTCAGGAACGTGACGAAGAAGCTGAAGCGGCTATGCTCATGCTCACCCGTGAGCTCATTGACGTTGCCCATGCCTGTCGAGGCCGCTACTATTTGCCCTACCGCCTCCACGCCACCCTCGAGCAATTTCACCAAGCCTACCCCCAAGCCTCCGCCTTTTTCACCAAAAAACGCC
>JAQWZU010000157.1 GCA_029253285.1 Akkermansiaceae bacterium | reverse complement strand
CGGGCGGTATTGGAGCGCGCGCCGGTGGCTGATGCTTGGATAGGGAAGATTCCCTGGAGCGAGGCTGGAGAGGGAACACGGGTTGGAACGAGCTCGGTGCGCCGGGCTCGGCAACTGGAAGATGTGAGACCTGGTCTCGTGACCGTTGATTTGAGGGGGAATGTGCCCACACGGCTTCGCAAGTGTGCCGAGGAACAGAGTCTCGATGGTGTCATGTTGGCCGAAGCGGGCTTGCGTCGGCTGGGCTATTCGGTGGAAGGAGTATTGGAGATCGAAGGGCATTCGCTGCATGTGGAGTGTCTCTCGGAGAAGGAGTTTTTCCCGGCAGCGGGACAAGGTGCGGTTGGATTGGAGATTCGACGAGGCGATAGCGAGGCTGCTGAGATTATCGATGCGCTGAATCATCAGGAAACGTGGACTCGAATCACTGCCGAGCGGAAGTTTTTGCACCTCCTCGATGCAGGTTGTTCAACGCCGATCGGGGTGTGGTCGGCCTTGAACGAAGGGGGACTGTCGATGGGCGCGCGGGTTTATCCTGAGGATGGAGGCACGCCTCAACGTGCGGAAGCGAGCGGGAGTGACCCGCTTGGAGTGGCTGAAGAACTTTTTAAGAACTTATTATGAGCGAACAGGGAATTTGTTATTTGGTGGGCGCGGGTCCGGGAGATGTAGGCTTGGTCACGCTCAAGGCGAAAGAGTGTATCGAGAAATGCGATGTCCTTGTTTATGATGCACTCTCCAGTGCGGAATTGGTGTCGTGGGCCAAGAAGGGATGTGAATTGATCTTCGCCGGAAAGCGTGCGGCGGATCACGCCATTCCCCAGGATCAGATCAACGCGCTCATTGTTGAAAAATCCTTGCAGGGGAAAGTAGTTACCCGTCTGAAGGGTGGTGACCCGATGATCTTTGGGCGAGGTGGTGAGGAAGCGGCAGAGTTGGCGGAGGCTGGAGTGCCTTTTGAAATCGTTCCCGGGATCTCTTCGACGATTGCCGGTCCGGCCTACGCTGGAATTCCGGTGACACATCGGGATCATTGCTCTCAGTTGACGATTTTCACTGGGCACGAGGATCCGACCAAGGATGATACCTCCCTCGATTTTGAGCATTTGGCAAAAACACCGGGAACGAAAGTCTTTGTGATGGGCGTGGGACGCTTACGTGGAATTTGTGAGGAGTTAATTAAAGGAAGTGCGGACCCGAATACTCCGATAGCTCTGACCCGATGGGCCACGACCGGAAATCATCGCACAGTGCAAGGAACGCTCGAAACGATTGCGGATATCGTGGAGGAAGCGAATTTTAAATCCCCGGCGGTGGCGGTCATTGGCGGCGTGGTGAAGGAACGTGAGAAGATCAATTGGTTTGAGACGCGACCACTTTTTGGAAAGAAAATCGTGGTGACCCGGACACGCGAACAGGCCGGGGGCTTAAGCAAGCGATTGGGAGAATTGGGAGCCGATGTGATTGAGCTTCCGACCATTCGAATCGAGCCTCCAAAGGATAAACGGGATTTCGCGGAAATGGTGGCGGACTGCCATACCTACGATTGGTTGGTTTTCACGAGTCCTAATGGCGTGGAAAAATTCTTTGATGCCTTTTATGCGACTTATCAAGATGCACGGAGTTTGGGTGGGTGCCGGATTGCGGCCATCGGGCCGAGTACCGAGGCTAAGATTCGTGAGTATCGCTTCACGGTGGATCTCCTGCCGGATAAGTATGTTGCCGAGGGGTTGATCGAGACCTTTAAAGATCAGAGTATCGAGCATCAGAAAATTCTCTGGGTGAAGGCTGAGGAGACCCGGGATGTGCTTTATCATGGCTTGACCGCGATGGGCGCAATTGTGGATTCCTGTCTGGCTTACCGGACGGTGCCCGAGACGGACGATCCGACCGGTGCAGCCAAGAAGCTCAGTGAGGAAGGCGCTGATATGATTACTTTCACCAGTGGTTCAACAGTGGAGAATTTTTTCGCAATGGGACTCGATTGGCCGGAAGGTTGTGCCGCTGCCAGCATCGGTCCGGTGACCAGTAAGACGCTACGGGAACACAAACAGGAGCCTACAGTCGAGGCCGAAGAGCACAACATTCCTGGCCTCGTTGAGGCGATAGTCCGGAAGTTAGCGGAAGAATAGTAAGGTTTATGAGTCGGCAGCATTAGTTGCGGGGGACTCTGTGCTCGTGGTGAAGCTCATAGGTGAGCACGCCGCGACTATTTCCACGATTGTTGACGATTGGCCCCGAAATTTCAACGGATTTGTCATCTTGGGCTGGAGGAGTCAGTGTGATCTTTGTCTCAGAAATCGATAATGCCGACGGGACCTCAACCGCTCTTTTCCGCAGTGCTGATCCGGTTGATTTCAATAATCAGGAATTCATCCGTTTGAGGGTGACACAGTAGAAATTGATCATCTCAGAAGAAAGAGGGTGTTGACAGCAATCACCCGCCAGCCTAAAGATTCGCCCAGCGAAGGCGGAGTAGCCAAGTGGTAAGGCGCGGGTTTGCAAAACCTGTATTCGAGGGTTCGATTCCCTCCTCCGCCTCCAGCCTTTTTTAGAAACCGTGTTGAGAGAAATCTCGCACGGTTTTTTGATCACCGGAGACCTCACGCTTGGTTCCTATCCTTGATAGCTGCATGAATTTCGGGCTGTAATTTCAACTTGGGCTACCGGCTGATCATTTCGGCAGATATCACGGAATAAGAAAAAGACTCCTGAATTATTTAAGATAGCTGTTGAGGAACCAAACTGCTTTTTGGTGGATTCTCACCCTACCGATGAGGAGGTCTTCAGATTCCGCGTCGCCTGCTTCGGCGGCGACTTTTCTTCCTGCGACGGCTTGCTCAATGACGACTTCGTGAGCAAGAAGAACCGGGGTGGTAAACCTACCGCCCGGGCTGTCACAGGAAACAATAAGCGATAGGCTTCTTTGGGCCGCGTCTGCGAGAATTGCTGTGAGGGGATTATGTGCCATTTACTGAATTCGAATATTTGCGTAATTTACGCAGCAAGGGCAAAGGTTGGGTTCAACAACTGACTCTATTTTTTCGTCTCGGGCCGTAGCTCCTCTCTCCAACTCAAAACTCTTAATTAAAAATCCCAGCTGTTTTTGGGCCTTCTCTTCATCTGGAGTGAGGGTGAGGCCGAAATTTCTCTGATGAGAGAGGAAGTATAATCTGTTTGGATTTTGAAGGGCGAAGATTTCGTTGAAGTGTCTTCGCCTGAGAGCCAGGCCTTCATCGGGAACGATAAGATCATTTCCTGAGAATTGAGCTGAAGACAAACAAATTTCCGATTGGAAAGAGCAAGTCGGCAACTCAAGTGAAAGATGACACTTCGAGAGGAGATCAATATTTGTCCAGAGGCTCGCTTGAGAGGTGTCAAGTTGATTCATGATTGAAGAGTCTCAGGATTGACGGCTTCTTCTTCCGAGCGTCAGGGCGAGGCCGAGCACCCCGGTTGTTTGCTCAGGAACTGGATTGATAGTGAGGAATGTCGAACCAGAAGCCTCAGTGTTGTTTAGAAAACCATGAAGAAAGTCAGTGCCGCTGGTGTCGTTTTTCCCGGTGAGGGCAATGGAGAGTTCATTATTGGTTCCGGAAATCCAGTCATTCACGATGGAGGTGACATCAAATTCGATTTGCCCGAATCCTTCGACAGCAACGGAAGATTCTGGTGACGCGGCCTGGATGTTGAGATTGAAAAAGGTGAGCCAGTCGATCTCTCCTCCGGGGTTGGTGTCATCGGTGATTGAGGTGATTGGGTTGGTGTCAACGGCATGGGCTGAGATAGTGAAAGGGTTGCCGACCGATGCGTTGGCACTAAATCCGCCATCGACCGATGTCATGGTGAGAATCGCTTTGTCGATTGGATTAACGTAGGAGGAGAGGTCGGCCGATTGGAACGAAAGATAAATAGTTCCTGCTCCGGTCAGTCCGAATGCGTTATTATTGCTCACGCGAAAGACGTCGCGTCCTTCAACGGCGTGGCCGCGAACTGAATTTGGTGGGAAAAAGAAGGACGAGGTCATGGTGTCTTCATCCGGATTAAAAACCATGGCTGCGGGAAGAGGTGAGGAAATTGCGATCCCAATGACAACAAGGGGTAGTGATAATTGATTCATCGGGGATGATTGTTCACCGGTGAATGCAAATCCGCTCGCGATGGATTGACAATGTCTGGTTGTGGGTTGCGATGAAGATGAAGTTGTGATTCAGACGCGTCACCAAAGACA
>JAQWZU010000202.1 GCA_029253285.1 Akkermansiaceae bacterium | reverse complement strand
GGCTATGGGGCACCGCAAGAGGATCTTCTCATTTTTCGATGGAGTGGCGGATCGGTCGTAGAGATTCTTCTGGTAGACAGTGTGCCGGATCTGCTTGTAAGTCTGATCCGATTTTTGGGCGGCTTGGGCGTTGATGCCGTGAGTGCGGCAGCGTTTCAAAATGAGGGTGTTCGGACGAATACGCTCGCGCTATATTGATTTTTCGTCGATCGTCCTCTAGATTCATCGTTATGTCACAGTCAAAGACTTCAAGACTTCTCGCGGGGGGCCTTTTTCTTGCTTGTTCGCTCTTAACAAGCCAGGCCGCTCTCCTTATCCATTATAGCTTTGATGGAGAGGCTCCGGGCTCTCTCTCGACCGGTGAGGTCATCGCAAATTTGGGAACCTCTGGCACGAATGGAACGGTTGGAATTCCAAGTGGTAGTATCACCGTTTCCACAGACGCCAATCGGGTCAATGGCGTCGATGGTGGATTGGGAAACTATCTCAATTTTCAACCTGGAGCTGACTCAAATGAGGGAGTGGGCTCCACTCATATTACCAGTGGCAGCTCCCTGAGTTCCCTTGGGATCGATGGGAACACCAGCTACTCGATGATGGCGTGGGTGAAGTTCGATAATTCTCTCAATGACAACATGCTTTTTGGCGGGAATTCCGGCAGCGTTCTCCACCTCGGTGCCCGAGGAAACAGCTACTGGTCCGGACACTGGGGTGACGACATTAATTCAGGCGGAAGTCCCACAATCGATGCGGGTAACTGGCACCATGTGACCTGGACAAATTCCGGCACTACCCAGGAAATCTTTATTGATGGAGCTTCGGTAGCGACCGGGGGGGGAGGATCCAGCGGGGGGTTCAGTGGTAATCTTAGTGAGAATCTTTTGATCGGAACATCGCGTAACCAAGGCTCGTTCCGTGGATCTCTCGACGATGTGGCGGTGTTTTCCACCCTACTCAATGACTCCCAAATCGCAGCCTTCCACACACTCTCGACGAATGTGGATTACGGCTATAATGCGGGTGAGGTTGATCAAATGATCACGGCCCACCAAGCTGGTGCGGGCTCTTCTGTAGCCGTTGGTGACACCACATGGGAATATGTAGTCTCTGATCCATCCGACGGCCGGTATTTCATTCAACTCGATTCAGGTGGAAGCGGCTTGGCCGGAAGCACTGGTCCTCCAGTGCGTGAATTTTCGGTCGATCATCCCTTAATTCCGGCGGGCAATCCAATTGTCTTGTCGTGGGATGTTGGCATCAATGCAACTTCGTTAAGTATCGACCAAGGCGTGGGGGATATCCTGCCCTTGACCACAGGTGGCATTGGGCAGATTACCCTTAATCCGGGGCCAAGCAGCGCCACGACTTATACCATTACGGCGAGCAATGCTGATGGTGCAAATATGGCGCAGGTCACGGTCAATATTACCAACCAGCCTATTATTGAGTCCTTCACTGCTGATCAGATTCTGGTGGCTCCGGGCACTTCAGTACAGCTCGATTGGTCTACTCTCAACGTCACTGCGCTCGACCTCAACGGGAGCAGTGTCAACGGGACGACAAGCTTGACGGTGAATCCTACCACAACGACTACCTACACCCTCAGCGCGACTAATGGGCAGGGGGTGAATACTTCGCAGCTTACGGTGACGGTCATCATTCCTGGTGAACCGGTTATTAATGAAGTTAGCGCAACCAACCAAAGTATTCTTTTGGACGAGGACGGTGAGAGCACGGACTGGATCGAACTTCACAATCCGAGTGGAACCACCGCTATCTTGAACGATTACTATCTTAGCGATGACCCGTCATTGCCGACTAAGTGGCGCCTACCCAATATGAATCTCGCACCGGGTGGTTTTTTAATGATCTTCGCCTCTGGAAAAGATCGGGCCGTCGCGGGATCTGAGCTGCACACCAACTTTAGCCTCCAGGCCGGTGGTGAGTATCTTGCGCTCAGCAAAGTCGATGGCGGGGTGACGACTTTCCTCTCGGAGTTTAATCCTTATCCGAATCAATTCGAGGATATCACTTGGGGATATTTCCCGGATGGAAACACGCTCGGTTACTTCACAACTCCGACGCCCGCATCAACAAATCTCATCGGGGCGATCGATTACGTCCGCGACACCAGTTTCTCGTTGAATCGTGGATTTTATACCGTGCCGATTTCGGTGACGATTTCCTCGAATACGCCCTCTGTTGATATTCGATATACCACTGATGGATCGGCACCCACCACCACCACCGGCACCCTGTATACCGGTCCGATTGGTATCAGCTCCACCACAGTCTTGCGTGCGATTGCTTATCGGACGGGCTACCTTCCGACGAACGTCGACACGAACACTTATATTTTTCTCGATGATGTCATCACCCAATCCGAAACCGCACCAACGGGTTGGCCCGCCAGCGGGACCTTCAACGGCCAGCTTTACAACTACGGAATGGATTCCGATATCGTGAACAGTGGGAACTCTGCAATCGGCGGGGTGCAAGAGGTTAAGGATGCCCTTTCGGCAATCCCCAGTATCTCGATTTCTCTGAGGCAGGACGATTTCAGTGGGAACAGCGGTATTTTCTCGAATCCCGGAAATCGTGGGATCGCTTGGGAACGTCCCGCGTCGGCCGAGTTAATTTTCCCGACGGGTTACGTTGATCCTGATGGCAATCTTGAAGGGTTTCAAGTTGATGCAGGGCTGCGTGTTCGGGGTGGATTTAGCCGGAGTGGCAGCAATCCGAAGCACGCTTTGCGTTTATTCTTCCGCGCCGAGTATGGTGATTCAAAATTGCGATTCCCGATTTTCGGTGATGAAGGAGTCGATGAATTTGACAACCTCGACCTCCGGACTTCTCAGAATTATTCCTGGGCATTCCAGAATGACCCAAACAGGAATACTTTTCTGCGCGAAGTGTTTTCCCGCGACACCCAGCGGGATATGGGACAGCCATACACAAGAAGTCGCTATTACCATATATACATTAACGGTATTTACTGGGGGCTGTACATGACGCAAGAACGTGCCGAGGCTTCCTACGCTGAGACTTATTTTGGAGGAGATAAAGCCAACTACGATACGGTTAAATCCGCTGGGAGCTCTGGTGGCTATACCAACGAGGCGACCGACGGTAATCTTAATGCCTGGCAGGCCATTTTTGATATGGGGCGAAATCTGGTCGATCCAGGCTTCGTGAACAAGCGTGCTGAGTATTACAAGATGCAGGGGCTCGACAGTAATGGCGTGCGTGATACGAACCTGCCTGTGTTGATCGATATGGATAATTTGCTCGACTTCATGCTGGTGACATTCTGGGTGGGCAACTTCGACGCACCTTTGTCCAACTTCCTGGGAAATGATCGACCGAATAACTTCTTCTCCCTCCGCGACCGGACCAACAATGATATTGGCTTTGCGTTTTATGCCCATGATGCTGAGCACTCGCTCTTCTCCGGTTGGGACCGGACCGGGCCTTTTAATAGCTCGAATCGTGCTGTATTCGCCTACAGTAATCCTCAATTCCTGCACGAGGATCTTTTGCAAAACCTTGATTCCTTTAGTCGCAATGAATATTTAATGGCTTGGGCAGACCGCACTCACAAGGCCTTCTTCAATGACGGCGTGTTGACCACCGCGAGCGCGGCTGCCCGTATCAATTCCCGGGCAAGCATCGTCGACCAAGTGATTGTTGCCGAGTCGGCTCGATGGGGCGATGCCAAGGGGGCGAATCCTCCGCATGACCGCAACGATTGGATTGGTGCCAAGAACAGCCTTTTGAACATCGCGGGTGGCCGCAATTCAACCGTTCTCGGACAACTCGTTGATGACGGACTTTATCCAACTCTTGCAGCTCCGGGGTTCAGCCAGCACGGAGGACACATTTCCAGCGTGACTCCACTGACGATTACCAACGCAAGTGGCGAAATTTATTACACCACCGATGGCTCGGACCCACGCCTCATCGGTGGTGGGATACACACCAGCGCAACAGTATACACCGGTCCTCTGCTCTTAACTACCACTAATCCTGTCCGTGCTCGTTCATATGAAACGGGCACTTGGTCCGCTCTCAACGAAGCGACCTTTATTGTTGATGCCGTAGTTGCGAGTAGCTCGAACCTTGTCGTCTCTGAGATTCACTACCGTCCTGCTGCGCCAACTCCTGCTGAGGAAGATGCTGGATTCCTCGAGCGTAGTGATTTCGAATTCATCGAGGTAATGAACATCGGCCCAAATGAAGTTGATATGACCAACGTGCGTTTCACGGACGGCGTCGAATTCAATTTTGATAACTCACTTCAGGGAATTATCCTCGCGCCGGGACAGCGCTTCATACTCGTTAGTAACATCGACGCCTTCCAGATCCGCCACCCGGGTGTTTCCAGCAACCTGATTGCGGGTGAGTTTTCCGGGAGCCTGAGCAATGGAGGTGAACAGATTACTCTCCAGGCCTCGGATAATTCCGTGGTGCGAGGCTTTACCTACGATGACAAGTCACCATGGCCGGAAAGCCCGGACGGTGACGGCTTCAGTCTTACTTTGATTGATCCCGGTGGGGATCCTGATCACGCCGATCCTTTTAGCTGGCGCGCGAGTGTTTCGATTGGTGGATCTCCGACCGGGTCTGATGCCAGCTCCTTTAGCGGGAATGCTCTCGACGATCTTGATGGAGACGGATTGGATGCGCTTATTGAATATCTTTTGGGAAGCTCTGACATGGTGCCTTCCGGCGCTGCCGGTCCAACAGTTGCCGCGCAAAACCTACTTGTTGATACTGTTGCTGATGACTACCTCACGATGACTGCCGTGCTCGATCTCTCGGCGGACGATGTCGAATATCAGGTTGAAATAACCGACGATCTTGCAGTCTGGGAATCTGGCTCGGGTCATGTAGAGCATGTCAGTAGCACCAATAATGGTGATGGCACTCTCACCGTGGTTTACCGCAGTGCTGATCCGATTGTGGCAGGGATTCAGGAGTATTTCCGTCTGAGGGTGATTTCCCGCTCATAGCTGGAGGCTTCCTTTTAAACGAGGGGCTTTAGGGCGCAGGTGAAGGGAGTGTTGCTAATTAGAGCTCTTCCAGTTAACAGCTCTCCGTCCTTGACTACTTCAGCCTCCATCAACCCGGTTCCCGTCGCTGCCGCTCGCGAAATCTCCCGTCGCCGGACTTTTGCCATCATCTCTCACCCTGATGCGGGGAAGACTACGCTTACCGAAAAACTTCTCCTTTACGGAGGTGCGATCGGTTTGGCCGGAAGCGTTACCTCCAAGAAAGAGGCGCAGTCCACCTCGAGTGACTGGATGGCGATGGAGAAAGAGCGGGGGATTTCGGTGTCCTCGACAGTGTTGCAGTTCGAATACCAGGATTACTGCGTCAATCTACTCGATACTCCGGGTCACCATGATTTCTCGGAAGATACCTATCGGGTTCTCTCGGCTGTTGATGCCGCGGTGATGGTCATCGATGCCGGTAAGGGGATCGAGGCGCAGACTTTAAAATTGTTCGAGGTATGCCGTCGACGGGGAGTCCCGATCTTTGTCTTCATCAACAAGATGGACCGGCCGTCCCGTCCGCCTTTGGAGTTGATGGACGAGCTGGAAAAAGTCCTCAAGTTGGCTCCCGCTCCCGTAAACTGGCCGCTTGGTGATGGTCCGCGTTTTCGTGGTGTCTACGATCGCAAGAAAGGGGAGGTGAATCTTTTCGAGAGGACTCCCCACGGTGCATTTAAAGCGCCTCTCGAAGTTGCCGGAATCGAGGACGATGCCGTCCGCGAGGTTTTGAGCGATGAACTCTACGAAACTGTAATCCAAGAAGTTGAATTGCTCGACGGGCTCACCGAACCTTTGGACATAGAGCGCGTGTTGGCTGGCGAGCAAATGCCCATCTACTTCGGGAGCGCGATGAACAACTTTGGTGTTCAGAATATGCTCGAAAGCTTTCTGGAAATGGCGCCGCTTCCAGGCGGTCGCAAGAGTGGTGGCGAGATGATCGAGCCAACGACGAATAACTTTTCAGGGTTCGTTTTCAAAATTCAGGCTAATATGAATCCCCGTCATCGCGACCGGGCTGTTTTCGTGCGGATCGTCTCCGGAATCTTCGAACGGGATATGCAGGTCATCGACCAGCGCTCTGGCAAAAAAGTGCGACTCGCGAATGCGCAGAAGTTATTTGGACAGGATCGCGAAACTCTCGATACGGCATACGCTGGTGATATTCTGGCCTTGGTGGGGAACTACAACTTCCTTATTGGCGACACTCTGACCAGCGACCCAAGAGTGGTCTACAAAGAGATGCCCCGTTTCACGCCTGAATGTTTCGCCTATATCCTCAACAAGGACACCGCCGGGATCAAACGCTATCGATCCGGAATGGAGCAGTTGATGAAGGAGGGCGTGGCCCAAGCCTACCAAGTTCACGGAAGCGCCCAGGCCGT
Organism: Akkermansiaceae bacterium; assembly: GCA_029253285.1. Classification (GTDB taxonomy): domain Bacteria; phylum Verrucomicrobiota; class Verrucomicrobiia; order Verrucomicrobiales; family Akkermansiaceae; genus SW10. The sequence goes on along the minus strand of JAQWZU010000202.1, from coordinate 4,734 downwards.
TCCCTTGCTTGGCGCAGTGGGACCTCTGCAATTCGAAGTCATGCAGGCTCGTCTGGCTGCCGAGTATCAGGTCGAGACCCGGCTCGAAACCCCGTCCTGGACGGTGGTACAATGGTTTGAAGAAAAAGAACCCGATTCATCGAGAGGGGAGCTTGATCCACCCAAAGTGCAGCTGCCGTCGGGATGTTCCGTGGCCCGGGATCAGGATGGCCAGTGGGCGGTCTTGTTGCCGGTGAAATATCTCACCAGCATTCTCCACGACCGTAATGAGCACTTGATCTTCCGCGATCACGCCTCGGATTAGGCGAGAGGCAGCTCCTGCCCATGGCCGAGAAGGGTAGTCGAAAGCCTTGCTTTTGATTCCCCCCTACAGGGACCTGATGATGAAAAATTAAAGCAACTCCTGATCGTTCTGACGGTGCGCAATCAGCCTATGTTTTTCCACAGACAAGAAACGTTTATCGTTGGCCGAGATTATGCAGTTGAAACTATTCATTTTGTGCGTCAGAAGAACGCATGTTTGATAGTGATATCGAAATCGCCCGCGCAGCCAAACTTGAACCGATCTCGGAGGTCGGCGGCAAGATTGGTATTCCGGGGGATGCACTCCACCAGTACGGGCACACGAAGGCAAAGATCGACTCAAAATATCTCCAGTCTCTGGAGGGGCAACCTGATGGAAAGCTCATCTTGGTCACTGCGGTTAGCCCCACTGCAGCAGGGGAAGGGAAGACAACGACAACGGTCGGTATCGGCGATGGCCTGAACAGAATTGGTAAGCGAGCGCTCATTTGCCTGAGGGAACCCAGTCTCGGACCATGTTTTGGGATGAAAGGAGGCGCAGCCGGAGGTGGCATGGCTCAGGTCGTGCCTATGGAGGATATCAATCTACACTTCACGGGCGACTTTCATGCCATCGGTGCGGCCAATAATTTACTGGCGGCCTTAATCGACAATCACATTCACCATGGAAACCAGCTGGATCTCGACGTGAGGAGGATCAGTTGGCGAAGGGTTGTCGATATGAATGATCGTGCGCTCCGGGAGACTGTCGTGGCCACCGGGGGAATCTCGAATGGGTTTCCGCGCGAGGATGGATTTGACATTACGGTCGCTTCGGAAGTGATGGCAATCTTTTGCCTGGCCTCGGATTTGAAGGATTTGCAGCATCGGCTTGGAAAAATTGTTGTCGGCTACAACCGTAAACGTGATCCCATTACAGCCAATCAACTGAATGCTGATGGCGCCATGACGGTTCTCTTGAAAGATGCCTTCATGCCAAACCTGGTGCAGACGCTTGAAAATAATCCGGCGCTCGTTCACGGGGGCCCCTTTGCCAATATTGCACACGGTTGTAATTCCGTTGCCGCTACAAAAGCAGGACTGAAGTTGGCCGACTACGTTGTCACGGAGGCCGGATTTGGCGCCGACCTGGGCGCCGAAAAATTCTTTGACATCAAGTGCCGGAAAGCCGGATTGAAACCTTCGGCAGCGGTTCTCGTGGCCACGATCCGCGCCTTGAAAATGCACGGTGGAGTCTCAAAGGATTCTCTTGCAGAAGAAAATGTCGATGCGGTTCGAGAGGGATGCGTGAATCTTGAACGTCACCTACGAAATGTGAAATCGTTTGGCGTCCCAGTGGTTGTAGCGATTAACCAGTTTAGCGCAGACACCGAAGCTGAACTCGCAGCAGTGCGTGAAACAGCAGAAAAATATGGAGCCGTCGCTATTGTCTGTTCCCACTGGGCCGAGGGAGGCGTTGGCACCGAGGAAATTGCGAACCATTTGGTTGAATTGCTCGAGAATGAAGAATCTCAATTCACTCCGGCCTATCCCGATGAAATGCCCCTGTGGGATAAAATTGAAACGATCGCCTGCCGGCTCTATGGTGCGGCAAATGTTATCGCTGATGCCAAGGCCCGAAAAAAAATAGAATCGCTTCAAGAGGAGTATGGCCACTTTCCAATCTGCATGGCAAAAACCCAGTATAGTTTTTCGACGGATCCCAATGCAATCGGCGCGCCCGATGGACACACCATTCCAGTTCGGGAGGTGCGCTTATCAGCGGGTGCGGAGTTCATCGTCGTGATTTGTGGGAATATTATGACCATGCCTGGTTTGCCCAAAGTTCCGTCAGCAAACAGCATCGGTCTCAATAGCAGTGGTGAAATCGAAGGATTATTTTAGCAAGGGCACGGGGGCGGAAGCGTCGTTTGCCTGGGGCATTTGGGGCTGGTGCCTCGTTACGTGACCTCGACGAATTACCCTCGCATTGGTAAGACCGTGGAGGAAGTCATGGCGTTGTATCAAATGATGAAGGAGTTAGAGAATTCCGGGGCCTATCTGGCGGAGAATCGTCGTTTACAGGACGAAAGGATCGCGGCTTTTGGGAAGTATCTTGAAGATGTGGAGAAGGGATCCTTTCCTAGTGTGGGAAATTTGATTGAGATGGATCCGAAGATTTTAGAAGAAGTGAAGAAAGGTATTTGAGATGAAGAGATTGAGTTTTATTGCGATTTGGTGGGTGTGTTCCCTGGCTTTGTTGGCGGAACCACGGGTGGATAAGTTGCCGGACGATTTGGCGGCGAAGACAGTTTCGTTGAACCCGGAGTATTTGTTTTATCAGGATGGAAAGTTGAAGGAGGGCGAAAAGTTGCCTCTGGTGATTTATCTTCACGGTGCCGGAGGAACGGGCAGTGAAATTGGCAAGGTGAAGCGCCAGCCGAGAAGGTTGTTGGAGACAATTGCGAAGGCAAAGAAGCGATGTCTTTGTGTCGCTCCGCAAGCAACTCGCAAATCCAGGAAGTCGGGAGAGAAGGGCGGTTGGGTATTTTCTGATCTCGATGTCTTGATCGGGCATTTGAAGAAGACCCTGCCGATCGACGACAAGAGAATTTATCTGACAGGAAATAGCATGGGCGGATACGGGACCTATGTATGGGCGGGGAATTCTCCGCAGCACTTTGCCGCGATTGCGCCGATGGTGGGTGGGATTGGGCCGGAGGGGCCAAAGGATATTACCAAGAATCTCGAGGAATGGGGGAAGAATCTCGCGACAATTCCGATGAAGGCCTACTATGGCGGGAAGGATCGTGTCGTTCCCGCGGACCGGGGCGCGATGGTTTTGAAAGCGATCAAGGCGGCTGGAGGAAAACAGGCGGAGGTGATTGTCCTTGCGGAAGAGGCGCATGGAGCGGGACGTGTTCCTTTTGGCGATGTGACGTTCGTGGAGTGGTTGTTTTCGCAGAAGAGGGGGGAGTGAGGAATCGATGAGATTGGAGAAAATAGAACCACAGATTTCTCAGATTCTCACAGATGTTCGAACTTTTTTTTTGGCGCGGAGAGGAGCGCGAATTAGGGGGCTGATAGGTCAATCGGTGAGTCCTCGAAGGGGAGGGATTCCTAGCGGTAGTCTTTTCCTTCGTGGCTGCGGAGGACGGACTTTTGCCAGGTGGTGAGTTTTTCTTTGAGGCTTTCTAATTTTTCCGGGGCGAATATTGGGGAAAGGTCTTTGGATTCCATGGGATCTTTGTCGAGATCATAGAGTTCCCAGGTAGTTTTGTTGTTTTTGTAAATGGCATGGATTTTGTGGGGCCAGTCGAGGAGAGCGGCGTGGCCTTTTTTGTGGGCTCCGTCGGAGTAGGTGGGGAAGTCGTTGACGTTTTTGAGGAGGCGAGTAGGGAGCGGAGTCTCCTTACCCGCTTTTTGGGCTTCCATGAGTTGCTTGATGATGCGGTCGTTCCAGGTTGGGTTGCCGCCGGCGAAGTGGTGCCAAAAGCCGAGAGGTTTTTTGCGGGTGGTTTCTTTCCCGTCGATGAAGGGGACAAGATCGATGCCGTCGAGGAGAGGTTGATTTTCGATTGTGCCCTCGGTGAGAGAGAGAAGGGTGGGGTAGATGTCAGATGAAGAGCTGGGAACCGAGACGGTTTTCGCAGGGAAGCGGCCGGGCCATTCGAGGAGGGAGGGGACGCGGAGGCCGCCTTGGTAAACGGAGCCTTTTTTGGCGCGGCCGCCGGAGCTTTCGGTGACGAGGCCTCCGTTGTCGGAGGTATACCAAAGGAGGGTATTTTGGTGAATCTTAAGGTCGCGGAGGGCTTTGCGGAGTTTGCCGATTTGTTCGTCGAGGAGGGTGATTTCCTGAAAGTATCCGGCGTGTTTCTTTCCTTTGTAGAGTTCAGGATTGGAGGAGGTTTCGCGATGGGGATCGTGCGGTGAGGGGAACCAGATCACGGTAAAGGTGGGTTTGCCCTTGGCGTGTTTTTTGAGGTGTTCGATGGCGCGGTCCATGGTGATGACGGAGCCCTGGCCTTTGTGTTGAGCAAACTTGCCGTTTTGGCTGAGATAGGGATCGCGGTCGAAGAAGTTGAGTCCGGAGAGCCAGTAGTCAAATCCTTGTCCTCCGGGAGAAGTGGGGCTTTCTTTTTGGACCGAGCCGATGTGCCACTTGCCGAAGTGGGCAGTGAGATAGCCATTTGATTTGAGGGCTTCGGCGATGGTGATTTCCTGAGGGCGGAGGTAGAGGCCGTGATTGGGAACGTTGGTGCGGACGGGATTGCGCCCGGTCATGACGCTGGCGCGGGTGGGCGAGCAGACAGGAGCGGAGGCGTGGAAACGATCGAAGACGACGGAGTTCTTGGACATCTCGTCGAGATGGGGAGTTTTCACGAAGGGATGCCCGGTGTAGCCGCAATCGCCGTAGCCCTGGTCGTCGGCCATGACGAGAATGATGTGGGG
>JAQWZU010000201.1 GCA_029253285.1 Akkermansiaceae bacterium | reverse complement strand
GCGGCATCCTGTTGCCCGGCCGACAATTTCTCAATCGCACCCGCCATCGCCCGATCCGCCTCTTTCAACATCGCTTGAACCGGAGGCGCGTCGGGCCAGCTTTCGTCAAAAAGTTGGGTCCGGGGCGCAGGCACAGTTTGCAGAAGAAGAGTCAGCAAGCCCTTACGAAGCTTCGTTTGGGTTTGTGCGGATTGGGCGCGGCCTGCCTCAAAATCTTGCGCAGACATACCGGCACATTCTTCGCGGAGCACCTCCTGGGCATTGACAATCAAACGCATCTGATCACGGGTTTTGATCAGGGTGGAATATGCCCCGCTGAGACGCACACTAAACTCCGCATCGAGCAAGGTCGTGACCAATCCAGCCTGCAGAGGCTCCGCTTGATCGCCCTTGCCTTGCTTGATCAGTTCCGCAGCTTGACGCATCCGCTCTTCGGTCTTGGCCCGCTGCAAATCTTTGACGCTTTGGATCAATCGAAGAACAGCCAGAGGTCGCTTTTCATAGCGCATGCCCTTCTGAAGATCAGCGATCAGACGCTGAGTCCACTGCGCCAACTCTTCTTGCTCCAAGGCGAGAGAGGGTTTCATCTCTTCCGATTGATCTTGGACCGCACGCCAACGTAAGGAGGCCTGAATCTGCGCCAGCATGCGGGCTTCCCGCGCGTAAACTTCCTGAGCCGTATCAATCGATCGGAGCAAGACGAGGCTCCCCAGTTCCCGGGCGGCTGTATTCACGGATCGGGCTGCGGATGAAGGATCGGGTGATTCATCCGTATCGCCCCCGGCGACGCCGGATTGATGACGCAAGCGCGAGGCCGCCTCACCCAGATGTTTGTCGGCGATGCCAAGGAGTGCCGAACGAATTCCCTCGAGGGACTCACCCTCCGGGGCATCCGAGACATTGTTGATGGCGAGGTCATCGAGCAAGTCCTTCAACTGCCCTGCAATTCCATTGAGTTGGTCCCGGATCAGTTCCTGTCGGATCGCCTCGATCTGACAGGACTGCATGTAGTCAGGAGCTGTCGGTTCAAGATTGCGGACACTTTCAAAGGCTGTCCGCTGCTGGCGATATGCGGTCTGAACGCGCGAGAGCAGACCGTCTTTCTTTTTCTGGATTTGTTCGAGATAATCCTCTTTGGAAAGAAAAGTCACCCGACGAGTCTCCGAACGAACGACGTGCGGGCCGCCTTCTCCCGGATAACGATCGCTGACTTCCAGAGCGAAGGAAACGCTATCGCCGATTTTCAAATCAGGAAGTGATTTCCGGTAATCCCAGTCGACCGGCTGCTCGCCCCGACCACTCTCGGCGGAGGGCTTGAACTCAACAGATACTTCATCACGTTGATTCACCCGATAGGCGACCGCGGCTGAACCGATACCGTGATCATCCTGAACACGGGTCGCGAGGCTAAGCGGACGACCAACCATCGCAACGAGATTCGATTCGGGCGAGGTCAGTTCAACCCGAGGCGCTTGGTCCGATGCAACCTGGAGATAATAGCGTGGACTGGTAAAAGTGAACCCGTGTTCTTTTTCCACCCACGAGAAACTGTAGCCCCGCGAGGCTTCCACCTCTTCTTCAATGACAAGCTGACGGCCATTCTTGGTCACCTTGAGCGGAAGCGGCTCTTTGCCGTCACGATTGAGCGCGGCCTCGCTGATCGTACTGTCGAGAGTGAGATCCCAATGGAGACGAGTGTTTTGTGGCACAGTCAGGGTCAAGGCCTCGACCGACTCGTCCGCACGTTCGAGGTAGGTGGGAAATTCGAGCCCGACCTGCACGTTCTCGATCCGCGGCGCGTTGATCACCCGCACCTCGTGCCAATCACTGCGCGCGTCTCCAGCCTTGATGCGGTAGCTGAAATCACGGGAGGCTGAGGCGAGGGTGTATTCGCAACTGCCGTCGGTGATCTCGAGTTCCATTTCACGTGGGCTCCCCTCACCCGTGCGGAGGAAAAGTTTTGCATGGTCGGGAACGACTCCGGACACCCCGACCCGGATTTGGGCGCGGTCCCCTTCTTTCACCACAAGGTCACCCGCCCCGAGATCGAGCTTGGTTTTGGTCGGGTAGGCGATCGAAGTCCAGGGCGTGAAGATCCGGGCCAATCCTGCCGCAAGAAACGGCCCCCTGAGCGTGGCGAAGACCAGCACCAACACGGCAAGAATCATCGCTATCCGAAGCGGAATCCGAAGAGCTTGAAAGTTGACAACCTTCGCGGGCTCGACCCCTTCCGCAGCGCTTTCGGCCTTGTTTCTGGTGGCTTCCAAGAGCGACTTCGAGGTCCCCGATGTTGCCTCGGTGCCCTCAAACTGCACCGCGGTGACGAGAAGACTCTCAAGACCTCCGTGCTGGGTTTCAATGTCCAGCGCAGCTTGCGTGGCATCGTAGCGCCGGAGCTTCCGCCACCCGTGCTTCCAGGCTTGATAGAAGGACACCACCAAAAGGATCACCAGAACCACGGCACGCGCTGCACTCGGCAGATAGGCGAACCGGTCGATGGTCATCCCAATAAAAAAAAGAGGGATCCCCCAGCGGCACATCGCCAGCAAACCAGCGATCATGTGCTTGCGCTGCTTGCGTCGCCAGACGGCATGCAGGCACGATTTAAAAGAAGGCTCTTGAAAGGCGTTGGTCATGGCAGGTCGTGTCTTCTTCGGATGATCCATTCGGCTCCCAGCAAGCCGGCGAGGAGTAGGATAACAAGCCAATGATCCCACAGCGGACGCTCGGAGCGAACCGTGGTAGTCAACGGCTCGCCGTTTACGAGCGAAGCAAGTTTGGGAAGTTCGCGGACGCCAAGAGTGGCCCCACCAGTCAGATCGGCAATGCGTTGCAGGTTTTCAAGACGCATGTCGGTTTCCGTCAATTCCTGGCGAATGTCACTCACCTGGAATTCAGTAATACTTGAAACCTTGCGATCATTTTCGTTGGCCTCCATTCGGTAGCGTCCCGGCCCTGGCGGAGTGAAGTATCCTTCGTAGAGTCCGGGCTGTGAGCGATCCGGCTGTAACTTAATTTGCTGGCTAGCGGCAGCTCCATCAAGCCCACTCACAACGACATCAAAGCCTGATTGCACCACCGGTTCAAAGTCGTCGTCGAGGACGTGGGCATAGAGCCGACCCTGGCTGCCGACAAAATAGGACGAGCGGTCGGTTTCAAGGCGGATGCGCTTGTGCTCTCCCATCAGGCGCGAGAGCGTCATGAACTGAATACACTGCGACCAGACCCGCCAGTGATACTTGTCACCGGTCTTATAACGCAGCCGCCACAGGCGGTCCGAAGCAATCGACATACACTTGCCCGTCCCATACCGCTGCCAAGCGACCAAAGGGTAACTCTGATCCCGCTCGGTGCTGTCGGAGAGCACCGCAAGCACCGTCGCGCCTGGCTTGGCAGCCAACAGCGGCGGCAATTGATCCATCGGTGCCATCCGGCTCCAGATGCGATCATTTAAATCATCCTCATTCTCCAGCGTCATCACCAGACTGCTTCGGCCCTCGGGAGTCAGGACGGGATAGACCGATTCAGAAACCTCTGCCCACTTTTCATCAGGGTCAAACCTAACCGGGAGCATGGTCTGCACAGGAGTCCCCTGATAAGAACCCGGCGAGTGCATCGGACCACAAAGCATCAGCAGTGAGGCGCCCCGGTCCCGAATAAGTTCTTCCAGCAGCCCAAGCTCTTCATCGCTGAAGAAGGCAGCATCCACGTCACCGAGAATGACCAGATCATACATAAAGGCCTCTTCCCGCTTACTGGGAAACCGCTCGATATGCTCCGGAGAATTTCGTGCGACCTCTGGTCCCACATTGGACGCAATGAAGGTGGCATTGATCCGTGGATCACGTTTTAAGATCGCCCGCAGGTAACGAAATTCCCACCGGGCATTTCCTTCGATATAGAGCACGTTCACTTTTTCATTCACGACCCGGATACTTCGGGTGATCCGGTTGTTTGTGATCGAGACCTCGTCATCAAACGGCTCGATGACCACGTCGATCTGCGCGGCGCCCTTCTCATAAATATCAACACGAAAGTCGACCTCTTCGAATTGCAAACCACCTTCAAAGCGAACCACGCGGGAGGAGACGCGGCGATCATTGAGAAGAACCGACAAGCGAGCTGTCCGTTGCTCGTAGCCCTCTGATTGAAGATGGACCCGGACCGGCACCCGGTCGCCCGAAAAGGCCACCTCTTGCATCACAATATTGTTAATCGAAACATCATCGGGATTGGGCAATCCGAGCGGGACGGTATAAACAGGAATCTCACGCGCCCCGAGGTCTCGTAAAACAGCTTCGGACCGCTGCGACGTCGCGCTGTCGATCCCGTCGGAGAGCAAAACAATACCCGCCGGAGGGATCCCCCCGGAGTTCGCGACAGCTTCCAGAGAAGAGGCGATCGAGGTCCCCGGATCCGTAGCCTCGAGGACCGCCAGATCTTCGGCAGCAACCACCGTGTCGTCGCTAATCAGACGAGGGGCTTGGCCAAAGGAATGATAACTGAGGTCAAGATTCTCACCCAAGGATTCAAAAATCGGCCGGGCTGAATCAACCAGGACCGCCTTCGCGAGATCAAGGCGTGAGGACGCGGTAATCTTTTGGCGCTGTCCCGCATCGAGTTCCATGACAGCCTGATCAGCATTGATCTCCTCATCAAGCGGAGCCATGCCCAGAGCCGCCGCCGCCTCAACAATTTCTTCGGGGAGCTTGCGCTGGTCTTTCATCGACATGCTTTCGGAGACATCGAGTAAAACCGGAAGACTACGCTCCCGGGTGTGCTCCTCGGTCCTCACCGCAGTGGGCTCCATCAAAGTGGCCACGAGCAGGGCGAGAACCAACACTCGGGAAACAACAAGGATCCCCCGCAACCACAGTGGCAACCCCCAAGGTCGACGATAAAGGTAGAGGCTCAACACCACGATCGCAGCAAAGATTGCAACGAGAGTGCCGACGGACAACGGGCGAGCCCAGAAGACCTGCTCGATTTGGGCAATAAAAGGGGTCGCTTCAGGCATCTTGAACTCCAGTGAGATTATCCGGGATGGGCTCGGCTTGCTTGCTTCGTGAACGCTTTCGTTTGCGAAGAAATTCAGCGAAAAGGCTCTCTAATAGCAACAGGATGAAGCCCGTAATCAGTAGATAACGCCAGGATGAGCGGCCCGTGCGACTGGCATCGATCGCGGCGACAAGCTCCGACTCAGAGGCAACCACCGTGATATCGGCCCCCTCGAGATTTTCATTTAAGTCCGAGGCACTCAGCGAGGTCACGTCCGACTCCCGGGGGTCGACGTTCACCGCAATTGGCATCCCCGGAGCCTGCACGCTGACCCGGGCCACATAAAAACCAGCCTCCCCGGAGTTCTCGAGCATCGCCACAAACTGGTCGCGGTGCTCACGAACCGGGACCGCGATACTTTCGTTCGATGGCGTGTCAAAGACGGCATCGCTCGCATCCGGTTGCTCGACGTAGGACAAGGAAAGAGAATCTCCCACGAGACGAGGCTGCTCGAATTCCCGACCAGCAAGGTAATTCACGATCTGCTGCATGAGCATCGGGAACACCGGAGTGAGGGCCATGTTGTTCCAGCTGGTTTCCGCCGAAGTAGCGAATTGAAAAACGTGACCGCGACCCAGCGAATGCTCCAACAGGATCGGGGCATTGCTTCCGGCCAAGCTTAGAATCGGAAAACTTGATGAGGAAGGCTCGACGTTCAAGCGCGTCAGGAAACGGGTTTCACTAAAAAGATCCTCGGGCAGGGATTGCAGAGGGAGGCAGACGCTGTGATCCGGCATGGCGGGATCCAGAGGCCGACCTGCTCCTTCAGAGGTTCGCGAGTCGACCGGAGCGCCCAGTTTAGCTGGAAGCAAAGGATTGCTGCCGCTGGCAGTGCGCTCATTCCATGCCGCCGCTTTCACATTCGGACCCGCAAACCAAACCAGCCCGTTGCCGTTCCGAACATGACGGGAAAGTTGAACAACCTGCTCCGGGGTCACCTCCGGAACATCCGCAAAAATCAACACATCGACCTCCTCAAGAGGCTCGGCCGGCAGGGTCAGCCACGGCACCGAGCGAACCACGTAATCTTCATCCTTCGCACCATCGCCACGGGCCAGAAGCGAGGCCATGATGAGGCGACCCGCCGCACCGCCCGAGCCGTCGACGCAAAGCACCGAAACACGATCCCGAACGACCGCTACCACTCGCCGCACGTTGTCGGAAGGGAGAAGATCACCGGTAATTTCGGCCGTAATTCGAGTGGAGCCCGCATTGTGAAAGGGAACGAACAACGAGACCGTTTCGGAAGCTCCTGCCGCGATGACCGGGATCCTCTTGCTGTCGATCTGCACCCCCTCCACCCGGCACTGCACCGCGACGTCGAGAACGGGAACCTCACCATAATTGTGCACGGTGGCCTGATAACGGGCGATAGTCCCTTTTCGAAGAACTCCGGAAACGAGGTTAAGTTCGGTGACCGCGAGGTTGGCAGGAGCTCCGGGCACGGGAACCAGAAAGACCTCCGCATCGTTTCGTAATTCGGCGAGCGTCTCGTGGAAGCGCGCCGAAGACCGCCTCCAATCCCGCGCCTGCACATCAGTGATGAAGTAAACTTCTTTTTTGGGAGCCTCCATGTCGTCGAGGAGCTCTTTGAGGCGCTTGGGAACCCGATCAAGGTCAAGGCCGACCGGAGCGACTTTTGCGGACTGCAGGAGGTCGCGGAACCGGTCCCGATCAAAGGCCATGTTGCGGATGAGAACTTTGTCTTCACCACCCAACAAGATGAGAGTGACCGGATCGCCAGGCTGAATTTTTTCGCTGATGACGTTCACCTGCTCAAGAGCACGGTCAAACCGCCTCGAGTCCCCTCCTCCATGCTCCATGCTGAAAGAGGCATCAAGAGCGATAACCACTCCAGCCCGAGGCTCGCCGGGGAGCCAACTTGAGTCTTCATTTTTCCAAATGGGTCGGGCGAGGGCAAAGACGAGAAGGAGGAGCGCCAGGCAACGGAGACACAATAAGAGCAAATCACGAAGCCGAATCTGCCGGGAACGAACCCGCACATTGCGGTTCAAGAAATGCATCGCGGCCCAATCAGTACGCCGAACTTCGTGGCGGTTCAATAAGTGGGCAAGGATCGGCAGGGCGATTCCCAGGCCTCCCAATAACATCCATGGATTCAAAAAACTCATGAACGTGCTCCCACTGATGGGCCCATCATATTTAATGAGCGGGTTTCGAGAAATTCACTGAGCAAGGAATCAAGGGGGCGACTTGTCTCCACCAGAGTGTAATCCACCCCGCTGCCAATACACCCGGATTGCAATTGCTCCAAATAGGCATTCAGGTTCGTCAGGTAATCTTCCCGGATTCGTTCGGGTTGGGTGATGAGTTCCTCCTCGCCTTCCAGCCCGTCAAACTGCCAGGTCCCCTTAAACGGGAACTTCAACTCGTGGGGATCAAGAGTGTGAAATACAATCACGTTGTGACCACCGTAGCGAAGACGTTGCAATCCTCGCATGATGTCACCCACATCCGAGAAGAGGTCGGAAATCAGGATCACGAACGATCGTCGTTTAATCTGCAGGGCGATGTCATTGAGTTGTTTGGCAATGCTCGTTTTGGGTGTCGGGGTGATCTCCTTGAGAATTTTTTCGATCTGCAAAATGATGCTCATCGCCGAGCGAGGCGGCAGGTGCGCCCGCATCTCGGAGTCAAAAACACTCAGCCCAACCGAATCCCGTTGATTGAGGATGAGGTAGCTCAGCGCCGCGGCGAGATACTTGGAATACTCCAGCTTGCTGACCTTCCCCGAGCCGTAGGTCATCGACGAACTCGCATCCATGAGGAGATGACAATCGAAATTGGTCTCGGCCTCGTAGAGTTTGGTGTAATAACGCTCGGTCCGGCCGTAAACCCGCCAGTCCAAATCACGGATGGCATCCCCCGGCGCGTATTGCCGGTGGTGGGCAAACTCGGTGCTGAATCCTTTGAGCGGACTCCGATGGGAGCCCGCGCGCAAGCCTTCGACAACTTCACGCGCGATCAACTCCAGGTCCCCGAGCTTTTGCAAAAGCTCGGGGTCCAGATAGTTGAGATTAGGGAGGTGCTGGGACATTCTTGGATGACGAAAATCAGCAGATTGAAATCAGGAGCCGCAACGAAGTGCCGCTACCCTGCTTTGCTCGAGGAGGCACTTTCATCGGCCGGGATCTCCTTGAGCAGCATCTCGACGAGGCTGTCCGAAGTCATTCCCTCCGAGCGCGCTGCGAAGTTCGGGATGATCCGGTGCCTCAGCACGGGAAGGGCCACCGCCTGAATGTCCTCGATGGCGACATGGCAGCGACCGCGGAGCGCCGCGCGCGCCTTGCCGGCCAGAATCAAGTTTAGCGATGCCCGTGGTCCCGCACCCCAGGCCATGAACTTTTTCACGAACTCGGGAGCTTCTTCCTCGTCGGGCCGCGTTGCCCGGATCAGGGAGGCCGCATATTCGAAGATGTGATCAGCCACCGGAATCCGGCGAACGAGGTGCTGAAACTCCATGATGGTTGCTCCGTCGAGCACTTCCTTGATTTCCACTTTCTCGTCACTGGTGACACTGCGCATGATGTCGATTTCCTCGGAGCGACTCGGGTATTTCACGATCACGTTGAAGAGGAATCGGTCCAACTGGGCCTCGGGCAGGGGATAGGTTCCCTCTTGTTCGATCGGGTTCTGGGTCGCCAACACGAAGAAAGGTTTATCGAGTTTGTAGTCCACACCACCGGAGGACACCCGCTTCTCCTGCATTGCCTCAAGGAGGGCCGCCTGGGTCTTGGGTGGGGTCCGGTTAATCTCATCGGCAAGAAGAAGATTGGTAAACACCGGACCCTCCATGAACTTGAATTGACGCGCGTGCGTCTCGGGATCTTCCTGAAGCAACTCGGTGCCGGTAATGTCGGAAGGCATGAGATCGGGCGTAAATTGAATCCGCTTGAAAGACAGTGACAGAGTCTTGGCAAGGGAGCTCACCAGAAGGGTTTTCGCCAAGCCGGGAACCCCGACCAAGAGGCAGTGACCCTCCGCGAAAATAGAGATCATCATCTCATCGATGACCTCTTCCATGCCCACGATCACTTTCCGCAGTTCCTTGACCACGCCATCTCTCGCTTCACCGAGTTTTTCTACCGCCTGGACGTCGCTTTCGGGGCTGCTTATATCGTTCTTGGTTTCCATAAAATTGTTTTGAGTGATTGTTGAGAGCGCGATCAATGATCGCCATCGCTACCGTAGTGAATTGGTTCGACCCAGATGTCTTGGTGCAACTTATCTCTTAAACCGAGCCGATTCTTCATTCTAAACAGCCTTTTGTATCTTTTTCCAAATACCGAGTATCCTAGACCGAACATCGCTATTGAATCAGAGCCTGGACGGCGCCTTCGGGGCTGCTGTATCGTTCTTGATATCCATGATATTGTCTGGGAGCCATACAAGCGAGCCGTGGAATTCGCATTTCCTGATCCTGAAGACGATGGTATTCCACCTGCAGACCTGTCCCCTCAAGGACAGGTTATTCCAAGCCCATCCTCACTTCTTCTGAAACACCGCGTGCTTTTTGTTGCCGCCGGAAATCAAATAAGCCATGAGGTCTCTCAATTCTTCCTTGTTCATCGAGGCAATCATTCCGGGAGGCATCATGGAGATCTGTGAGGGCTCAATGGACTTCACTGATTCGGCCGACTTCTTGACCAGCTCACCGAGGTTGTAGGGATTCGGCGCCACCGCGATCTCCTTGTCGTTTTTGTAAATCACACGACCGTAGAGAGATTCGCCGTCTTTCAGTTTCACCAGACTGGCGTAATATTGCTCGGAGACGGAATCGCTCGGCTCGCAAATCGAAACCAGCATGTCCCGGATAGAAAACCGTTGTCCCACCGATCCCAAATCAGGGCCGCTGTATCCGCCTTCGCCCTGAAAGCGGTGACAGGCAATGCATCGACCCGCAGAGAACATCTTCTTCCCGTTCTCAAAATTGCGTCCATAAAGATCCTCTTTAAACAAAGCCATCGCTGAGTCCACTGTCCAGCCCACCGGCGGACCATTCGCGACTGGAAGCTTACTCAAGTCCACCGTCTCGACGTCGCCCAGCAACCATGACACCGCTGCTGCATCTTCTTTCGTGAGGTGCTTGATGGCGTCCTCCCGAATCGCTCGGATACTTCCCACAAAACTCTTCCCGCCACTCTTGGTCATGGTGTCCTTGAGCCAGGAAAAGTAGAACTTCCGCGACTCCAGCGTCCAACCATCTTGCACCCGGCGCAGGCAATAGGCGTAGTGAATGTTCTCCACGTTCGGCGTGTTGGCCATCGATTTCAAAATTTCCTGACCATACTCGGACCGCTTCAACATCTCCTTGTCGTAGGCCATCGCCTTGGTCTTGGTCGCCTTCATCAAGGCAATCGTTTTCTCCACCACCGAAGGCGCATTGAGATCACTCAACATGCGGCACAGCTCGGAATTCAAGTCATCATCCTTCGCCGGGAAATGCGGATCCAAAATCCCGATCACTTTCTTCGCATGCATCTCTTCCGCTTCGCCCAGGCGAATGAAACAAAGTGACGCAGCTCGCAACCAAGCCAGCTGGTCTTCTTTTTTTAAGGCCGCAAAATCCAACGTGAGCAACTTCTTCAGCGACGCCTCACCTTGACGAGACATCGCGATTGAACTATAAATCACTGCGCGCGGATTCGTCTCCTGCAAGGCCCGATCTTTCCACAACGCGACATCCTGATTCTCGATCGCCATCCTTGCGGCATAGCGAATGTTTCGGTCATCGTGCGACAAATGCGGCCACGCCTTTTCCACCGCAGCCTGACCGCCCTCATTTGAGCCGTGGAATTTCTCCAACTGATGACGCAGATCACGCATTCCCTGATTGGCTTTCAAGCTCCTCACCATGCCCTTGATCTTCGGTCCGGTGTAGTTGATACGATAGAGCTTTGAGTCCGTGTTCCGTCCCCCCGTCAGAAAATACATCTGGCCGTCGGGACCAAAACGCATTGCGGTAATGTTCAAAGGCGTCCCGCTCAAAAATTCTTTCTTCGTCCCCTCATAACTTGATCCCTTCTCCTCCAGCTCAACCGTGAAGATTGTTCCAAAAGTCCAATCGCACACGAAGAGCTTGTCGCGATACTGAGGCGGGAACAACGAGTGGTGCCCGAAGCTGATCCCGGTCGGGGATCCCGGCCCCACATCGAGAACCGAGCCATTGCTGTCCGCAAAATACTCGCGCCATTTTGCCGTTCCGGTGCGCCAACCGAACTCACCGCCCGAAACCACGTGATTGATTCGCGTCGGACGATACCACGGGCTTCCGACGTCGAATTCCAAATCAGAATCAAAGGTGAACATCTCCCCCTCCCGGTTGATCGCCAAATCGACAGGATTCCGAAACCCCGAAGCAATCATCTCCCAGTCTTCCCCGTCCGGAGAAATCCGGCAGACCCAACCGCCCGGCGGTTTGATGCTCACAGCGTGCCCCATCGCATCGGGCATGGGATGCAGCAGCGAGTCAACTTCCCAAACCGACGGCTGCTTCGAAGAAATCCCTTTCGGAATCCGGCCGTAGTTTCCACTCACCAGGTAAAGCGCCTTTCCGTCCTCCGACTTGATCACCGAATGCGCCGAATGCTCGTAGCCCATCTGCAATTTCTTGATCAACTTGAACTCGTCGAACTGATCATCTCCATCAGTATCACGACAGCGGTAAAATCCCGTCATCGTCGTCATGTAGAGACTGTCGAAAGCGTAAAGAAACCCCAGCGCGCCACCAACTCTGCGCTTCCCCCACTTCACCGGTTCGTAGGGAAAACCCTTAAGGCTCTCAACGGCGATCTCTTTTCCCTCACTGGGAAGAGTCACGCGAAACACACCCTCGCTGTCCTGATCTGAAACAATGAGCCGCCCCTTGGGATCAAAGGCCATCGCCACCCAGGAACCTTGCGACTTGGGAATATCATAAAGAATCTCCGCATCGAAACCCTCCGGCAGGGTGATCCCAGTGTCTTCATCAATGACATAGCCCGGTTTCGTGTCTTGAGCCAATGCCGCTCCAAAACAGGCGAGGATCATGCTGAGAAATCTTAAATGCGTCATCGTCAGGTTGAGTCTAATTCTTCTCCGTCATTCTGCGAGGACTAAGAAAATGTCACCGCGGAATACCCCGAGCTTTCCGAAATTTCCCTCTTCAAATCCAACTAAGATTTCTTCTTCAAGACAATCCACTTCGATTTCCAGTCCGGCTTGTGCCGGGTGCTGAATTCGCCCTCTTCCACGAGAAGGTATTCACCTCCATCGATGGTCACGATCTTCATCTTCAAGGCTTGATACTTTTCGAGATCCATCAAGGTGTCACCAGACCAAACCTTAATCGGCTCGTCGGTGTGCCCATCAGGTTTGAAGGTCACTTGTTTGATCCGGGCCCGGTTGGCATCCCTTGGTTTCTCGGGATTGAAATCCTCAAGCGCGGTGACGAGAGAAACAGTCTGCCATGACCCCAGAATCTTCTCGTTCGAAATCACCTTGCCATCCCAGCGGAAAAGGTTGTCGTCGGGGTTTTGCGAAGCATCTTCTTTGTCCAACTTGGACTGCCAGTCCGAAGAAGTCATTGCAACGACCTTGGCCGACTTTGTCACCAGCTCGTCGCCCATTGGTGGAAGCTTTTGCTCCTCGAGATGAAGGCTAAACTTCCCCTGGGGAACCTTGGAACTGGGTTTGGTGCTATACTTGGCGTTGTAGCGGATGAAAGTCTTCACCGCGATGGTCACCTCGCCACTCTTAAAGTCATCGAGAAATTCCTTGGTAATATAGGCGCCCTTGGGACGACCACCAGACCCCCGTCCGCCACCTTGTTTTGCTTCGACCAACTCTTTGCCGTTCACGAAAATCTTGTGGCCACCTCCCGCGCCGACGTGATCCCCGCTGTTCTCACGAAGTCGGTAGCGATGCCCCTCCTTGAGCGGAGGAATCTTGAAGGTTCCGCTCATCAAGAGCACTTCCTTTTCCCAATGAGTATTGATCGGCGTGGCGCCGTAACATCCCGGACCGACACAAGTGGGATTACACTTTGTGATCGGCCCGGTCGGAATCTTACCATCGTAAGTTCCAAAAGGACTCTTGCCCTTCTTCCAACCGGCTTTGCCTGCATTGAAATCCGCAGCTGACCACTCCTCCATTCCCTTGGGCACGGTCACCTCGCGGTAACGAGAGACGAGTTGGTCGAAGGGCACCTGCTCCGCCGCGATGGGATCAAAGCTATGATACGACCACTCGGCATTTCGCAGATCCAGGAACATCTTCCACTCGTATCCCTCGTGACCCGCACGTTGGTAGAGCGATGCCAATTCATCAAGAGGCTCCCCTTTTCCTCCGGGGTATCCGTTTTGCGATTCGCTCGCCCTCAGAGGAAGCAAGCGCTTGCGATTCTTCCCGACGAACTCCGGGATCAACTCATCCATGATGATGGGCGTGATCGCCTTCTTCAGCTTGGGCCCAAACTTCGTCGAGTCGGCTGCGAGGTAGAGTTCCTTGAAAGGAAGAATTTCATCTGGATGCTTTTCTTTGGCAATTTCATAAAGCACATCGAGCCCGCCCGGCACATCGGCCAACGAGGCCGCGATGGCATCGAGGTGGTAGTCATAGGTTGGCTTGAGGTTCTGACCGGCGGGGCTGGATTTCTTGCCTTCGAATCCGAGGAAGGTCTCTTTGAGCGTCTCCGCTGCGAGTTTCTGCACCTCGGGCGCGGCCTCTTTAATCTTGGCCCGAATCGCGGAACCAAATCCCAACGTCACCGAGACGCGCTGGTTCTTTCTGACCAACTCGCCCATCGCCGGAAGAATCTTTTGGTAACACCGCTCGTCCGCCGCCACCGGAGTCAGGGCGTTCAAGGCGGCATTCTTGAGCCAATCTTCCTCGTGTGTCAGATAGGGAAGCAAGTCATCGACCAAGGGAAAGACCTGCTCCACCGAGCCACGGCCCACGAGCTGAATCGCCGCGTCCTTGACCCACCAAGATTCTTCGGGATCCTTCATCGCCTTCACCGCGAGTTCGTAGACCTCGGGTGTCACCGCGCTTCCCTGTGACAAGACCGCACCGAACATTACGCGGCGAACGCGCGCGTCGTGGTGCTTCAAAAACTCCGTCACCAAATGCGGGCGCACTTTGCCGCCGCCGGTCTTCTTGCCGATGTAGCCGTAGTTGATCCCCACTGCTTTGTAAGCCGCGATGTTGCGGATGGCGAAATCCTGATGATGGATGTACTTCCGAATTTCCTCATCGCTCGGTTCCTCCGGGCCGTGGAATCGGCTCAGGAAATGCAAACTGGAATCGTGCGCCAGCGTCTCGCCCGAGAGATCCTGCTTCTTTCCCGCCGCATCAGGCACCGCCTCGAGCGACAGGAATTCGTCATCCTCGGCCGTTCCCCAGGGACGCGAGGGCAGCTTGTATTGCTTCGACCATCTGGTCGGCGGCGCTCCCGTGATACGCAGCGTCTTGCGCGGCATGGTGTAGGACAGTGGATAAGCCACGCCCCAGTGTTCCTTGTCGTAACCTGCTCCCCCGATGATGCCGAAAGACCCATCATAGCGCCGCGACAAATCATAGTGCCACTGACGGTTATCCATAAACTCGCGATAGTGATTGGGCGCTTTCTCGTAGAGCAATCCCATCGAGGCACTCCGCCAGATCTCGCCAATCCCGCCGCCGGTGTGACCGTGCAACATGAAGGTCGTGTTATAGAAACTCTGCATCGCCGCGGTGTCTCGCGCCCGGGCATAGACCGAGTTCTCACCTTCCAGCGTCAGCGCCGCGGCGGCTGCCATCGCGATAGCCAGCTTGCCGTTCTTGCCATTATCAACAAAGTTCGAATAGGGACGATTGTCTCCGTAGGGATTGCTTCCGCGTCCGGCGTAGCGATAGAAATGCCGCAGCGCCCCGTGGAAGGTTTTGTCGGGAACATTCGCGCCACATTCCTTGGCCAACATCAAAAAAGTGACCACGTGCGTTCCCGCCGCATTGAGGTGACCACTACCATAACCAGTCAAGGCACTCCCCCGCCCGGCCCAGGCATCGTTGTGCTGCGACTTCGCCGCGCTATCGACCCAGGCCTGAATGTTAGTGAGGATTTCCGGATCTCCGGTTTTTAAATAACACTCGGCCAAACCGATCCCGCCGTATCCGGTATACCAGGGATAGGGATGCGCCTTGGCCGTGCGGGCCCAGTTGCGAACCACTTCGAGGTCTTTCTTCTCCCCAGTCGAGAGGAGAAACAACATCCCGATATCGGCGATCCCTTTGTTGCCGTCGGTCGTCGAAAGATACTCCGCGACCTGCCGGACGATCTTATCCGACTTGGGACAATTCAACGGCCAGGTCTTGCTGTAGGCTCCCAGAACGGGAACTTTAACCGTCACCGCTTCTGCTTCGCCCTTGATCGTCAATTTGATCACGCCGTCGGTCGCCTCGGCTTTCGCCAAAATCTTTCCCAACTGAATGCGTGGATCGATGTCGGCCAACTTCTCCCCGTTGATGCGTTCGATGATCTGCCCCTTCTTCAACTTCCCGGTCTCTTCGGCCGGAGAACCTGCCTCGACATTCTTCACCCGCATCGTGAAGGCTGGTTGAATGAGTTCGATGCCAATCCCCACCGGACCGAAGCGATCGACCGACTGCAACGACTTCTTGGGAGAAGGCGCCGTCGAGAAAAGCGGGGTCTCTTTGTAGAATGGCTCCTCAGCCGGGGACAAGCCAACAAGGCCCGTCAATAAAACGAGCTTGGTCAAACGGGAAAATTGAAATGCGGAAATCATGATTCGAAACTACTCGGCCCAAAGCCTCTGGCAGCCAATACAATCGCCACACAAATGACCACCCGATTCGACGAGTAAACCTGCTCTTATTGAAGCAGGGGGATTTCTGGACGGAATAGGTTCCTGAAGGATTAATGATCCCACGTTACGGGAAACAATCCTGAAGGGATTGCGGTCCAAAGCTCCGGATTTCTACTTGGGTAACTACCCCATCAACTGTTTGATCGCACCGGTCTGATCGATCTTCTTTCTTGCGGTTTCCAGGTCGAAGTCACCGTAGTGCTCGATGGGGTTTCCGTGGGCGTTGAGGAGGGTGGTGTACCAATTACCAATCGTCTTGTGCCCTTCGGTGGCGTGGTAGGGTAGGCGAATATAGCGGCCGGTCATGTCGAGGTTGCAGTTGTCGCCGGCGAGGACAACGAAGGGCGCTTCCGTTCCGTGACTGTGGTGGCCTTCCCCGTTCTCCGGAAAATACATCACGACGGTATTATCGAACATGGTCCCCTTTCCTTCGGGAGCCGCTTTGAGTTTCTCAACGATCTTTGCGACCTGATCCATGTGGCCGACGCGGATCTTCTCACGAATCTTATCCGCCGAAACTCCGCTGTATCCTCCGTTGTGACCCAGCTCATGAATGGAAATGTGATCCCCTTCATTGCCGGGCATCCCTTTGACCGGAGTCGACAATTCATCGATAGTGTAGGTCACGACATTGGTCAGACCGGTCACAAGGGAGGCAATGAGAATATCGGTCATGGCCTTTTGCTTTTCGGGCGTGCTGGCATTCGGACCACCATCGGCATGGATGGGATCGATCTCCGGCAGGTGCTTCGCAATGGCATCCGACATTTTCTCCAACTTCTTATTCCGGGCGCGGATCGATTCAATGGACGCGATGTGATTGCTTAACTTGAGTTTTTCGTATCCCTGCAGCGCTCCGGCCTTGAATGATTCCTCGCCTTGCAAAAACTCGAGCATGGCATTGTCCGAATCAACCGCGCCGGGATTGGTGACGGACTTGAACAATTCGTTGTAAGCGGTCTGCGGATCGGCGTAGCAGTAGTTGCGCTGATGCGGAGCGGGCGCGGAGTATCCCGAGACGATCCCGGAGCGAAACTGGCTGTAGTTTCCGGTGAGGGAAAGTTCGACGTGTCCAAAAGGCGAGGGAAAGAGCCTCGCCAATTCAAAATCGATGGTGGCGCGCTTGATTCCGCTGAGAGAATTGCGTCCGGACTTGTAAGCCCCCATCACGGAGGAATAGGACCAGTGACCGTTCTCGCTCATCTTACAGGAAAGCCCCTGTAGGATTCCCAGATTGGCTTTGTGCGCATCGAGAGACTTCAACCAAGCCGGCAACTCGTGCTTATCGAGATCGACCTCGAAAGGCTGCCTCTTGTCGTCGAGGGCTTTTTCCTCGGCAGAAAAGGTCGGCAGGGCAAGCTCCTTCGGGCGAATGCCATTCGACTTGCGAATGAAGACAAACCTCCGCGGCGTGCCTCCGGTGGTCTCCGCCGCGAGCGCACTCAAGGACGGTCCGAGGGAGAGCGCACCCAGACCGAGGCCTGACTTTTTAAGGAAATCTCTTCTGCTATTCATGACTGGTATTTTGGGAAAGTGATTTTCGGTAGAGGAAGGAATCGGACGTGAGAAGGGACACGATGACGGCATCGAAACTGCCCTCACTCTTGAGGTAAGCCTGCTCCGCGTCGATCAAAGTTTTCGAGTCGGAGAGGAATTCGTTGCGTCCCATGAAATATCGGAAGGCATAGCGAATAATGGATTGGCGGACGCGATCCGACTTCACCAAACGCCCGGCGAGATCGAGGCCATCCTTGACCTCACCGTCGAGTGACTTGTCCCCTGTTCCGGAAAGGGCGCCCCTCGCATCGACCGGAAGCGTCTTGTAGGTATCGCGCAAGTCGACATGCGGCTTGGCTTTGTCCGGTCCTTTCTTGATGAGATTATCGGGATGTTCGAGCGATTCCTCGGCACGGTAGCGTCCGAAGTCATCGTACATTTCCAAAGCATACCCGAGCGGATTCATCCGCTCGTGACAGCGCCAGCAATAGTCAACCTCGGTGACTTTCGCCAGACGGCTGCGGAGCGTCTTGTGATGATCCTCCGGAATCACCGCTTCCACCGTGATGGGAATATCGGGTATGGTTCCAGCGAGGAGTTTTTCGCGAATCCACTTCCCGCGAATCACGGGATCGGTCTCGGTATTCTGCGAGTGCGCGATGAGCCAGGCCGGATGAGTCAGCATGCCCTTGCGATGCGCGACCTTGGCGGGTTGGACTCCGGGATAATTCCAGTGGTCCAGTTTGATATTAAAGAATTTGGCCACCTCGGGAGAGCGAAGCTGCATTCCCGTGCGGGTGTCGGCATTGTATTTACCATGCGCGGGAAATGAGACGAAGGGCGCGGCAGCGGTCTGACCTTTGTCAAAGCGCAGAGTGAAACTCTCCATGGCAGTTTTGAATTCGCGAATGGAATTACGGCGACCTTTCTGGCCGAGGTTCTTCACGTCCACTCCGCGCATGTTTACCTCCGCCAGAAATTCCTTATGCTTGAGAAGATCTTTATCTTCGAAGTTCTTCCAATCGAGATCCTTGAAGTAATGATAGATCTTCCCGATCCGCTCGGAGAATGCCGTCATCGCTTCATTATTGCCCGAATGGAAGACGTAGAACTTCTCGGTTCCCAGCAACTCCTCGAAGACATTCTCATCCTTCGAAATGATGTGATCCACGAGACGATCGGCCTCCCCCACCAAACGCCCCTTGGCGCCATCGTAATCCCCGCCAAAGCGTTTGTTGTCTTTGAAGACGGGCAGCAATTTCTGATATCCAAAAAACTCGCGGAAGAATCTTAACTTACGAATCGGAGTATTAGTGAT
>JAQWZU010000156.1 GCA_029253285.1 Akkermansiaceae bacterium | reverse complement strand
CAGCGCAATTTCAGTGCACAAAGTTTAAGAAAAGCGGGCGGGGGACCCACTCTCAAAATTGGCTAGCAACCCGCATGCTCTCTGCTCGCAGCTTATTTCGCTTTTACCTCACGGTCATTCTTCACCGCTTCACCCGGAGTGCAGCGACCTTCTTTGACTTGCTTGTCCAGCAGGGCGAGAAGTTCCTTAACTTTCTTCGGCTCATCCTTGAGAAGATTTTTAGTTTCACCGGGATCGGCCTCGAGATTAAACAACTGCATTTCGGGAAGGCCCTTTTTCTTGGCGACATTTTCACGGGGAGCACTCCAGCCGCCACTTCCGCGACAGAGACATAGTTTCCAGAAACCTTCACGAATCGCAAATGACCCACCGATGGAATGGCTGATGAGACTCTTGCGTGCGGTCTTGCTTTTCCCATTTAAAGCCGGCCACAAGCTGTAGCCATCTTCGCCGCCCAGTGCCTTGCGCTCCTGCCCGGTAATTTCTTCGAGAGTGGTATAGATGTCGGTGAGGCAGGCGAGGTCTTGCCGCTTCACTCCCGCGACGACCTTGCCGGGCCAACGCACGATCAAAGGCACGCGATGTCCGCCTTCATAAATGTCAGCCTTATGTCCGCGATACACGCCGCTGGGATCGTGCCCTTTCTTCCCGAGCACTTCGAAATTCCCTTCAGGCGAACAACCATTGTCGCTCGTGAAAATGATCATGGTGTTTTCGTCGATGCCGGCTGCTTTCACCGCCGCAATCAAGTCCCCCATGTGATGATCCATCTGCTGCACAAAGTCGGCGTAGGGATTGATACCACTCGCGCCTTTAAACGGAGGCACGGGCACGATGGGCGTATGCGGTGCCGGAAGCGGAAGATAGATAAAGAAGGGCTTGTCTTCCTTCGCCCGTTCCTTCACGCGCTCCATTGTCTTGTCGAAAAGATGAGGCAGGACTTCGTCGATCTTAAAATCCGGCGCGATGGGTCCTTTGCGATACCAGCCGTAGGGATCTTCTTTCTTGGTCACCCCTTCTTCGCGCTTCGGCTGCGCGGTCACCTTGCCGGTATCCACCCAGACATAGGGCGGCATATCGAGTGACCCACAGTGCCCGTAGTATTGATCAAAGCCATTGATGTTTGGCCCGTTTTTCACCGGCTTGGTAAAGTCGATATTCTTCCCGTCCCTGGCCCAATCCCATCCCAGATGCCATTTCCCAATCATCGAAGTATGATAACCCGCTCCCTTCAACAAATGCCCAAGCGTCGGACGATCCGCGGGAATCAAATGAGGACTCCGTCCGCTCAGCACGCCCCGCGCAAGCCGGGATCGCCAGTTATAACGTCCGGTCAACAAACCATAACGCGTCGGGGTGCACACCGAGCTCGGCGTATGCGCATCGAGGAAAGTCATCCCCTCCTTCGCCATCTTCTGCAAATGCGGCGTCTTGATTTTGCACTCCGGATTGGTCGGCGAGACATCACCAATGCCCAAATCATCAGCCATCACCAAAATGACATTCGGCTTCTCCGCCGCCCAACTCCATCCGGCTGCCAAAAACAGCCCCATCCGAAAAATCGTTTTTATCATGGCCCTTAAACCATTCCAAATCCCCCACCCTTTCAAGAATCGATGTCGGGAGATTTTTCCTCGCGCCGATTTTCTCATTCTCTAGGCTCTTTTTATCATGGAACGACGAGACTTAATGAAAATGATCGCCACCACGGTCGGTGGCTCCATCGCATTGCCGGAAGCGGTCTATGCCCGACTGGGAGAAGACCTCAACCAAGGCGATCTCAACTTTTTCCGCCCCGCGCAGCGCGCCCAGGTCGCGATGATTGCCGAAGCCATCATTCCTGAAACCGATACCCCGGGAGCAATCGAAGCCGGCGTCCCCGAGTGGATCGAAGTCATCGTGAAAGATTGTTTCGAGGAGGCAGACCAAGGCATCATCATCGACGGTCTCGCCGACCTCGCTCTCCGTTGCCAAAAAGCCCACGGCAAGAGCATCGATCAACTCAGCGGCGAAGAGCAGGTTTTCTTCCTCAATAAGATGAACAATGAGACGCAGACCGAGAAAAAGAAACGCGCCAAGAAGGAAGGCTGGCAACGCCGTACTTTCCTCGAGCAGTTCAAGGACCTCACCAAGCTCTGCTACTGCAGTTCCGAAGTCGGAGCCACCCAAGCCTTCGAATACCATCTCGTCCCGGGCAAGTGGGTTCCCTCAATGCCTCTGAAACCCGGCCAAAAGGCTTGGGCCATGTAACAATTAAATCACCAAGATCATGAATCTCTCAATTAAAGGCAAAGCCGAACATACTTACGATGCCATCGTCGTCGGCTCAGGAATCTCAGGAGGTTGGGCCGCCAAAGAGCTCACCGAAAAAGGACTCAAGACGCTCGTCCTCGAACGTGGTCACGACATCAAACATATCGTCGATTACAAGACGAGCAACTCCGCGCCCTGGCAACTCAACCACCTCAACAAGCCTTCGCGAGAAACACTCAAACAACAGCACAAACAGGCCCGCACCGGCTATACCGTGCGCCCCGACGCGGGCTACCTTTTCGTCGATGACGAAGATCATCCCTACGAGGAAAAGAAGCGCTTTGACTGGATGCGCGGCTACCACACCGGCGGACGTTCCTTGATGTGGGGCAAGCAAAGCTACCGCCTCAGCCCGATGGACATGGAGGCCAATGCGAAGGAAGGCATCGCCATTCCCTGGCCTATCAACTACGAGGAACTCGCACCGTGGTATTCCCACGTCGAAAAATTCGCAGGCATCT
This sequence comes from Akkermansiaceae bacterium, assembly GCA_029253285.1. Classification (GTDB taxonomy): domain Bacteria; phylum Verrucomicrobiota; class Verrucomicrobiia; order Verrucomicrobiales; family Akkermansiaceae; genus SW10. The sequence continues at coordinate 11,582 of JAQWZU010000156.1, read as the reverse complement.
CCGGCTCCAAGGAGGGGCTGGCGCAATTGCCCGACGGCGAATTCCAACCCCCGATGGGCCTCACTCCGGCCGAGCTCGATCTTAAAGCGGCCATCGAAGGAAAGTTTAAAGGCCGCACCCTCATTCCAGGTCGCGTCGCCCACCTCACCGCGCCCACCAAGGAACAAACGGCTCTCGGCCGTGGTACCTGCCTCTACCGCAACATGTGTCGCCGGGGATGTCCCTTTGGTGCCTACTTCTCAAGTCAGGCCGCCACCTTGAAAGCCGCCGAAATGACCGGCAAGATGACGCTCCGCCCGCATTCCATCGTATCTTCCGTGATCTACGATGACAAAGCCGGGAAAGCCATTGGCGTGCGTCTCATCGACGAAATCACTATGGAAACGGTAGATTACTACGCCAAGATCATCTTCCTCAATGCCTCCACCGTGGCCTCGACCGCCATCCTGATGAACTCCACTTCCAAGCGTTATCCCAATGGCATGGACGAGAGCGGATCGCTCGGCGGATACCTCATGGACCACCACCTCGGAGTCGGGGCCAGCGGAGCCCTCGACACCCATGAAGACAAGATTCACTTCGGTCGTCGTCCCAACGGATTCTACATTCCCCGCTTCCGCAACTTCAGTGAAAAAGCAAAAGGCGACTACCTCCGCGGCTTTGGCTATCAGGGACGCGGCCAGCGTCAGGGATGGTCCCGCTACATCGGTGGCTTCGGCGCGGACTTCAAAAAAGAACTCACCTCCTTCGGACCATGGCGCGTCGGCATGGGTGGCTTTGGAGAATGTCTCCCCTACGACAACAACCGCATCACGCTCAGCAAAGAGAAGACCGACAAGTGGGGACTTCCCCTTGTCGTTGCCGATGCCGAATTCCAGCAGAACGAGCTCAACATGCGCGAAGACATGAAGAACGACGCCATGGAAATGCTCGAAGCGATGGGTGCCAAAAACGTCCGGGGCTACAACAACAAGCCTTCCATCGGACTTGGCATTCACGAGATGGGAACCGCCCGCATGGGCAGCTCTCCGAAGGAATCCGTCCTCAACAAATTCAACCAGGTTTGGGGTGCGAAGAACGTCTTCTGCACCGACGGCTCCGCCATGGTCTCCGCCGCCTGCACCAATCCCTCACTCACCTACATGGCCATGACCGCCCGAGCCGTCGACCACGCCGTGAGTGAAATGAAGAAAGGGAATCTTTAAGAAATTCTCTCCCCCATCATCTCATCAACCAAAAACGGGCCGCTCCTTGGAGCGGCCCGTTTGGGGATTAAAACTAAATTTACTCCGTGGTGAAGCAACTCGCAGGAAGGCCTTCGGCGTTCACGAGGTTGGCCCCGGTTGGGTTGGTAGCCCAAGCGTAACGAGCCTTTTTCGGAGCATTCACGATATTGGATGAAAGGATGACCTTGCCGTTCTCGATCTTGGCTTGCGCCCAGTCCCACTTGCCGTCCGCTCCAGCAATTTCGAAACGTTGCAGCGGTTTGCCATCGCGGGACTTCAAGCCAACAGCATGGTCGAAGGAAACGATGATCTTACCATCCTTGATCTCTGATCCGGAATAGAGCGGACCGGAAACGACGACGTCTTTCTTCCCGTAGTCCTGGTTGAGAGCCCAACGTGCAAGGCGCTTGCCGACGTCCAGCTTGTTACGGGGATGAATGTCATTGGCGGCTCCAATCTCATTGATGACAGCCATGCCACCTTTGGGAATCGACTTGAGCGCACGGCGCATTTCGTCCTGCACCACGACCCAATCACTCTCAACTCCGGGAGTGGTGGTTGGCGCACGAAAGTTGGCGAGCTGCACCCAATAGAAGGACATCTCATTCCCCCAGCGCTTGCGCCAATCGGCAACCATGCAACCAAGGAGTTCTTCGTAAACACTGGCAGTGCCTCCGTTGGCATTGGACTCACCCTGATACCAAATGGCACCTTTGGCTCCATAACCCGCGAGCGGAGAAATCATGCCATTGTAGATTGTCGAAGCGAGGCTGGGGTTCTGGCCGGGATCGGTGGGCTTGCGGGGACCACGCGGCTTCTTACCCTTCTTCTCCTTTTGCCACTCTTTCAGTTTGGCGTCGAAAGCGGCTTTCTGCTTGTTGAAATTTTCCATGGCCTTCTTCGGGTCCCAAGCAGCTTCGGCCTTCGCCCTTTTTTCAACGACACCCTTGGCTTCAGGGAGTGCTTTCAAGGCCTCCATGCTGGTAAACGCTTCCACCGGCTTGCCGCCCCAGGCACATTCGATAATGCCCACTGGCACTCCGAGTTCGGCCCGCAATTGCTTTGCGAAATAATAACCGACTGCGGTAAAATTCTTGGTATTGTCCGGCTCCGTCGGGTTCCAGCTTCCGCTCCAATCTTTCTGCGGCTCACCCTTGGCGACGTTGGACGAAACGAAGACTCGGAGAAGAGGATCTTTAGCTCCTGCAATTTCTTTCTCAGCTCCATCACTGGAAGAAACGCGCCATTCCATATTCGACTGCCCCGAGGCGAGCCAAACTTCTCCGACCAAGACGTCCTTGATCTCTTTCTTACCTCCGTCTCCTTCAATGGTGAGGGTTTGGCTGGCATCCGAAGCCTTGAGTCCTTTGAAATCCACCACCCAATCACCCGACTTGCTGGTCTTGGCCGTGAGAGCCTGGCTTCCGAGGCTGACCTTAATATCGGCACCCGGCTTGGCCCAACCCCAGATCTTGGCGGAGTCATCACGCTGGAGGACCATACCATCAGAAAAGAACTGAGGGACCTTGAGTTCAGCGAACGCCGGCAATGAGGCGAGAACGAGGAGAGGAAGAGATAACTTCATGGACGAGGAATATTCCCTTTATCGGCGCGGGGTCAAGCAACCAGCTTTACCAATGTCTCACTTGCACAACATTCGTCCCCGCGCCATCGTCCCGCCATGCTTCGTCACTTCCTCCTTGGACTTCTGGTATTCAGCTCCCAATTGGCAGCCCAAGTCCCCGCACCTCGCGAAACCACCCCCGGCGAAGGGACCATGCCCATCGACTACCGCACCGCAATCGTGACTCCCGACTCCCTTGCACAGGAAGCTCAAATCCTCAGCTCTTCTCTGGGGAAACTCACCGGCTTGCAACACCGTCTTCTCAAACCCTGGCAAGGCCGCCAGGTCCCGCAAAAAATCATCCTTGAAATCGACGAGTCCCTGCCGGCAAGTGCCTATACCCTCACCATTAATCCAAAGATCGCGGTCATTCGCGGAAGAGACGGAGAAGGCATTCTTAACGGAATTCAAACATTTTCCCAACTCCTCCCCATCGAGGCCCAACCGCAACAATCGTCAAAAATTCCCTGTCTCACGATCAAAGACTCCCCGGTAGCAAATCGGCGCATTCTCTTCATCGACACCGCCCGACACCTCTTCCCGGTCAAGACCCTGAAGTCACTTCTCAGCTGGATGAGCTACCACAAACTCAACGAACTCCACCTTCATCTCAACGACGACCAAGGCTGGCGGCTCGAAAGCAAAAAATTCCCCAAGCTAACCGGAATCGGCTCTCTCCGCAATTCAACACCCCCATACACCAACCACCCAGACGACGAAAACTCGGAGGAATACGGAGGATATTATTCCCAGGAAAACATCAAGGAACTGCTGTCGCACGCCGCGAAATTTCATATCAAGGTCATCCCCGGATTTTCCCTCCCCACCCATGCCTCCGCAATCCTTGCCGCTTACCCCGAATTAGGGAACAAGGACCTGCCAAACTACAATCCAGAAGTGCAGTTCACCTGGGGAACATTCCCCGATACCCTGGCTCCCTCCCCGGAAACATTCGCCTTCCTCAGCACGCTATTTGCCGAAGTTGCTACTCTTTTTTCTGACAAGGAAATCAGAATTCACGCCCCTGACGTTCCCTGGATCGAATGGCAAAATTCTCCGCGGGCGCAAAGCTACCTCAAAGCCAACAAACTTGCCTCGCCCGCAGCCTTGCAAGGCCACTTCCTGACAAAAATCGACGCCATCCTGGCAACCCACAAACGCAAGCGATTTGATCCCGCCAGCGTCCCCGCGATTGACCTCTCGACTTATCAGCGCCCCCCAGAACTCGAACTCGCCGAAGACCCTACCCGCGAGGCCGCCACTCCCATGATCTCCATCTCAAAGGTCTATCAATTTCAGAAATCACCCGCGATGCAAGCCACCCTGTGGTCTCCCTTGGTTCACGGCGAAGAGAAGCTCATCTACCAACTCTTCCCCCGCCTCGCCGCATTCGCCGAAGCCGCCTGGTCGGCTCCCTCAACCGACAGGTTCGAACAATTCCAAACCCGAATGCTTCCCATTCTCAACTTCTACCAAAATAACAGTCTCGAGGTCGCCGATATCTACAACCCCCCGAAGAGAGCCACCCTTCAGGGAACCAAGGTCACCACCGACATGAAACACGCCGGGGATCGCTGGCCGGAACTCGCCTTCGATGGCGACCTCGATAGCTACTTCCAATCTCACGGAGGAGTCAGTAAAGGTAACCACCTGACTTTCGAATTCCCCTTCCCGGTCGAAGGAAAAATTACCTTACCAACCGGAGGCGAAGAACAAGGCGTCCTGAAAAATGGTATTTTGGATTCTTCCATCGACGGAATAAAATGGAGCGCCCCGGTGACTCTTGCCAATGGAGTCGCTACCATCACTCTTCCCGAGGGATCAAAATTTCTTCGCCTCAAAGTCACCGCCGCTCAGGCGAAGCCTCTCATCGTCAACGAGCTTTCCCTTGCAGAAAAACTCCTTCCCCCGGTCGTCCATGACGTCCGATTCACCGAGTTCAGCCAAATCGATGACAAGGGCCGTCCTTCCAGAGCCCAACTTACCTTCGAAGCCAACTTCACCAATCATCCGGAACTCCGCCCGCAGATTAAAGCAATGAGACAACGCTTCTTTTCCTCAGGCCCACGGATCATGGAAGTCGCAGGATTGATTGGACAGAAGGATTCCGCCAAATTCAAAATCCGCCTTGGGGAGAGAACAAAGACACGCGAAGGAGTCCTAACAATCAATCCAGATGAGCTCCGAAACCTCTCGGCACCTGATGCAGAAGATTTGCTACTCAAACATCTCATCACCCATTTTCAGGATTTCTCCAACGATGCTCCAGGTTGGTTCGCCACTGGAATAGTTGACTACCTCCGAAAGCGCGAGATTCCCGATTCCACCTGGGCCCGGAATTTTCCCCAGAATCCAGTCCGATCCGAAGCCCTCTCCGGACACACGGAGAGCGCCGCGTTTCTGAGCTGGCTCGTTTCCCAACACACTGAAATCCTCCTCCAAAATGCCTGCCGATCCTTCCGTAAGGGAATTAACAACCCCCTCATTTGGAGAGGTTCGGCCAACAACAAAACTTTGGAAGAACTGGTCAATGAGTACCAAGAATGACTGCTGTCTCGCGGAGAGGAAGCAATTGTCGCCGGACGCTCTGAAATAAAAACCCACCCGTGCGGACACGGATGGGTTTTCATACACAACAACAAATATTACCCAACGAAGGAAGGTCGATACGACCGAAGCCATACAATTCCCTTCGCAAGACAACTTGTTGACTTCAGATAGAGTGGTTTTCCAAAAATGAAAAGACAGATTTTCGTTAAGATTTTTTGGGAGTATGAATGTCATACAAATATAGTTCCCCACCTGATTTCCAATCCGCTCCCAACACCCAAAAGTGATCCTTCGTTTCATCACCGCTACAATCATCTCCGTGAGTCCTAGCTCGGCAGAAACTATCGAAATCGGGAATGGTCTCACGGGCGGAGTCAACGACTGGAGTTCCATCAATACGGTCCTGCTACACGCCATTGAAATAGGTCCCCTAAGTCCTATCGGCCCCACAATTGACTTCCCCCCATCCCAGAGCCAAGCTCCGCACATGGCCGACCTGACTCATCTTGACGAGAGTAACCAACCCCACATGGTTGATGTCTCCGCCAAAACTCCAACCATCCGTATCGCGACAGCTTCCTGTCTCGTCAAGATCGGGACCGCACTCATTTCGCAGATGAACGGCGGCGAACTAAAAAACAAGAAAGGTCCCGTCCTCCACACCGCCATTCTCGCTGGCATTTCCGGCACCAAAAAAACCTCTGAGCTCATCCCGCTCTGCCACCCCCTCCCGCTCGATTCCGCCAAGATCGAGATTACTCCGCACGACGAGGAAACCCTTCTCGTCACCGCGATTGCCAAAACAAGCTCACGCACCGGCGTGGAAATGGAAGCCCTCACCGGAGCCTCAACCGCGGCTCTCACTCTCTACGACATGTGTAAAGCCGCCAACCCGGCCATCATTATCACCGATCTCAAACTCGTCACCAAGACCGGCGGAAAGTCCGATTACCAAGCCAAATAATGTCGCTCTCCTTCAACCCACGCGCCGTTCTCTTCGATTTCGACGGAGTGATTCTCGATACCGAGTGGCCCATTTACGAAACCTGGCGCGACCTTTTTCTCGAGCACGGAAAGGAGCTCACCCTCGAGACCTACGTGCAATGCATCGGGTCGGACTTCGACACTTGGTCACCCGAAACCTACCTCGAATCTCTCACCGGTCTGAATTTCGATTGGAAAACAATCAACCCGGCCCGCAACGTCATCATCCGAAAAGAAGTCGGCAAACTCGATGCGGTTCCCGGAATTCGCGAATCCTTGGCCCATTTCCAACAACAAGACATCCCCTGCGCCGTCGTCTCCAGCTCCGACCACAATTGGGTCGACGGCTGGCTCGAGCACCTCGGGCTCACTTCCTATTTCCAAACCATCGTTTGCAAAGGCGACGCCCTAAAAATCAAACCCGCTCCCGACCTTTACCTCGAAGCGGTCCGACGGATGAATCTTCCCGCCTCAGATTGTCTCGTCATCGAAGACTCCCTCAACGGCATGAAATCCGCGCATCTCGCCGGATGTCCGGTGGTCGCCATCCCAAATCGAATTACAGCTTGTATCAACTTTGACGAGGCCGAGTTCCAGTTTGCCACCATGACCGAATTTACTGCTGCGCTATGAAGTGGATCGCTTTTGCCGCACTCATCTTTCTAACCAGCTGCGGAGACAAAGAGGAAGAAGAAGCCTCCGTTCCGCGTCGTAAGGAAAGCCAACGTCCGCTCATGGGAACCCTCTTCCGGGTTGTCACCTATGTCGACGATGATGAAGCCGGCCGCAAGGCCATGGACGAAGCCTTTGAGATTGCGGCAGACTTTGCGACAACAGCTACTGACTACGAAGCCGACTCGGAACTCAACCTCTTGTGTAAATCCGCCGCCGGAGAACCAGTAAAGTTGAGCGAACATCTCTTCGAGGTTCTTGCTCTCGCCCACCAACTTGCGATCGACACCGCAGGAGTCTATGACCCTACTTTGGGGCCACTAACCCACCTCTGGCGCGAATCAAAAAACTCGGGAATCCTCCCCGATGAAGAGATGCTCAAAGCCGCCAAAAGTGTCAGCGGATACCAACATCTTTCCCTTAATCCCGACGATCAAACCGCCACTCTCGCTCTCAACGGAATGCAACTCGATCTCGGCGGCATCGCCAAAGGCTACGCTGCGGATCTCATCTTCGAACATTTGAAAAACGCCGGATACAATCAAACCCTCGTCGCCGCTGCCGGGGACATTCGCCTCGGAGACGCCCCCCCGGACAAAGAAGGTTGGGGCATCGCCCTCCGCACGTTTCGCCTCACTCCTTCCGAGCCCATGTTTCTCAAAAACTGTGCCATTTCCACCTCCGGCGACCTCTACCAAAACGTCCAAATTGGAGAGAACAAATACTCCCACCTCATCGACCCCGACACCGGATTGGGAATGACTTCCCGCCGCGCTGCCTCCGTCATCGCCCCCTTGGCACAGCTCACTGACCCTCTCGCCACCGCGGCCTGTCTGATCGACGACCCGGCTCAACTCGCCAACATCCGTCCGGACCTTTCCCTCCGCGTTCTCTACGAAGACCCAAACATTCAACCCGTCGTCACGGGAGCCTTTTTGGCGAACTGACCTTTCAATTTTTCCGGGACTTCTACCTCGGGATGCTCTTTCACCTCGTCATCACACCAGCCAAGGTGTTTCAGCGGAAAAAGCTGCTTGTTGACGATGGCGATCGACAGATCCGCGACCGCCCGAAATTGCTGCTTGGTGAGGTTCTTCTTCGCTCGCTCGAGAACCGTGTCGCCGTATGCTTGGTCCTGAAATGGCCCGTAGGCAATTTCTGCCAGACGCACGTATATCTCCATCTCGCGCGGACTCTTGCCCAAAAATGATTCGTAGAGGGCGACCGCTTCATTCAACTCCCCACGCATGGCATGCGTCGAAGCCATCCCCATCATCGGTGTGGAATTGGTATATTTTTCGTTGGGATTTCCCGCCAAATAATCTCCCATGATCCGACCAATCCAATGAGTTAAAGGTAAACTAAAGATAATCCCAGCAAGCGCAATCACCGCTACCACAAAAGTCGCAAAGGGTGCGCTATCAACAAAGGCGACTCCGCTCACGATGAAATCTTTAACAGTAAATATGTTCTCCGGCAAGCTAGTCTATCGCGCTTCGAAACGGCCGGGTCCCCACAAACATCGCGATGACAGCCATCAGCGCCACCAAGCCCAACATCCACAAGAGATCCAAAACTCCCACCGTTCCGCCCAAAACCGGGATCACGGAAACAAGCGCCGAGACCAGGCCAATTCCCAGCCCCCAGATCACCATCGAACTCACTTCCTTCTTCATGATCTCATTGCGTGAGGCTTTCGAGATTCCCAACACCTTGAGAGTTTGAAACTCCTCTTTTCGCTCCACTAAATTCCTCGCCGTGACCACACCCACGCCCACACTTCCGAGAATCATCCCGAGCGCTCCCAGCACGTTGAAGATTGCGATGTAGGTGTTTTCCACTTCGTGAAAAGCGGCGAGCCGATCTTTCGTGGCAGTGACTTTACCACCCAAATCTACCGTGGCGATTTGCAGATCTTCGCGGGCTTCTTCGTCCGCCACGAGGAACAATTCGTAGCCGCCCATCGAAGGAAATTTCTCCACCAACATTTCTTCATCGACCACCAAACTTCCCTGAAAAATGGAATCCTTGATCACACCCGCGATCACGATAGGGAATTCGTTCCCCCACTCGTCTTCGTAAATCAACTCATCGCCCACCTTCTTTTTCAGCACCCACATCATCGTCGTTTCATCAACGAAGGCTTTGGCTCCCCCTTTCAGCTTCGACCAATCGGCATCTGTTTTGAAACGATCCTCTAGCTGGTCCACATTCACTCCAAGAAGTCGCGGTCGATTTGAGGCATTGAGATTAAAGCAATCCACATCGTCCCCCGCCCCAATCCGAAACGGTACCACACTCTCCGACTTTAATCCGAACCACTCCACCTCCCCCTCGGAGTCTGCCGGACGATTCACCGGCGCACTGGTTTCCACCCACCAGGCAAAGCCTCCCGCCCCGCTCTTGAGGTCCTTCCAATTATCGCCCCCGCCTTTGCGGAACGACGCCACGGAAAGCACCAGGAAAACCCCTGCTGCAAGCACGCCCACCACGGTCAAACTACGCGACGCCCGTCGGCTCAGATTCACCTTGGCCAAGCCCTCTGTGCTGAGTTCGCGCAGGGAACCGATGCTCCCCAACTTCTTTCGGAAGACTCCCAGTCCACCCAACAACACACCGAAGCCAATCAAGAAGAACGCGCCTTGCGGACCGACCGCGAAATTCATCGCAATCCCCCCGCCCACCATCAGAACGCCAAGAACGATCAGGACCATGGAAAATTTGCTCTTGTTTCCAACCTGTTCTTCAGCACCCGAATTCAAGCGGAAACTCGCGCTTTGCTTCGCCTGCTTTCGGGTCGTCAACCAAACCGAAAGCAAAGACAAAAACACGATAATCAACAATCCGGTTACCACCGTTCCCGATCTCAGGTGTAGGTCAAAGACCGTTCCACCCGCGCCCCAAATTGACCCAATCACTTTCAGGACAAGGGCACAAAATCCAATCGCCAAAATCGCTCCCAAGATCGCGCCAATCAGCACTACAAAGAAGGCCTCGCCCAAGCGCCAATTTGAAATCTTCTTCGCCTTGATTCCCACCGCCGCGAGCAGTGCACCTTCTTCCGCACGTTGCTCGACATTGAAACGAAAGAGCATCGTCACCAGGGCAATCGCGGAGAGAATGAGAAAGAAACTCATCGAGAGAAAGAGCATCGCAAAGTCCACTGGCGACTTGGCGGCCTCTCTCGCTTGCGCCGAAAAATCCTGCAGATGCATCCCGGCTAATTCCGGTTTTAAGATTCCCCGCACTTGCGCTGAAACCGCTTCAAGGTCACCGCCCGGCACGCGAATCCCGGTGGAATTTCCCCAACGATTTACCCAGAGCGATTCAGCTGTCTCCCGCGATACGAAGGCCTTCGGCGTTCCCTTATACTTTTCCCAATAGTCGTCGTCTTTGTCGCGAATGCGTTTTAGGTCCAAAGGCAAACCCGGATCCCAATCACGCGCGCTTTTGACATCGGCCACTCCCGGAAAGTCAGGCATCCAGTTTTTATCCGCTGCCGGGCCCTCCATCGGGACAATCCCGACCACTGTGAAAACCGCCTTTCGCTCTACCAACTTGCTTCCTCCTTCGATGGCGAAATAATCCATCGTCAATTCGTCTCCAACGCCCGCTTTCAAATCCTCCGAGAGCCATTCATTGATGACCACTTCATCTTTTCCCGGCTGCGTTGGAAGAAAAGCCGCCGACTCACCGCTTACTCCTGTGACCATGGAATAAGGCGTCTCGGCAACTTCCGTTGCAAGCGTGTTGACCAAGTATGTGAGAATCGGTTCCCCGGAGATCTTATCGGCAATTCCCGGCTCGAAAAAGATCCGCTCTGATCGCACTTCAAGCGCTCCCGGCACGTCCACAATCGAAATCCCATAGTCACCCATCGTCAGTGAGTCGGCATCGAATGCGTTTTCTTGCCCAAGTAAAAGCAGGTTACTTTTCTCCTCCAACTTCAGCTCTTTTTGCAAACGGTCCAAAGGCAGAAATACCGTCGAGGGCGCTACCTGAGATTGCTCCAAGCTGAAGCGCCCAAATTGTTTGTCCGTCACAATATGCGCCACCGTGCCACGAAGAGACTCGATCGTTTCTCCTTCGCCCGAAAGCGGTGCATCGCGGGAGAGTAATCCCGGCTTCTGAACTCGCACGACGAGATCGTCGCCCACCTTCAAATCCAACGCCGCCGCCAATTGCGAACTAATGGCAACCTCCCGCTCCGAAAGCGATAACTTCGTAACTTCAGGCGCAAACTCCCAAAAGTTCTCCTCTACTCCTAAAATCTGAACCTGTCCTTCGCCTCGCTCACCGACATTCACCTGCCCCTTCAAGTAGATCATCGAAGACCCTCCAGTTCGCTCCGCCAGATTCGCCCGGAAAAAGCGCTCTCCGCCGGAAAAAATCTGCGTCACTTTTCCTGTCCGCAATTCTGCCGCCTTGGCGAGGCTCTCCTTCACTGAGTCCCCCGCCATCAGGGCCCCCAAAAGAACCATCGCCCCCACCGCCGCCCCAGCAACCACGCCCACATAAGCCGCCCG
>JAQWZU010000196.1 GCA_029253285.1 Akkermansiaceae bacterium | reverse complement strand
GCTGCCACAACTTCTTCATCAGTGGCATCAGCACGACCCAAGAGAATATTTTCCCGAATTGATCCCCTAAACAAGATGGGCGATTGGGACACCAAAGCGATTTGGTCTCGAAGATCATCCTTAGCCCATTCACGAGCGTCCAATCCGCTAATCTTAACCGATCCGGAATTCACGTCATAGAAGCGCGGAATAAGATTGAACAAGCTGGACTTGCCACCACCGCTTGGACCAATCAAAGCGACACATTCACCAGCCTTGATGGAAAAATTAATTCCCTTGAGAACATCTTCTTCATCATACCCGAAATCGACATTTTCAAAATCAATGGTTCCCACAAATGAATCCGGTCGCCGGGGATTGTCGGATTCTTCAATCTTGTCAGGAGCATCCAAGATCATCTCCAATCGATCCAAGGACGCTTCGCCTTGCTTCATGAGACTGTGGATTTCGCCCAATTTCTTGACCGGCTCGTAGGACAGGTACAAAGCCAATCCAATCGCCATAAATCGAGTAAGACTCATGACATCCTCTTGTTGAGAACCAATCACCAATGCGATGGTGAATCCTAGCACGGCAACGAACTCGACAGAGGGCCCCACCAATTGGCGATACTTCACTACCTTCATGGAAAATCGAATGATCTCTCTCACTCGATCCTGGAATCTCTCGATGACTCTCTCCTGGAGATTGTAGGCTCGGATCTCCATTGGCGCTTGGAGAGTTTCCGCAATCTGACCACTCAAATCCCCAGCGTTTTCCTGAAGCGATCGAGCCTTTTTCCCCATCTTTCTCGCAATCATCCGAAGAGGCATCACGCAAATTGGAATCGTACAAATAGAGACAATTACAAAGAAGGTTCCCTCATACTCCACCGCTTGATAGACGAGAAATCCCATCGCAGAAATCAAAGTAAACGGCTGCTTAATGATGTCCTTCGCGATACGCGTAATAGTGCTACGCAAAAGCTCGGCATCTCCAGTCAACCGAGCGAGTAAATCTCCAGATTGGTGCTGACTAAAAAATGAAATCGGAAGGGCTTGCAGTTTAGTGAACACATCATTCCGGACTTTTTCCAACACTCTGAATCCACAATAACTGATCAGGTAGGAATTAATGAACCCACTGACTGCGCGAACAAGAAACATCCCCGGTAGCCAGAGGCAGGCAATAAACACCAGCGTTTGTCGACTGACATCCCCTAAAATCGACTTTAAATTTTCGGTCAACCAATTGGTCGTTTCCTTATCCGCGCCAGCGGTATCGTCTGGGAAAATTAACGGGAAAATCGTTTCCGTCGCCAAAGGAACCCCCGCTCCCGTCGCCGCAGCGAAAATCAAACCGGCAATAATCCCGCCAGCAAGATGCCATTTTACAGGTATTAAAAGCTTAAGATAGGGCAGGTAGCGCTTCATTTGAGAGGCAAGAGGGTAGCGCGAGCGCAAGCAGACCTCCAGACTTACTTCTTCGCGTGATTGACCTCCCTATTTCCCTCATGCACGCTGTCGCCGTGGGCATTACCGAGACATCCAACCTTATTGGGAAAGCGAAAGCGGTCCTCCAAATTGAGATCTCACAGCTAGAACTCCTAGCCGATCGTATTGATGAACACTTCGCCGAAGCGATCACCGCGCTACACGGCACCCTCGACCGTCAGAATAAAATCGTCGTAATCGGCGTGGGCAAGTCCGAAAGCATCGGTAAAAAACTCGTCGCTACTCTCAACAGCACCGGTGCCACCGCCGTGAGTCTCAGTTGCCAAAATGCCCTTCATGGAGATTTGGGTATCCTTTCCACCAACGACCTCATCATCGCGCTGAGCTACAGCGGCGAGACTCCGGAGATGACATCTCTTCTCCCCCACGTCAAAAAGCGGGCCGCCACCATTATTGCGATCACGGGAAATATCGAATCCACCCTCGCCAAGCACAGCGACATCGTGCTCAGCACCGAGGTTGAACAAGAAGCCTGTCCCCTTGGCCTTGCTCCCACCTCCAGCTCCACCAACATGCTCGCCCTCGGTGATGCCCTCGCGATGGTCCTTCTGGAGAAACGTGGCTTCAAGTCCGAAGACTTCGCCGAACTTCACCCCGGCGGCAATCTCGGAAAGTATCTCCTCACCAAAGTCTCCGATATCATGCGGTGCGACGCCGATCTGGCCGTCGTCCTTCCGGAAACCACCGTGCAAGAAACTGTCCTCGCCATGCTCAAGTCTCGCTCGGGAGCAGCTGTAGTCGCCGACCAAAACAAAAAACTTCTCGGAATTTTCACCCACGGAGACTTCGTCCGCGGTTACCAGGAGAATCGCGAGATTGGCGACGACCTCGTCCAGAACCGCATGTCTAAAGACCCCGTCTCCATCCAATACGACGAACTCGCGGTTAACGTCGTCAAAATCATTCGCGACAACCGCATTGATGACGTTATTGTGACCGACGGCAAACAAAAAGTCGTTGGCCTCGTTGACGTCCAGGACCTCTCGAACTTCGACTTCGCCTAAGCGCTACTTGCTCAAGTCCACCTTCACGAGTTCCTCGTCATTGCGAACGTAGACGCTCTTTCCAGCAAAAGCCGGACCACTCCAAACCACCGGACGACCAAAGGCTTCATTGGTCGGCTTCAACAAATGCTGCCGCCCCAACTCCTTATATCCTTCTTTGGTCATTTCAGCCAAAATGAGATCACCCATTTCTCCAAAAATCCAGAACTGCTTGTTCTCCTCGTGAAAGGTGAGAAATGCCGTTCCATGACTCCCCCCACCCTTGCGGTGGTCTTCAGCCATTGAGGGCTCCTGACTTTGCCAAAATCTCTTTCCGTCCTCCATCGAAGCAGCAATCACACTACTGGTCCGAATGTCCGAACCATAAATCACTCCGTCCACAATCAAGGGAGTACTGTTACAGCAATACATCGCGGTTTTGGGTTTCCCCTTCCAGAGAAAGCTCGCCGTCGGCTTCTTTTCATCCAGCTTCACCATCGCTCCTACCCGGCCAATTCCCGAAGCGAACATCTTGTTACCCACCACCCGTGGAGTCATCACCGACATGCCGTAAATTGGCTTCAGGGGGAGGCTCCAGTATAATTCTCCCGTGGCAGGATTGAGCCCATTCAAAGCCTCGGCGTGCCAAATGATCAACTGCTCCACGCCACCAGCTTCCACAAGCGAGGGGGGACAATAGCCCTGACTCTGTGCATCGAGCGCTTTCCACTTCACCTCACCTGTCTTGGCATCCAGAGCAACCGCAACACTGCCATCGCCTCCAGCAACACAATACACGATGCCGTTCGCAACCAAAGGATGCGCCGAAAATCCCCAGATCGGAAGGGGCGCTCCAAAATCCTTCTGGAAATCCTTCTCCCAAATCAGTTTTCCACTCTTCGCATCAACACAGGCCAAATGCCCCATCGCTCCTAAAAAATAAACCAAGCCATCGACAACCGTCGGGGTCGCGCGTGGCCCGCCGGGGTAGGACAACTCATACTCCCTGTCCACTTCGTAAGCCCACTTCTGCTTCCCCGTTTTGGCATCAAGACAAAGGAGACGCTCCTTGCCTTCCCAAGTCACCGCTTTGTTTGGACTATTCATCAAAGAACCCTTACTCCGTTGATAATCGCCAAGAAACACGCTGTCGCCCACCACCGCAGGTCCTCCGTATCCCCAACCAACCGGAACACGCCATTTTACCGGCGCTCCGCCTTCGGGAAGATCTTTTCGAACACCCTCCTCACGCCAAAACCCGTCTGCTTTTTCGCCCATCCAACGAGGCCAGTCATCAGCTAAAGAAACTAATACCGAGACCGCCAAAATCGTGAGGACTTTTTTCATATCCACAAGATGATCCCGTCACCGCGAAAGTCAATAATCCGCCCACCCGCTGAAGTCTGCCTTTGCGCTTGCCATCAGGATTGCGGAGTGTTGACTCGGGCGCAACAAGACGAACTGTGAACTCATACGAAATCTACCAGACCATTGATCCCGCCCTCATCTCTGACATGTTCAAGTGGTTCCGGGAAAACGACCGCCGACTCTACAAAACTGCCGTCGCCAGCCTCGCCGCGAATCGCAAGCTCCGTCCCATTTTTATCGAAAAGAAATCCGTCGTTGATCAAATCGCCTGGATGCACAAAACCCTTAAGTTTAAGACCAGCGACACCATCGGAGAACACCTCCTCCAGGTCTGGTTCATGAAGGGGCAAAAAGAACTCCTGATCGGATTCTGCGACGGCATGGGTATCGAGCACGATGGCGAAGGATCCGTGGAAGGAACTCTTCCGGAAGTTCTCGATGACGAAAAACTCAAGGCTACCATCGAAGCTCTCCTCGACGCCCATGATGCCAACTTGGTCACTCTCTACCTCACCGTCTTCAATCTTCAGACCGCAAACGGCTGGGATAATCTCGAAGGCCTTCTCGAGTCCGACGAGCGTCTCACCCTTTCATAGCGCGGCCAAGATGGCGCGCCACATCACCCGGAGTCAGTGACCGCTCACTTTCTCCATCGAGCAGTGCCAACTCGGCGGCCCGCCCTGCCAGCCACGCCCCCTGACAAGCTGCAGAGAGCAAATCCTGCCCACCCGCCAACAAGGCACCCAACACCCCGGACAGAAGATCCCCCTGCCCGCCCGTAGCCATCGCAGGGGTTCCCGTTGTGTTGTAAAACAAAGGCTCCCCTTTCCGAGTTACGATTGTTCTCGCCCCTTTGTATAGCAGGGTCGCGGGATAGGCTTCAGAAAACGACCGGGTTATTTCGGCGCGAGTCCCGTCAACAACATGAAGCCGCGCCATCTCCCCCGGATGAGGCGTTGCCAGTATATTTGCGCCTAACAAATCCTGTCGCTCGTGAGTGGCGATCAGATTCAATGCGTCCGCATCCAAAACCGTTGGAAGCTGATTCTTCTCCAATAAGCGAAACAACGAATCCGAACAATCAGTCCCCAACCCAGGCCCAATCACCAGGGTATCAGGACTCAACTGACACACCTCATTCCAATCGTCTCCCAACTCCCGAATCATTACCTCTGGAGAAACCATTGCCCTCAAGTCCGACAGCAATTCCTTCTCCGCCCACAAAGTGATCAAACCCGCGCCTCCTCTTAATGCCCCCTGACACGCCAAGGCCGCCGCACCCAACAACCCCGGAGATCCCGCAATAATCCCTATCCGACCAGCCTGTCCTTTGTGAAAAGAAAACGGACGAGGCCGAAGAAATGGACGAGAGATAAGCCGATCACCCTCTTCGGGCAGAGGCAATTCCTCCACTTCGATTAGCTCCAAACGCCCGACAAAATCCGTCGCGGAATCTGCCACCAACCCTAATTTGGGAATTCCCACGGTCAGGGTCAGGTCCGCGACAACCGCTCCTTCCCCGCCCGTGTCAGCATCCAGACCCGTAGGAATATCCATCGCTACCACTCGCGCACCAAAATTCAACCGACGCTCGTTCATCTCTTCCGCCATCCCCAGTAGCGGCTCCCGCAAGCTTCCCTCGGTTCCGATTCCCAACATTCCATCCAGCAAAAAATGGGGGCCTCGACGAAAATCATGATCACTGCCCAACTCACCCAGCTCCCGCAATTTCTTCCGGGTCAGCACTGCCATCTCGGTCTCAGGAAAAGCCAAATTTACCGAAACCTGCCATCCCTCTTGCTTCAAAAGCCGTAAGACCACCAAGGCGTCTCCGGCATTATGACCTTTCCCCAAATAGGCCTCGGCTCGCCCCGAAATTGGGTGATCCCGTAGGATCACCTGGGCCATGCGACGACCAACTTTCTCCATCAAGGTCTCTGCCGAAATCCCTGTCCGGAATACCCGTTTCTCAATTTCCTGGATTCCCCGGCAGGTGATCATAAAATCTGCTATCTACGACGCCCCCGGAAACGGTCGCGGGGATCGTCTTCTTTATTCTCCGCGTCCCGGTAGCGAAGAATGCCATTCTTCTTAAGATTCTTGATGAACGACTGCAGGTCCTCTTTCGTCTCCCTGTCATAGGCCAACGCTCCCAGAGCCCCGTCACCCGATTGCACCTTCTCAATCGCCGCGCTCGCTTGATCAGAGGTTCGCTCAATCGATGCGAGAACTCGCGGGACACTTTCCAGAGCCGGCTCCACATCCCCCGCGATGGTCCGAACACTCTGCGCTGCGATCTTCACCTCGGCGAATGCGGCCCGGGCCTCTTCCAACGCAGGATCAAATTTCGCCCCCAGCTTTTCAGCCGCTGCCGTCGCACGCTCAAAATTAACCAACGACTGACTCAAGTGGTCTAGGTTCTCGTCTGAGAGTAATTTCGCATTCACCGTATTCAGCCCTTGGTTCAACTTTGAAGCAACGGTGCGAATATCCCGAATCGAAACCTCAACGGCTTCCAAAGCAATACGCGCTTCCTTCACCAACAAGCGCATCTCTTTGGCAACTTCGGTAGCATCATCCTGCAACTGCTCAAGCCCCCCACCCGAAGTTCCGGATATCTCGGCATCTGCGGCAATATTCCCCCCCGACACTTCGCCCGGCGGAGTGATCAAAATCTCCTTATCCCCCAACAAACTGGCCTGTCCGACTTGAAATCGTGACCCTTCGGGGATCAGATACCGCTCCTCGATCGCCAACACGATCATCACTTTCCCCTCCGAAGTTAGCTGCGGCTTCTCCTCCACCTGCCCCACCTTGGCACCACGAAATCGCACCGTACTTCCTTCGATCACTCCCGAGGCTTCATCAAAGTAGACTTTCAGCTCGTAGCGATCCTTAAACCAATCACGGGCATTCCCGAACAAGAGAACCAATGCCGCCAACAGCGCCAGCCCCACGAAGACAAACAGGCCGACCAGTGTTTCGTTGCGCTGTGGAGATCCTGCCATCTTTCTTGATTATCGTCGTGAATCCCGAAAAGCTCAAATCACAAATGAGCGGATTTTTCAGAGCGTCCTTCGATAAAATTTTGTAATTCCGGGTCGGCTGTCTCCTTCAGGGCTTCGGGCGTTCCTTCCCAGTAAATCAAGCCATCTTTCAAAAAGACCACCCGCGTGGCGATACGGAAAACGCTCCGTATTTCATGTGTAATCACCACATTGGTAATGCCATGCTCCTTTTCCAGCTCCTTAATCAAATGATCAATGGAATCTCCGGTCACCGGATCGAGACCCGCATGTGGCTCGTCGTAAAGCACACAACACGGTTTCTCCACCACCGCCCGGGCTAGGGCGACCCGCTTCCGCATCCCTCCGGAAAGCTCCGAGGGCCTCTTGGCCCGCTGACCTTTCAATTTCACAATCTCAAGCGCCTCGCCCACTCTTCTTTCAATCTCCGCCTCATCCTTGATCCCGGCCTCGTGAAGCGGGAAGGCGATATTTTCACCCACGGTCAATGAGTCGAAAAGAGCCCCACTTTGAAACATCATGGCAATCTTTCGCCGGGCCCAGGTCAATTCGCGCTCACTGGATCCTGAGATCAACTTCCCCTCCAGACTGACCGTTCCAGAGTCCGGCTGAAGGAGCCCGGTCATGTGCTTCATCAAGACGGACTTCCCGCATCCCGATCCACCCAGCAGCACCAGGGTTTCCCCCCGATGAATATCCAGATCAATCCCATGCAAGACCTCCTGCGAGCCAAAACTCTTTCTGAGTTCGCGAATCTCCATGAAGACATCTCCCTGCACCCCCTCTCTATAATTTGTCCAAAGACAATTTGCACTCTGGTATTTTACTCATTTTATCCATAGTTCTGCCGTCATCATGAGCCGTTCCGAACAACATTACGATCTCATCGTCATCGGTGGCGGAGCGGCAGGTTTTTTTGGAGCCATCACTGCCGCCGAGTTTGGCACGCCAAAGATTCTCATTTTGGAAAAAGGTCCGGAAATCCTCACCAAGGTAAGAATCTCCGGAGGAGGCCGGTGCAACGTGACACACCAATGTTTCGATCCCAAAGACTTGGTCAAAAATTACCCCCGGGGACATCGCAACCTTATTGGACCCTTTCACCGCTGGCAGCCTGCCGATACGATCACTTGGTTTGAAGATCACGGGGTGACACTTAAAACGGAAGAGGATGGCCGCATCTTTCCGACCACTGACGACTCGCACACTATCATCGATTGTCTTACCAAATCCGCAAACGATTTGGGGATTAAATGGCGCACCCATTGCGGCGTGACCCAGCTTCATCAAAGCGATCAAACCTACGAACTATTCACCTCAACCGGAGATCATTTCACAGCTCGAAATATCCTCGTCGCAACCGGAGGAATCCGAAGCAAGGATGCTCGAATTCCTGCCGAGGATCTCAACCACGATCTCAGCGTCCCCGTCCCCTCGCTTTTCACTTTCAAAATTAACGATACACGGATTCATGGCCTGCAAGGCGTCTCAGTCCCCCACGCCACAGCCTCTACCGACACCCACCAAAGCGAAGGCCCCCTCTTGATTACCCATTGGGGATTGAGTGGTCCGGCCATCCTTAAAATATCCGCCTGGGGCGCCCGTGACCTCTCCCAATCCAATTACCGGTTCTCCGTGACGATCAACTGGACCGGAAGCGAAAGCCTGGAATCCATGCTGGAAATGTTCCACCAACATCGTCGCGATCATGGCGTTTGGAAAATAAGCAAGCGAAGCCCCATCGACGGCATTAGTAAACGACTCTGGCAGAGAATGTGCGAAACCTCCGGAATCGTCGATTCCACAACTTGGTCCAAGGTCACAAAACTCCAAAGTCAGACTCTCGCAAAGGAGTTGGTTCAGGCGAAATTTTCCGTGGATGGAAAAAGCCTGAACAAAGATGAATTCGTTACCTGCGGCGGCGTTTCTCTCGATGACGTGCAGCTCAAAAGCATGGAAAGCAAAGAGCACACCGGGCTCTACTTTTCCGGAGAGGTTCTCGATATCGACGGCATCACCGGCGGCTTCAACTTTCAAGCAGCCTGGACCACCGGAAGGCTCGCGGGGATAGCAATCGCAGAATCTACATCAACTCAATCGAAGTGAACTTTTTCAAAGTAATCACCAAGAGCCAAAACAAGGCCGTGGTCATCACAGCGTTGATTCCAAGAGTGAAATAGAATCCGTATCCCTTTTTCAGCATCCAGGGAATTACGAGAAACATCGGCATGGTAGGCAGGACAAACCAAAAGGTATAATAGGCATGATTGGCGATACTCTCGACCCGAGCCGCCTCGTTGCTCACCTTACTTTCATGCCGCATCCAGATCATGGCGAGAATCGAAGTCAGCGGCAGTGCAATGAGAAGAGCGGAAAGCTTGTCACTCACCAGTTGTAATTTGGTAACCACCAGAATCACCGCAGCAGTGAGAAGAATTTTCACCACATCAAAGAGATTGGGCGTGAGCGCTTTTAAAAGTTCGTTTTTGTCCATTGCGATGGCTCGATTTTGAGCCCAAGCTCCATTTTATGCAAGTTGCCTGTTTCTTTCTTCCTCTCGCTTGTCTATTCGCCGCCTGCGCTCCCGATCCATCGGTTTCCACCAAGCCTTTGCCTCAAAACTCGAATGCGCTCAGGCTCACCGCTGCTCAAAAATCGAGCATCGGCCGTAAGATTTGGCAAAACGAATCAGGCGGAAAAGTCAGCGGGCTCACCGCCTGGAATATTGGCGAGGAATTCCCCTCAATGGGAATTGGCCATTTTATTTGGTATCCAAGGGGCTTTAACGGTCGCTGGACCGAGTCCTTTCCTGAATTCGTGCGCTATGCCCGGAACAAGGGAGCCCAGCCTCCCGCAGTCGCTTCACTTCCCGATTGCCCCTGGAATAGCCGGGCGTCATTCCTAGCTGACTCCAATTCCTCAAGCCTTACCGGATTACGCAATTGGCTCGCCGCAAACATTACCATTCAGACGGAATTCATCGCCTTCAAATCCCGCGCTGCGCTTCCAAAAGTTCTTCAGGGCGCACCCGCCAATCAACGAACCCGCATTCAAGCCAACTACAACAAGGTCGCCACCACTCCAAACGGGATCTATGCCCTCGTTGATTATGTCAATTTCAAGGGGGACGGAACCAACCTCAAAGAAAGGTATGGCGCTCAGGGATGGGGCTTGATGTGGGTTCTCATGGAAATGAAAAACGTTCCCTCCGGACAAGCTGCCGCCAGGGAATTTGGAGCCGCTGCAAAACGCCGCCTCGACCTCCGTATCATGAACTCACCTCCCGCCCGTGGAGAATCACGCTGGCGCGCCGGTTGGCACAACCGCTGCGACTCTTATGCCAGGCCTCTTTAGATCTTAACGGCCAAGTCGCTTCTTAAGCTTCTCCTTAATCTGAGCGGAAAAACGACCATGTGACGACTCTTTATCGATAGAGATGATCTCATCGGCAACCTTGATTGCCGGCTCCAAATTACCGCCGTGGTTGAGGGCCGCCAGCTTCCGGAATAAGACCTTTTGTTTCAAGTCTCCTTCGGGGGCATACTTCCCAATAAACTCATCCACCAAGGTCACCACCTGATCGTAGCTGTCCTTGTGAAACACCTTTTTCACGGCGTCCTCAAAATCAACATAGGCCTTTCCGGTCACTTTTTCTTTTCGAAACTTGAGGGTGTCTTCGGGATCCAACTTCGCCAACTCATCCATCTGCTCGGAATAGAAATTCAAGACCACTTCATCCGGCAAGGGCTTCAATAGATCAACCAGTGCACGGGCCTTTTTCAGGCCTGACATTTTTGAAGCCTCTTTTAGACCTTTATCCCGCGTCTCTCTCTTTTGAAGAATCCCCAACAGATGACCCGCATATTTTTCCGGACCTCCGGGCAAGACACCATTCTCCTGATGAAACGGCCGCCCCCTGGCATCCAGGTAAAAGGAAGTCGGGAAAACGCCTCCGACCCCAAACCGCTTCGCCAGATCCAACATCCTCTGGTGATTTTCCTTCTGAAGACGCTTTTTTAAGGGCAGATCCACTTTGACCAGAACAAACTTCTCTTCTGCCAGAGATTGAAACTTCTCGGACGAGAGAATGCGCCTCTCCAGCTGTTGGCAGGCTCCCGAAGAATCGGTGGAGACAAACACCAAATAGAGCGCCTTCTTTTCCTTTTCCGCGGTTTTTTGGGCAGCGTCAAGATCGGAAGTCCACCCCGCCACCAAAGGGCTCGCAATCAGCAAAAATAAAAGCGATTTCAAAGAGATCGAGCCCATCTCCTTATTCGGATTTTTTAAGATTCTGGGAATTGCCCTTCAGATCATCGGCTTCCTTCTTCAGCTTTTTGGCTTTTTCCTCCAACTCTCTCATCTGGCGTTTGCGGGCCTCCATGGCCTCATGATTTTCGATGACATCTTTCATCGCCTGAGCCTTGGTTGCCAACTTGCTGCGCTCAGCAACAGCCTTTTCCAATTCTCCTTTTGATTTCGCCTCCTCCTCTTTCAAAACAGCCAACTCCTTTTCGAGCGCAGCCACTTTCGACTTGCGGGCAGCAGCCAGTTTGCTGAGTTCATTTTCCTTTTGGGCAGCCTCCAGAGCCTGCTTCTCCAGCATCACGGCTTCCTCTTTCAACTCGTTAATATCACTCACTATTGCCACCGGCTTGGAAACGATCGGACCGGTTCTCTTTTTCACCATCGGCTTGGCCGTCTTGGCTTCTTTCATTTTTTGAACACGGGCTTTCATGCGCTCAACCGCCTGATGGTATTGCGGCGCCCGCTGCCCCAAGGTCGAATCCGGAGCAATCGAGGCCATGGCATCGATTGCATTCTTCGCCTGATCAAACTTATCCAAAGTAGCTAGGGCCTGGATCTTATAGAGGGAAAGTCGCTGTGAATCCTCGCCACTCGCTTCCTGGGCCGCCTTGGTTGCGACCTTAATAATTTCATCATATTTCTTCTCCCGGAAAAGCGCTTGATAATATGTCTGCTCTCTTTTCAGAGCCTCCTCTTTTTCTACCTTGGCAATGAATCCCGTTTTTCCCTCAGGGTCGGCCTTGGCGATATCGGCCATCTCCAACACATAAAAATCACGCACAACCTGACTCGGCAACAATTCCAACCCCTCTACCAACAACTTGGCGCGCTCCAAGCCTTTCTTCGATCTTCCTTTGGCAAACAACTCATCGCGTTTCACTCTGAGATCCACCATCTCTTTCATCAGCTTCCAGAATTCCTCCGCCCCTCCCCGCATGAATCCGGCATAGCCAAATGGACGCCCGGCAGGGTCCAACAAGACAACGCTGGGCATTTGGCGCACTTTATATTTCATACGAAACTCCAATAATTTCGTGTCCGTCTTTTCCCGCTCGCGAGGGAAATCAAAAACGACCCGAACGAAAAGCTCATCAGCCTGTTTTTTGAAGGCCTCGGCTCCGATGACCTCTTTCTCGAATTGCTCACTCTGTTTATTCCAGCTAGAACCCGAAAACACTACCATCACGTCCTTCTTATTCTTTTCGGCAGCCATACAAGCAGACTGAAACTGCTGCACGGGACCTTGAGCGAACAGGGAGAGCGGCAGGGCCGCGATGACAGAGACGATGATGGATAAAGTTCTCATAGTTGATGACTTAGGAGGGCAGACAATCACCCAGCAATTTCGCAACGTCGAGGGGAAAAACACCACGACAGATCTTCAGCGCTCACCGAAGTGGACGGCACTATGAACCAGAGCCCATCTGCTCTCTCACCCCAATCTTCGCGAACAAGGCGACCGGCCTTCGGGTAGCGCGAACAAGAAATCCCGGGATCAGCTACAACCACTCGATCAACTATACCCCTTCCAATTTAGAAAAGAACTTCACCGGTGTCTTCTTCGCATCCTTGGTCTGAGCCTTATAGAAGAAGGCGTGCATGCGACCCTTCTTACTCATCGTCAAATTGTTTTGAAGAATTGTCCTCCAAGCTCCGCCGGCATCTTGCACCGCTAACTTCACCGGAACCTCCCCAGCCTTCATTGGCTTGAGAACTACCTCCCCCGCTTTTACGGCAAACGCCTTTTCATCACCAATAATCACGGCGACTCCTCGATCAGAAAGGTTGGCCAAACGAATTGTCCCAAGTGGAAAAGAGCGAACATCTTCCGGCAAAACTTTCACTTGGGGCTTATCCCAGGTCATCGTCGCGTTGTCCTTGCAAAGCACGAACAAAGCCTGCTTTTGAGCCGGAAATCGACTTTTAAACCAAGGCTCGCCGGCCACTTTCCCTCCTTCATAAATCTCCACCCCTTTGGCGGATGCCTTGATTTTTAAGAACTTCGTGAAGGTTTTCAAACGCAAACCCAAAGGTGTTCCCTCTCCAGGTTCGGTCATCAGGACCGTTCCCTCCGGAGGCATGGAACCTTTGGGGTGTTCTCCCTGTTTTCGACGATCCGTTCCTATGATCTGCTTGAAGGGAGGCAACTCTCCCAATGGAAGAAAGCGCACGGTTTTACTCGGCGCCTCTTGCGCGCTGGATGTCCAAGTCAAACAAAGGGAGAAGATCAGGAGGCGTTTCATCATCAGTTGTGGTTTAGCATATCGAACAAGAGGGTATCCAGACAAAGATTCCGGTAATCATGCTGGACGAAAAATTAGGAACCTTCGGTCTCGGCAGGAGCTATCTTGGGCTCCACCGTCGGGGAGGGTTGGGATTTAAAGAGGGATTGGGGATTTTGAAAGCGATCAACCTCATAGGTGAAGCGCACCGGGCGGCTGGCGACCAAACCCTGCGATTTAAAGACAAAACTCTGCACTCGCTGTCCCTTTCGTATCGAGAAGTCATTTTGAAAGATCATTTTATTGCCACCATCTGGATCAATCACATCAACCCTCACGAGATTCCCCCCTTCCTCCAATTTCTGCTGACCCGACTCGCCCGGCTTAATAAAAAGCGGATCTTGATCCCCGACTTTCACCGCGATCTCCAGATGAGAGACATTTACCAGACGCATCGCCCCCAAAGGAAATGCCTGCAGATCATCTCTCACGATTTTCACGACTGGTTTGAGCCAAGTCATTTCCTGGAGATCTCGAAAGAGGATCGCCAGCGTGTGTGATGCTGTCGGCATGGCATGGCTGATCCACGGTGGATCTCCTCCTTTTTCCAGAATTTCTAATCTCTGTTGCTCTCCGGACACCGAGTAATAATTCGTCAGCCTCCTCAAATAGAGGTTTCCCCCAAATCCATTGAGATCGCCTCCATTAACCTCAATCTTACCCGGAGGCATCTGTCCAGGCTCGGGTGGTAATTGGATTCTTCGGTCTTCTCGAATCTCTTCCTTCCACGGAGGCAATTCACCCAGAGGAACGAATCGCAGATACTTTGGAGGTAGTTTTTCCTGCCCCGTGACAACAAGGGGCA
>JAQWZU010000153.1 GCA_029253285.1 Akkermansiaceae bacterium | reverse complement strand
ATCGATCCGGTCTCCGAAGGGGAAGCGGTGCACAGTTCAGAGGAGTTGGCCTTGTTGGTGGAGGAGAGCGAGCGCCAGCAGGAGGTAACGGAAACTGAGCGTGAGATTTTGATCAATGCTCTCGAGCTTAACGACGTTTCGGTGAAGGACGTGATGACGCCTCGCGGCGAAGTGATCTTCCTCGATTTGGAAAAGGAATTTGGGGAGAACCTTGAGCTGGCTATTGAGAGCAAGCACACCCGTTTCCCCTTGGTGCAGGGGCACCTCGATCAAACGGAGGGCTTGATTCATATTAAAGACGTCCTTCGTTTGATGAGCGCGCATGATCAGGACCTCCGTCACATTAAACGGGAGCTGAAAGTGGTGCCGGAGACGATGCGGCTCGATGACCTCCTGCAGTTTTTCCTCAAGGAATGTGCCCAACTGGCCTTGGTGGTGGATGAATTCGGAGACCCGGCGGGCTTGGTCTTCATGGATAACATCATGGGCGAGCTTGTCGGAAATATTCACGACGAATTTGATGAAGAGGAAGAAACGGACTTCTTGAGGATTAGCGAAGATGAGTTTGCCGTGGAAGGCGGACTTCCGCTTAATGAATTGTCCGACCACGAACCGTCCATTGATTTGGAAAGTGGCGAGGTGAGCACGATCGGCGGATACATCGTCCAGCAGCTGGGACACCTTCCCGAGCCTGGCGAGGCCGTCGAGGTGGAAGGCTTTGAGGCCACCGTGACCAGCACGGACGGTCGTCGTATTGAGCAACTTCGCTTCGTCAAACTTCCCGAGCCTGAGCCCGAGGAGGAAGAGGCTGAGACGATCTAATTTCACATGCCTGTTAGAACTGTCGAATTAGTGCTCACTCCTGGTGAGGCCGCGAACGAGAATCTTTGGCCTGCCCGCCTGGCCAAGAAACTTCGTGTTGCGCCGGAGAGTTTAAAGGGGCATCGCTTGCTGAAACGCTCTCTCGACGCCCGGAAGGCTCCGGTGAAATACCGTCTGCGATTTGAGGTGGGAGTCGACGAGGAACTCGAGCCCAGTCCTGAGATTTCGTGGAGCGCTCCCTCGCCGAAACCCGATGTGAAAAAAATCGTCATCGTAGGGTGTGGCCCCGCTGGGATGTTTGCGGCCTTGCGGTGTTTGGAATTGGGACACAAGCCGATCATTCTGGAGCGCGGGAAAGATGCCTCGGCGCGTCGATTTGATCTCGCACCCATCATGCGAGAGGGACGTGTCATTGAGGAATCAAACTACTGCTTCGGAGAAGGCGGAGCGGGAACCTTTTCCGATGGCAAGCTATACACCCGTGCCAAAAAGCGCGGACCGGTAGCGGAGGTTTATCGCACCCTCGTCGCGCATGGTGCTCCGGAGAAAATCCTCGTGGAAGCCCATCCACATATTGGCTCGAACCTCCTTCCGAAGGTGGTTATGGCGATGCGGGAGTCTGTCATTGCCGCAGGTGGCGAAGTTCATTTTGGGGCCAAGGTGACGGAGTTTCTTCTTGATGACGGAAAGATGAAGGGCGTGGCGACTTCGGATGGTCGTGAGTTTCGCGGAGAGTCGGTGATTCTTGCGACGGGGCATTCCGCTCGCGATATTTATGAGCTCTTGCATGATCAAAAAATCCTTCTCGAAGCCAAGCCCTTTGCGGTTGGGGTGCGGATTGAACATCCCCAGGGATTTATTGATCGAGCGCAGTATCATTTGAAATCGGGAGAGAAGCGCGATGAGAATCTTCCCGCCTCACGTTATGCCCTGGCGACTACGATCAAGGGACGTAGCGTGCATTCCTTCTGCATGTGTCCGGGTGGATTTGTGGTGCCGGCTGCAACCGAGAATGACGAAGTGGTCGTCAATGGCATGAGCCTTTCGCGTCGTGACTCACCCTTTGCCAACAGCGGCATGGTCGTGGGGATCGAGCCTGAGGATTGTCCTGGCGATGACGTTCTTCGCGGGATTCGTTATCAAAAGAAAATCGAGCAACTGGCCAAAAAGGCTGGTGGGGGAGGGCAGGTCGCTCCCGCGCAACGCGTGACTGATTTCTTAGCAGGCAAGCTGTCGAAAGAGCTTCCAGAGACGAGTTATTTTCCCGGTCTCATGTCAGTGCGGCTTGATGAAATCCTTCCCAAGC
>JAQWZU010000178.1 GCA_029253285.1 Akkermansiaceae bacterium | reverse complement strand
CCAAGACAAGTTGGCGGCGTGAAAAGCGTTCTGCGGGTCATTTCATATTTAAAGCGCTATCCTATGCTGGGCGGGGCTCAGTTCCTCTGTGCTGCCATCATGGCGGGCTCAGTGATCATTTTCCCGCTGGTGACACGACACATCACGGGGGAAATCATTCCCAACAAGCAATTCGACCACTTCATGCCCTGGGTTCTACTGGGACTGGGGAGCTTTTTCCTAAAAGACGCCCTGAACTGCGCCCGCATCATCCTCAATAACCACTTCGAGCAACGTGTCATCTATGACATTCGCTCCGATCTCTACCAAAAAATCCAGCGTTTGCCGCTGCGATGGTTCGATACGCGTCGCACCGGTGATGTCATGACGCGGGTCGTCGAGGACGTTACCGCAATGGAGCGCATCCTCATCGACGGAATCGAATTGGGCCTGATTTCAGTCATTCAGATCTTGGCCGTGGGAATCACGATGTATTGGATGAATGCCAGCGTGGCCGCATGGGCCACCCTCCCCGTCCCCTTCCTGATGCTGGGAGCCTGGATTTACACCCGGGATGCTCGCGACCGCTACAAGCAACAACGCGAGTCCGCCTCTGATCTCAACGCCCTTCTCCACGACAACATCGCCGGAATCCGACAAATCAAGGCCTATGCCGCTGAAAAAGAGGAACATCTGCACTTCAACCGCCTGTCCAATGCGATGCGTCGAGCCACCCTGCGGGTCATGAAATGGTGGGCCTTTTACTCACCGGGCATGTCTTTCCTTAATATGATCGGGTATGTCCTCGTTCTGGGATTCGGCGGTTACGCGGTGATGACCGGCGAGATGAAACTGCCCGATCTCCTCGCCTTTTTCCTTCTTCTTTCCCTGTTCTACGAGCCCGTCAGCAAGCTGCACCAGCTCAACCAAATGGCCTTATCTTCAAGGGCTGCAGCCGATCGGGTCTTTGAAATTCTTGACTCCAAAGACGAACCCGAGGCTGCCAGTGGAGCTCCCCTCGCCCAGCCTGTCACGGGCGATGTTGTCTTCAACGATGTCAGTTTCGCCTACGACGAGGATCAACCCACGCTCCACAATGTCTCCCTACAGGCTACCCGTGGACAAACCATCGCTCTCGCAGGCTCCACCGGGGCGGGCAAGTCCACCATCGTCAATCTCTTATGCCGGTTCTACGAATACGATTCCGGCTCAATTTCCATCGACGGACAGGAACTCAACACCTTGGCCAAAAACTCCCTCCGCGCCTCGATCGGCTACGTCACGCAGGAAGCCTTCCTATTCAACGGCACGGTCCGCGAAAACCTCGCCCTTGCCGACCGGAATGCCAGCGATGACGACCTCTGGAAAGCCCTCGAAGCCGCCCGCGCCGCTGATTTCGTGCGGGAATTGCCGGAGCAACTCGAAACCAACGTCGGCGAACGCGGTGTAAAGCTCTCCGGAGGCGAAAAACAACGCCTATCCATCGCCCGGGCCCTCCTCAAAGACCCACCGATCCTTCTTCTCGATGAAGCCACCGCCTCGGTAGACAATCAGACTGAGTTACTGATTCAACAGGCTTTAGACGAGTTGATGAAGAACCGAACCTCCATCGTGGTCGCTCACCGTCTCTCGACGATCCAGAACGCTGACAAAATCTACGTTCTCGGGAAAGGACGCCTTATCGAGGAAGGGACCTACGAGGAATTACTCGAAAATGACGGTCCATTTGCGGAACTCGCGAGCTCAATTAAGTAAGTTTTTCAGGCGCGACAAATTGTCTCTCCCCCGCTTTCCCTAGAGCCAAAGGGGCTAGCCGATTTTTACAAAATTATTTGCAAATCCGGCGACAAAATCGCGAATCCGGCGACGTTATTCGACCAGCGCTTCGGCGCCGCCAGATTTTGCTCAAATGAGCGCATCCTGGCTTTGTGCAAAGCGGCTCCGGATTGGTCTTCGGGGCCGCTTTCTTTTACCCTCGGCGAACGACTCTCTCTCCCCTCTGAAATATCACTAATAGACCTTTGCCACTCAGGCAAAAATCGGGTAATCGCGGTCAGGAACTCTCTGAAACCTTTCACCACGATCTTCCATGCTCGACATCAAGCTCATCCGCGAAACCCCCGACCTCTTCAAAGAACGCCTCGCCAATCGTCACGATGGCTCGGGTGATCTCATCGACGAAGTCCTCGCCTGTGACGAAACACGTCGCAAAAACGAAACCGAAAAACAAGCGCTCCAATCGCAACGTAAATCAACCTCCAAGGAGATCGGAAAACTCCGCGCCAACGGCGAAGATTCATCGGCCATCGAATCCGAGGTCAAAAAGATCGGCGACGAAATTAAAAAGCTCGACGACGAGGGCTCGAAGGCCGCCGCGCGTCAGGAAGAGCTCCTTCTGAACATCCCCAATCTCCCGCACGAAAATTGCCCTGTCGGAGCAGACGAGGAAGCCAATCCCGTGGTCCGCACCTGGGGAGAGAAACAAGCCCTCCTTAAACCCAAGGACCACCTCGAGATTGCCGAAAAACACGGCATGATCAGCTTCGATGACGGCGCCCGCATTTCGGGTTCGGGATTTGCGGTATACCGCGACAAGGGAGCCCGCCTCCAGCGCGCCTTGATCCAATACCTTCTCGATCTTCAAACCCGTGAACACGGTTACGAAGAAGTCAACGTCCCCCACGTCGTGCGGCGCGAATGCATGGTGGGCACGACTCAACTTCCAAAGTTCGAGGACGACATGTATGGGATTGAAAACAACGAGATGTTTCTCATCCCGACTGCCGAAGTTCCCATCACGAACCTTTACCGCGACACTCTCCTCGCCGAAGCCGATCTTCCCATCAAATTGACGGGACATACTCCCTGCTTTCGTCGTGAAGCAGGGAGCGCCGGACGCGATAATCGAGGCATCATCCGCATTCACCAATTCGACAAAGTCGAACTCGTCCAGGTCGTTCATCCCGATCAATCATTCGCTCTCCTCGAAGAACTCACCGGCCATGCCGAAGCGGCACTCCAAAAACTTGGCCTGCACTATCAAGTCATCGAACTCTGCACCGGCGACATTGGCTTTGGATCCCAGAAAACTTTCGACATCGAAGTCTGGGCACCCGGTCAGGGAAAATATCTCGAAGTCTCAAGTTGCTCGAGTTTTGGCGACTATCAGGCGCGCCGCATGAAGCTCCGCTACAAGGACGCCGAAGGCAAAAACCATTTCTGCCACACCCTCAACGGATCCGGCACCGCCCTGCCCCGTCTCTTCGTCGCTCTCGTCGAGCAACATCAAACCGCCGACGGCACCGTCAACATCCCCGAGGCTCTCCAGCCGTATTACGGATCGGACACCCTCTAGCGGTCTCTCTTTTCGGAACCCGAACGCTCTGCTCTCATCGTCAAATCTGCCAATGAACGGGTTTGCGCCCCCTTTTACAAAAGCCTCTCCGGCAATCTGATCACCGCTGAATCCATCGCTCTGGCCTCCTGCGCGACGAACGAGCCCGAAATTACCCCTCCCGGCATTATTTGCCCGCCTCCCGAAGCCGAAAATCAGGCTGCTTTCAGCCACTCTCAGGCAGGAATCGCTCAAAATACTTGCTTCCCACCAATTCGCGGGTAAAACCGCCGCCCCACGTGGAGAACTCACTTAAAATCGCCCTGCCGAAAGGTAGCCTGCAAGATCCAACCCTACGGCTTCTTGAAAAGGCTGGCTACAACATCTACACCTCGGACCGCGGACTTCGTCCTTCTTCGGACGATGACGGCTTGGATATCTACATGATCCGGGCCCAGGAAATCGCGCGCTACATCGATCAGGGGTTCATTGACTGCGGGATCACCGGACTCGATTGGGCCTATGGACACGATGTCGATCTCGTCGACCTCGCCGAGCTTCCCTACTCCCGCGCCACGACCCGCCCTACCCGCTGGGTCCTCGTTGTTCCCGAAGATTCCCCCATCAAGACGGTCGAAGATCTCGAAGGAAAACACATCGCCACCGAAGGACTCGAAATCACCAACCGCTACCTCGCTGAAAAAGGCGTCACCGCGAATGTCGAATTTTCCTGGGGAGCGACCGAAGTCAAAGTCCCCGACCTCGTCGACGCCATCGTCGATGTCACTGAGACGGGTTCTTCCCTCCGCGCCAACAAGCTGCGCGTCGTGGACGAACTCCTTTCCTCCTTCCCCCACTTCTACGCCAGCAAGGACGCCTTTGCCGACGACTGGAAGCGCGCTAAAATGGAGCGCATGGTCATGATGATCAAAGGAGCCCTCGAAGCCCGCGACAAAGTCGGCCTCAAGGCCAACCTCCCGGCAGCTAATCTGGACGCCGTGCTCGAAAAACTCCCCTCCCTGCGCCGCCCGACTGTCTCCCGGCTTGCCGAAGAAGGTTGGGTCGCCATTGAAACCATCATTTGCGAAAGCATCGCCCGCTCGATCATCCCGGATCTGAAAGAACTGGGAGCCGAGGGCATTATCGAATACCCTCTCAACAAGATCGTTCTCTAACCAAAACACTTTAACGGAATTGCGGTTCCTTAAACCCGCAGAACTTAACAACCACCACGAATTATGGGTAACCTGAAAAAGCGTCGGAAGACCAAGATCAGCAAGCACAAGCGTCGTAAGCGCATGAAGGCAAATCGCCACAAGAAGCGCCTTCGCTACAAGTCATAAGCTGACTTGCTGATATTCGGTCCGGCAGACCGCACCCTTCTGCCAGTAGCACCGCCGGAGAAAACTCGGCGGTTTTCTCGTGTACCGAAATATCGTATTGATCATCCATGCCCAACGCCCTGCCCAATCCCACCGGCGACCTCTTCCGTCTCACACCCGATCTCCTCGAGACCGGCAAAAAGGCCTCCCGCGAAAGCCCGCGCCGCCGCATGATCATGCCGGTTCAGCGAACCTCGGAAGCCCACGTCCAACGCCTCCTCAACTTCCTCCAACCCGGCACCTACATCCGCCCCCACCGGCATCCCCACCCCCACGCCACCGAATCCCTCTGCCTGCTCGAGGGTGAACTGGAATTTCTCGTCTTCAGCGAATCAGGCGAAATCCTCGACCGCCTCGCCCTCACCCCCCAAAATCCCCTCATTGATTTCGAACCCGGCCTCTGGCACGGCATGATCATCAAAAGGCCCGACACCGTGATCTTCGAAATCAAAATCGGCCCTTATGATCCCACCACCGACAAGAACTTCGCCCCCTGGGCCCCGGAAGAGAAAAGCCCCAAGGTCGCAGATTTTCTCCAATCACTTGAAAAAAGATAAGCTGTCGGACAGTTTCTTCCTCATGGAACGCAAGGTTCTGGTGAATAACTGTAGCTGGTAACCTCACCACCTCAAAAATCACTCTCTGGATGAAACGCCTGATTCTTCTTTTTGCCCTCAACGCCAATGCCTTTGGCGCCCAAACTCCGGACGAGCACGCCACGATCTACGCTCTCCCTATCATCTCGGCAAAATGCGCCGCCTGCCATGGCGATGACCCCAAAGACATTGAGGGGGACCTCAATCTTCTCACCCGCGACGGCTTTCTCAAAGGTGGTGAATTCATCAGCGAGCTCCTCGTCCCCGGGGATGTCGAAAAATCCTTCCTCATGACCGTGATCAAGTGGGAGGACGACGATTACGAAATGCCCCCCAAGGAAAACGAC
The DNA here is from genome assembly GCA_029253285.1 of Akkermansiaceae bacterium. Classification (GTDB taxonomy): domain Bacteria; phylum Verrucomicrobiota; class Verrucomicrobiia; order Verrucomicrobiales; family Akkermansiaceae; genus SW10. The sequence goes on along the minus strand of JAQWZU010000178.1, from coordinate 3,758 downwards.
CGGCTCACTCCCGAACAAATCAGCCACATTGAAACTTGGATCAAAAACGGCGCTCCCTGGCCCAACGACGAAGTCCAAAACAAGATCCGCCTCGCCGAACGCAGCAAGAAAGTCACCAATGAAGGGGCCATCGTCGAAACCTCGGGAGGCCTCGCCGACGACTGGACCTTTCGCCGATACGCCCCTGAAGACATCTGGGCTTTCCAGCCTCTGGAAAAACCGGCGCTCCCTTCCGCTGATCACAGACCCATCGATTCCTTCGTCTACGCCAAGCTTGCCAAAGCCACGCACAAGCCCACTGCACGTGCCGACTTCCGCACTCTGATTCGACGCGCCACCTACGATCTCACCGGCCTACCGCCCACCCCAACCGAGGTTCACCAGTTCAACACTGAAGCCGCCAAGGATTTCGACAAAGCATGGGCCGCCCTCATAGACCGCCTCCTCGCGTCGCCCCACTACGGCGAACGTTGGGGCCAACATTGGCTCGACGTCGCCCGCTACGCCGACACCGGTGGTCTTTCCAACGACTTCGAACGCTCCAACATGTGGCGGTATCGTGACTACGTCATTCGCACCTTCAACGAGGACAAGCCCTACAACAAATTTGTGATGGAGCAAATCGCCGGCGACGAACTCGCCGACAACTCTCTCCGCAAACGAGTTGGCGATAAAAAGAAATACGAAGGCCTTCGGATCAAAGGTCACTACAACGAACAAGAAAGCGAATACCTCGTCGCCAGTTCCTTCCTCCGTATGGGTCCCTGGGATCCCGCCATGGTCAAAGTCAAAGAAGCCCGTCAGCAATACCTCGACGATGTCGTCAATGCCGTGGGCCAGACTTTCCTCTCCACCACCATGCGCTGCTTCAAGTGCCACGATCACAAATTCGATCCCCTCCCCACCAAGGACTACTACCGCATGTATTCGGTCTTCGCCGGCACTCAACTCGCCGAACGCCGCGCCTCCTTTACTTCAAAGGAGAGCAAGGAACGCTTTAATCACGAAAAAGCCCAAGTCGAACGTCTCTACAACTTCGCCCACTCCGAAGCCGTTCGCCTTCAGGAGAAGGTCGAAACTGCTGCCAAGAAGTGGTACTCCGAAAATGATCTCGAATACGTCGACCTCAATGGCCGCAGGAAACTTCCCGATGACAAAAAACCGCCTCGCCACGTTGGCTTGAACGAAACCGAAAAGGGCCAACTCAAAGTCCGCGAGCAAGACGACTGGATCTGGAAGCGTCGCTTTGAGCGCTTCGAACCAATGGTGCAATCGGTTTACAATGGAACCGACCCCAAGTCCCTCAATGCCCGAAAGCTGCGTATTAGCCAAAAGGACAAAACACCCCAAAAGCCCAACTCCCACATTCTTACCGGAGGCTCTCTGGAAGCTCCCGGCGCCAAAGTTACTCCCGGCGTCCTGAGCGCACTGGGTGTTCCCGTCGAGGGAGCCAGCAAAGACGATCCCTATCAAATCGCCGACAAGCTCAACGGCCGTCGCCTCGCTCTCGCGAAGTGGATTGCCCATCCCAAAAACCCCCTCACCGCCCGCTCCTTCGTCAACCGCGTGTGGCAATATCACTTTGGCAAACCCATCGCCGGAAACCCGAACAACTTCGGTGTCAAGGGAGCCAAGCCCACTCACCCCGAACTTCTCGACTGGCTCGCCGCCGACTTCGTCGAGAAGGGATGGAAGATCAAACGCCTCCACCGCATGATCATGAACTCCGCGACTTACCAACAGTCGGGACAACACCCCGATCAATACAAACTCAACGAAGAAGATCCCAACAATGACCTCATCGCCTACTTCCCAAACCGCCGGCTCACCGCCGAAGAACTCCGCGATGGCATGCTTCACATCACCGGTGAAATGAATCCAAAAGGTGGCGGCCTTCCAACTCGTCCGGAAATGAACCTCGAGGTCGCATTGCAACCCCGCATGATTCAGTTCTCGATCGCCCCGACCTACCTACCTTCCCGCACCGCCAAGGAACGCAACCGTCGCTCCATCTACGCATACCGCGTGCGTGGCCTCGCCGATCCTTTCCTCGAAACCTTCAACCAGCCGAATCCCAACGACTCCTGCGAAGATCGCGATGCCGCCTCGGTGTCACCCCAGGCCTTCACCATGATGAACAGCGACCTCGTCACCGATCGCTCCATCGCCTTTGCCCTCAGACTCGAAAAAGAAGCCGAAACCTTGCCCGAGCAAATTCAACGCGCCTTCCACCTCGCCTTCAGCCGAAACGCCTCGGACGATGAAGTGAAAAAGATGGCAACATACGTCACCGAGATGCAAGGCTACCACCGCAACAAGACTCCTGATAAACGCAAGTATCCCACCGAGATCACGCGCTCCCTCGTCGAAGAATTAAGCGGCCAGCCTTTCGAATACCAGGAAATCCTTCCCGTCTTCGAAGACTACCTCTCCGACACCCAAGCCTCCGACGTCTCCCCCGAAACCAGAGCCCTCGCCGACTTCTGCCTCTTGATCTTCAACTCTCACGAATTCGTCTACAGCTACTAGATCAACCCTCATCTTTCTAACGCCATGCAATCACCACTCTGCTCCCGTCCCTTCTCCGACGCGCACTCACGTCGTGAGTTCCTTTACGGCCTCGGCGCGTCCATCGGTTCAGTCGCGATGACCGACCTCCTTGCCAAGGAAGCTGGACCCATGTCACCCAAGCCACCCATGGGCGAACCCAAGGCCAAAAACGTCATCATGCTTTTCATGGAAGGCGGCCCTGGGCACATGGACACCTTCGATCCAAAACCAAAGCTTACCGAGCTCCACAAAACCGAATCCAAGAACGACCGCGGCCTCGCCTCCGGACAATACCAATTCTACGTCGGTAGCCCCTTTAAATTTAACAAAGTCGGCGCCAACGGTATCGACATGTGCGATCAATGGGAACACCTAGCCGATCCCTACGTCGCCGACGAACTCTGCAACTACCGCGGCTGCCAGGCCGAGTCCCTCAACCACCCCGAGGCCCTCTTCCACATGAATACCGGCAGCCGGCTCGGTGCTGATCCCGCTCTCGGTGCCTGGGCCACCTACGGACTTGGCTCCGAAAACCAAAACCTCCCCGGCTACGTCGTCATGACCGAAATGGCCCTCCCTCAGGGCGGCTCCAAAAACTGGTCCAACGGCTTTCTCCCCGCCTTCTATCAAGGCACCGCCCTTCGCCCCACCGGCTCCCCGCTTCTCGATCTTGAATCACAGCCATTCAAATCCCGCGACCACCAACGCGCCGCGCTCGATGCCCTCGCCAGCCTCAATGACGAACACGCCCGCAAGCACCCCGAACATGCCGACCTTGCCGCGCGCATGGAGTCGTACGAACTCGCTTACCGCATGCAAATGGAAGTCCCAGAAGTCGTCGATCTCGACGGCGAACCCGAGCACGTCCGCAACATGTATGGCATGGATAACAAGACCACCCACGACTTCGGGCGCCAATGTCTCATGGCCCGCCGCCTCGTCGAAAAAGGCGTCCGCTTTGTCCAAATCTTCGCCGGTGGTTGGGACAGCCACGACTACCTCGAGCGTGGACATTCCTCACGCATCGCCGCTGTAGACAAACCCGTCGCCGCCCTGATCCGCGATCTCAAACAACGCGGCATGCTCGACGACACTCTCGTCATCTGGAGCGGCGAATTCGGCCGCACGCCCGACAACAACAAACGTGGCGGTGTTTACGCCATCGGCCGCGGCCACAATGCCGACGCCATGACCATGCTCATGGCCGG
>JAQWZU010000176.1 GCA_029253285.1 Akkermansiaceae bacterium | reverse complement strand
CTGTGGCATATTCTTGGAGAGGTCGATCGTCTCGGTACGATTTTTGGCTAGGTTATAGAGTGCCCACGGACGCTTTCCCTCACGCACGATCTTGTAGTCGCCGCGGATGACTGCGTGGGTGCCTGAGTGGTTGAAGAGGTAGGCGTGATTGCGGTCGGTCGAGTCACCGGTCAGTATCGGCACGAGCGACTTGCTCTCGTGTGGTTCGAGTGTCTTGTCTGTGAACTTTTCCGGATAGCTGGTGCCGGCAAGTTCGAGACAGGTGGCCATGAGGTCGACGACGTGGCCGCGTTCCGCGGTGATTGAGCCAGGCTTGGTTTTCAAGCCGCCTGGCCAGTGCATGATCGCGGGCGTGCAGGCTCCGCCGTTGTGGACGTTCGACTTATAGCGTCGCATCGGCGTGTTTTGCGCGTGGGCCCAGTTGTGCCCGACACTTCCGTAGGTCAGTGGACCCCCCATCGGGACATCATACTGGTCACCGACCGCCACGATTTGGCCCCCTTGCTTCGCTTTCGCCAAAATATTGTTGGCGGTGTTCCAGCCGTTGCCGCTGAGATGCTCGGGGCAGGCGCCGTTGTCGTGGGCGTAGATGATGAGCGTGTTCTCGAATTGCCCCGTGCGTTTCAGGGCCGTGACGATCCGGCCGACTGCCTGGTCCATGTGGTCGACCATCGCCGCGTAGATGGCCTGGTTGCGGATGTGCCAGGTTTTGTGGTCGACCGTTTTCCAGTCATTGACCCTCGGCTCGCGTTCCGGCAGCGGCCAGCGTTCCTTGTCGATGATTCCCATTTTCAGCATGCGAGCATAGCGCTCTTTGCGGAGTTGATCCCAACCACCTTCGTATAGTTTGAGATATTTCTGGATCGATTTTTCCGGTGCGTGGAGTGGCCAGTGGGCCGCAGTGAAGGCAACGTATTGAAAGAAGGGTTTGTCTGAACGTGCGAAACTCTGGATTTGACGGACGGCTTCGCTGCCAATCTTGTCGGTGTAATAGTAGTTGTTGCTATCCGGTTCGGTGGCCTCGGTATCACGGGTGAGGGTGTAAGGGTCCCAGAACGAGCCGGCTCCGGTCATGGTTCCGTAGAAGTTGTCAAAGCCGCGCTGAATTGGTCCGTCTTTTTTTGGGTTCATGCCCAGATGCCACTTACCGACCATTCCGGTGTCGTAGCCTGCGGTCTTGAGGATTTGCGGGATCGTGACCTGCGCTGGTCCGAGCTTGTTGCTGTAGCGTCCGCTCATGAGAGTTGCGCGTGTTGGCCAGCAGCGCGCCGTGTTATAGAATTCGGTGAAGCGCAAACCGCCGGCGGCCAGTGCATCGAGGTTGGGAGTGTCAATCTCACCACCGAAGCAGCCAAGGTCGGAGAAACCCATGTCGTCGGTGAGTACAATCAGGATGTTCGGCCGTTTGTCGGCGCCTACCGCGGTAGCCGCGAGGCAGAGTATCGTGGCGGTGGCGAGCCTGAGACAAGTAGAGGGCTTCTTCATGCGATATTCTCAGCGGACTTGCCATCGGACCACAACTGAAATCTGTTGCCGCCAGCTAAGTTTGGTATTTCGGAATTCAGGGAATTGGATTTTGCGAGGATCATCTTCCCACTGGAGACAGCAAGGTTCTGTTTTTGTTCGCTGAATCGACGACGTAAAGATCTCTAAGATCATCGCCTTGGCTACTTCGGTGCGACCTTAAGTTTCATGATCTCAGGACGACGGTATTCCTTGAGATAACTTTCTGTCCGGAAGCGCATTCTGTTGAGTATTTCCCTGTGCCCGGGATCGCTCGCGAGGTTGTTCATTTGGTCCGGGTCCTCCTCTAGGTCATAAAGGATTTCCACAGCAGGCTTTTGCCCGTAGTAGTTGGCATAGGTGTAGCGCTTTCCGTGCACGCCCCGCCAATCAGGGAGCTTTTTGTTGGAAGAATTGAATTCGGTGAAAAAGTTTGAGCGCCAGTCTGTCGGAGTCGATCCCCGGAGCAAGGGGAGCAGGCTTCTCCCTTGGTACTTTTCAGGGACGTCGATGGCGGCAAGTTTTAGTATTGTCGCGGGGAGATCAAGGTTCAGCGCGAGGGACGGGATCACGGTGTTCCGTTTCATGCGATCAGGTCGTGGATCATGGATGATGAGCGGGACGCGGAGTGATTCTTCGTAGTGAGACCATTTCCCGGCGAATCCGCGTTCGCCCATGTAGAAGCCGTTGTCGGCGGTGTAGATCACCACCGTGTTTTCCGCCAAACCCCGGGTCGTAAGTTCATTGAGGACCCTGCCGATCACTCCGTCCATGCCTGAGAGCATGCGGTAGTAGGCCTGCATGTTGATCCGGTATTTTTGCGGGGTGTCCCAGCGCCAATACCAGCGAACCCGGTTCAGCGACTCTTTGAGGAAGTCCGGCTGCATCTCGAAGTATTTGGGATCGCCGAGGCGCGGAGTTGCAGGGTCGATGTCGTCATACATGCCATCCACGGCAGGCGGCCAAGGGAAATGGCCAATGCCGGGACGATGGTCGCCGTCTCGCGCATGGGCGATATTGAAGCTCATGTAGAGGCAGAAGGGCTTTTCCTTCGGTTGGGAGCGGATAAATTCCACCGAGCGATCTCCGATCAAGTCTGCCGTATGTCGTTTCGACCCGTCGGGCTGCTTCATGAAATGCGGTCCGCCGCCGTAGACTTTGTGATCATCGAACATCCGCTTTAGAGCCGCTTCTTTACCCTCCGCGAATTTTACGTGCTGCTTTCCATAGAAACCATTCCGGTAATCTTCACTGCGCAGGAGAACCGGGAAACTGCTGTCTACATCCATCTTCTGAACGGGAGTCGCAGGGAAGCCGCCACCGGTGTAGCCGTGTCCGGCTTCGGTCATTCCCGTAAAGATCGTCGCCCGGCTGGACATGCAGATGGGAGTGGTGACGTAGGCATGCTCGAAGCGAACCCCGTTTTTGGCGAGGCGGTCGATGTGCGGGGTTTTGATGACTGGGTGACCGGCGCAGCCGAGGGTGTCGTTGCGCTGGTCATCGACCAGAATGAAAAGGATATTCGGAGCCTTGGCGGAGGGGGCATCTGCAGCGAATCCGGCGGCGCAGAGCCCGAGAAAAGAGACAAGAATGGGAAGAGCTTTCATAGCTTTGCTTAGGCAATTTGGTGTTGGTTGATAGTGAATGCAATATCCTTCGGGTCTCCCGCTGGTCTGAGAGAGGCAATGAGGGCTGGGGAAAGGAATATTTTTTGGAGAAGAAAGGGCCTTGGCTCGGGGAGGGACAGTTCCTAGTCTTTGCCGTATCACTTTCTAATTAATATTATGACCACTTCGACTTCCCGCCGCTCCTTTCTTGCCACTGCCATTCCCGCCGCTTTTACCGCTTCTCTTTTCGGGGATGAGGAAAAGAAGACCCCGTGGCTGCAGATTTCGCTGCAGCAGTATTCCTTTGCGAGCATGTTTCGCTCGAAGGCGTTGGATCCGCTGGACTATCCGAAGTTCGCCATCGACAAAACTGGGATCAAGGCGCTCGAGTATTTTAACGGCTTCTTTGAGGATAAGATTGATTCCGCCGAGTTTCTCGCGGAGCTAAAAAAGCGTGTCGGGGATCTTGGGGTCAAAAGTCAATTGATGCTTTGTCGCTCGGACCTCGCGCTTGATTCAGCCGATGCCAATGAACGGAAGAAAGCGTCGGCCTTGCTGGCTCGTTGGGGGGAGTTTGCCAAGGAACTGGGATGTCACTCGATCCGGGTCGATTGTCGTTCGAAAGGAAATCGTGAGGAGGTCAAGAAGCAGGCGGCGGACGGGCTGCATCAACTGTGCGATCTCTTAAAGCCGATGAAGATGAATGCCATTGTCGAGAATCACGGCAACTGGTCGAGCAAGGGGGACTGGGTTAAGGAGGTGATGGAGTCGGTGAAGGTGGATAACTGCGGGACCTTGCCGGACTTTGGGAATTTTAAGGGCTACGACAAGTATCAAGGAGTCAAGGATATGCTACCCTGGGCCAAGGCGATTTGTGCCAAGGTTCATCAGATTAATGAGGACGGAGAAGCCGCGCATACCGATTTTCACCGCATGCTCAAGATCGTGAAGGACGGCGGATTTAAGGGATACATTGGCATTGAATTCGAAGGCGGAAAGAATTCGGTCGCCGGAGTCCTCGGGACGAAGAAGTTGATTGAGAAGACGCTGCAGAAGCTGGGGTGACCATAATCAGGGTGGGCCTTTGAGCTGATGCGTCCGCTTTTAAACGAAAGTGATCGCTACTCTTCCTCCGTTCCGCCGAGGGTGACGTTGATGTTGTATTTGTTCTGCAGGTGTGAGTGGGCGCGGCTGGCCTGGCCGGATTTGGGGTAACGTTTGCAGGTAAGCTGGAAGGTACGGATCGCTTTTTCCTTATCCTTGGCTTCTTCGTAGGTGTAGCCGATTTGGATGGTGGCCTCGGGGGCGGATTTCTCGACAACCTTGCATTGGTTGTAGAGGACGATGGCTTCCTTTTGCTGGCCGAGGCGGCGGTGGCAATTGGCGATGGCGAAGTAGTTGGCAGGGAAGCGGTCAACCTGCCGGTAGCAGGCGATGGCTTTTTTCCAGTCGGAGAGTTTTTCGTAACATCCTGCGATGGTCCATAGGTAGGTGCCGGAGTTTTCGCCATCGATTTCGATGATCTGACGGTAGGTTTCGATGGCTTCCTCGGTTTTGCCTTCCTTTAGTTGGAGTGAGGCGATGTTAGAGAGGCCGTTGACCTTGTTGTCGTATTGACCGTAGATGCGATAGGCCGAGTCGAGTTTGTTGCGGGAGAGGTGCCAGTCGGCCATGCGGCCGCGGAGGCCGTCTTCGATACCAAACTTCTCACCGATTTCCTCGTAGACCTTCATCGTGTCGGAAGGGCGGCCAAGGGTTCCATGGAGATTGGCCACCCGATAGAGAAGGTCTTTGGCGATCTCGGGACGGACCGAGGTCTCGGCCCGGAGTTCCCTGATAAGCTGGTCGCCGAGCTTGAGGGCGGCGGGTCTTGTTTTGGCTTCCTTGAGGAGGTGGGTCACGGTTTTGGCAGAAAGGCTGAAGACCTGGTCGAAGAGTTTGGGGCCGGCGTATGTGGTGGCGAGGGCTTTTTTGCCTTCGTCGAGTTTTTGGGCGAAGCAATGGATTTCGGCGAGTTCGTGACAGGCCTTAACGCAGGCGTCCTTGGCTTTGTCGGTTCGCTTGATCTTAAAGGTGAGTTCGTTGAGGAGAGAAAGGCGTTCGTCCATGTCCTGATGGAGTCGGGAGTAGTGGAGGAGGTCCTGTCGGGCGCGGATGGCAATTTCGTGATCGGGGTATTCCGTGATGAGGAAGCGGAAGGACTTCTGGGCGTCCTTGACTTCGCCCATGGTGCGGTAGGCGTCGCCCATGCAATAGGCGGCGATGGTAGCTTCGTGGGAATCAGGCCAGTAATCGATGACGGATTGAAAGCCGTCGCGCAGGGCGGTCTTGGGCTTTTTTAATCTCATCATGGTATGGCTCCACATGAGTTGGGCATAGGGAGCGCCGGGGCTCTTTTCATAGAGTGTGAGAAATTTCTCATATTCGGCGAGGGCAACCTTGAAGGTTCCCTTTAGGAAATGCTTTTCGGCAATTTTGATCTGATAGCGTTCGACCTCGCGCATCTTCTCGAAGGTCTTGACGTCGATCTGCTGAAGAGAGGTGAGCTTGCTGTGTGAGAGCGTGGCAAGGATGAGAAAAAAGAAAGTGATGAGGCGTAAATTCATGTCGGTGAAATGGGTTACTTTTTGGTCGCTTCGAGCCATTTGTTATATTCGGCGTGGGCGTAGTAGATGATGTTGACGCCGAGTTGGTAGCTGGATTCCCAGACGTCGCGGGGAACGCCGGAGTGGCCGTCGGCCCAGGCGTCGCCAATGTCGCCGGGGTGGTAATAGGCGACGAGTCGTCCGTTGACGACCCAGCCGAGGGCGTTGGACCGCCCGTGGGGAGCCACGATGGGAAGTTTGGGGAGCGGGTAGGGAATGCGGTGGATGGTGTGGTCGAGGTAGACTGAGATTGGTTCGATCTTGGGGAGGACTTTTTGCATCATGGAGACGAACTGTCCTTCCCAACCGGAGCTACCGCCGTTGTCGCCAAAGAGCATGCCGTGGTGCTCGAGAAGGTAGCTGCGCATGACTTTGATTTCCTTCGCGCTAAAATTAATACTTTGCTGCCCGGTCATGTAAACCATGGGTGGGCTTTTGCGGGGCGGGAAGCTTTTGAGGCGGCCAATCTCCATGGGCTCGGGGCGGTCGCTGACGGGGTGGCCGGTGCGGACGCCGTATTCGGTAAGGAGATTGAGGTCGGAGCCACGGTCCATGTCCTGTTCCCAATCACCACCGTCGTACTTGAGGCGAATGAAGCGCACCTTACCGCGTGTGGTGCCGGCGGAGAAGCCCGCGCCGTCGCCTTTGCCCTGACCGATCTTGTAGAGGTGCTCGGTGACTTCGAGGACTTGAAGTTTTACGTCATCGATAGGCGGCGGGTTGAATAGGATACTGGAGTATGGATTGATGACGTACTTCTTATTAATGACCTTTTGAATTTTGACGATCTGCTTGAGTTGGGTTTCCTCGCCGCCGCCGCGGGGGGATTCGTAGATGCTACAACCGGATAGGCGGGTGAGAAAGAATGCCATCAGGCCAAACATGAAGGTGTAGCTCATGAGGGTGAAGATGGACTGTCGGAGCTTGTTGTTCTTATTACCGAAATACCAGGCGACGAGTTGCCGTGGGTCCCAAATGATCTTTTTAATTTTGGGTTCGGAGACGCGTTTGGTCTCGCGGTCGATCCACCAGACGGCCCAACCTAACCCGAGGAAGAAGGCTCCGGCGGTGCCGACCTGGGTAAGAGTTGAGGAGAGGGAGTAGGAGTAATTGAGGAGAGGGAGATGGACGATGAGTTGCCAGAGGGGAAGATAGGAGATGCTGAAAACGGCGCGCCTGACGATAAGCGACGAGTTGCGGTGGTGGCGGATCCAGAAGTAACAAACCGGGACCGCAGTGGCGAATCCGATGGCCGAAGTAAGATAGCTCAGGCGAAACCAAGCGTGGGCATCGAGCCAAATAAGACACCACAACACCACGTAAATCCAAGTCAACATGACCGGCCGACGACTGAGGCGGAGAAGCCAGTCGGGGACAGAGATCTTGTTGGGTTTGTTGGGCATCCGGGTGGCTGTTGCTACTCCAGATCCTTTAGGAAATCGCCGCCTTTATCCTCAAGAGGATTGCTGTTTGAGGGAGCGGTGATGGTTTCGTTGACCTTGAGAGGTTTGAGCGATGCAGGCGTGTCGGGATCGGCTGGTTTTGGGGCCGGGGCCGCTGGAGTGGGCGTTGAAGGCGGGGCGGCGGGCGTTGGGGCCACAGCGGCTTCTTCTGAGGGTGCGGGTTTGTCGCTCTGAAGAAAGTAGGGGATCGCGGTGAGCGCGAAGAGGGCGATGGCGACGAGGATAACTGAGATGATGGTGGAGCGGAAAAGTTGGCTGGAGGCGACCACGCCGAGCATTTCCTGCGGGCTCTTGCCTTTGAGTTCACGGAGGAACTGTTGCAGTTCCTGAACGGTGGCATTTGTGTTGGATTTCAGCTCACGGAGATCGGCCTTGGTGCTGGCCATGGCGACGCGGGAAGCGTCGGAGTTGTTGGATTTACCTTTCATTATTTGGTAGCTTTTTCTTCGGGCTCAAGAATGTGAATGAGATCGCCCCCGGCCTCACTGATGGCGGCGATGACGGGTTCGAAATGGGAGGCCTTGGCTTCCTTGTGGACTTTGAGAAAGACGTTTCGTTGGCCGGAAGGGGCTTCTCCGAGGAGATTGGTGAGCGCTCCGGCGAGTTCGTCGGTAGAGATTTCCTTGCCATCGAGGTAGGTCTTAAAGCCAGTGTCGATGGTGACGCTGGCGAGGGGGGAGGCGACCATGTCGGCTTCCTTGAGATTGGCGGGCTGCCATCGCACGTGGCTATCGTCTTGTGCCCGGGCGAGGATGACGAAGAAGATGAGCAACAAAAAGCCGATGTCTCCCATCGCGAAAGCGGGGATGGAAGCGGTCAGTTTTTTGCGTTGAAGCTTCATTCGACGTTAATGATGCGATCGGATTCGAGTTCGAGCGTGAGAATGCCGCCCGCTTGCTTGATAGCCTGGGAGACCCTAATCCAGAAAGGGTAAGGCGTGTTCGGCGCACTCTTCACGGTGACGATACGGTCGGCGTCCCGGGTCTTTTGTTTTAAGGCGGCGGTGATACGCTGCGTGAATTCTGGAAGTGCGAGCGGGCTGCCGTTGAGGACGATGCTGGTCGGTGTAATGTTCACTTCGAGGTTTTTACTTTGATCTTGTTTGTCTTTTTTCTCTTCGGTTTTTGGGAGGATTTGCGCGACACCGGTCTCCGGCTGCACCGCGGCACAGACGAGGAAGAAGATGATAAGGATGAAAGCGATGTCCGAGCTGGCACTGGCCGGCGGATCGACTAACAATTTGCCGCGTTGCAGTTTCATGAATCGCCTTTGTCGAGAGTGAGGCGGAGGCTGACGACTTCGATGAGTTCGGCAGCGGAGGATTCCACCTGGAGGACGAAGTCATTGATGAGCCCGGTGAAGTAATTGAAGGCCATGTAGGCCGGGATGCCGACAATCAAGCCAAACGCGGTGGTGAGGAGTGCGACCCGGATTCCGGAGGCGGCAGCCTGCACGATGTTTTGTTGTCCGATGTTGGCTTCGATATCACCGAAGGCCACGATCATCCCCTGGACGGTGCCGAGGAAACCGAGCATGGGGGCAACCGAGGCGATGGTGGCGAGGATGGGAAGGTGACGTTCGAGAGTGGCGACGATGTTGGTGCCGTAGTTCTCCATGCTTTTAATCACTTGTTGTTCCGTCTGTGCCTGGTCGTAGTTAAGCCTGCGGAGGACGAGGTATTTGCGAAGTCCGTTGGAGAGAATGGCGGGAACGGGGCCACGGGCGGATTCGCAGAGTTGGAGAGATTCCTCGACCTTGTCTTCTGAGAGGAGATTGGTGACTTCCTCGCGAAGGGCGCTGGCATCGCTTTCCAATAGTTTGAGGCTGCGATAGCGTTCGATGATGACGGCGATAGCCATGATGAGAAGCGCCAGGAGAGGCCACATGAAGGGGCCGCCTTCGAGAAGAAGCTTTAGTGCGCCGCTTTCGAAGAAGCCGGAGTTGGCGAGGGTGTAAGCGGTAGGATTGATGAGCATGATTGATTGTTTATTCGTTCAGATTTGCTTCGCGTTCAAATTGAGCCAGGAGCTCGGGGAGAGCAAGACGGCCACGGGAATACTTGGCAGCATCACTTTCCGGGAAGTCCCAGCGGCAGCGGTTGTAGCGACGGAAAGCATTGGGGATGTCCTTGCCCATGCGGTAACTTTCGCCCGCCCAGAAGAGAGACTGTGCAGTGAGTTCCTGGTCCGGGAAGCGCTTGGCAAAGCGGTCGAAAGCTTCGCCGCCCTTGAGGAATTCTTCGAGCTTGTAGTGGCACTGGCCAATACGGAAGGCCATCTTGGGAGTCCATTCGTGGTTGGGGAATTTTTCGAGGAATTTGACTCCAACTGAGGCTGCCACAGCGAAGTCTTCCTTTACATAAAAGTGCTCGTTGATGCGGAGCATAACGTTCGCGATGAGCGGGCTCTTGGGGTAGGTGCCGGCGAGAGTGACGTAGGCTTCGAGAGCTTCGTCGAGTTCACCGGCTTCTTCGTGACACTGCCCGAGTTTGTATTGGGAATCCGGAGCGAGGTTGTGCTCGGGATGATTGCGGACGATGGAGCCGTATGCGGCAATCGCTTCGTCCCAGGCTTCCATTTCCTGTGCAAACTGACCGAGGAGGTAGGAAACGCGTGGGGCATACTTGGGATTCGGATAATCGTCACGCAGTTCGCGGAGGACGCGACGTCCGGCAGCGAGGGCAGTGGCGGCTGACTCGTCGTGCTTGAGTTTGCGGTGGCTCTTGAAGAGCTCAAAGTGACTTTCGGCAATGTGGAACTGCGTTTGGATGGCGAGGTCTTCGTTCTTGTAGATCTTACTGAACGCGGCCATGACACCATTGGTTCCGATGGCGACGGGTATCATCTTTTCGATGATTGCCTCTCCATCAGGGCGCTGGGGAATGTTGTCGAGATAGCCGACAGTGATCTCATCTCCGAAGAAGCATTCGATACTTCCTTCAAAGTTTCCAGAAACGGGCTTGGCCTGAGCCGAGAGCGGGAAAGATGCGCTGAAGACACCGCTGTGGGTGAGCGTTTCTTCGAGTTCGATCGTTTCGTCTTCGCCGCTGGCTGTGACGATGCGAATCATGGCCCTGTCCCGTTTATTGGAAAGGTCGCGGTCGGGATCTTCAAGGCGGAGGAAGATCTTTTTCCCGACGTATACAATTTCGGCGGTTTCCAAATATTCCTCATCGGTGATCTCGAGAGTTGCGGCAGAGGCGAGCGTTGCCGAGGCATCAAGCGAAGTCTTGGCTCCGTCGGGGCGGACGGTGTCGTCGTATCGGGCAGTGAAGGTGTCGGAGCCGATGACGTTGAGTATCGCTAGGGCGGCGGTGTTTTTGCTCGAGCCATCGTCGAGGGCTGCTTCAGGATCGTCGTCGACAGGGAGGATGACTTTACCAAGACCTCCCCGGGGGAGTGTTCCGTCTTCGGGAACGATGTTGGCGCTTTGCGGGTCTCCGAGGAGGAGGGGGATTTGACCGACAAAACGGCCTTCCTGTAGAGCCGGATTGCGAACGTCGGATAGGGTTTCATCGTCGGTGGCGTAGGCGCGGGAGAGGACGCATTGAACTTGAATTTTGGCGCCCTGGGTGGTGACGACATCAACAAGAATGGTGCTGCGGGAATCTTTGGCTTGGTCTGGGTCGACGACCTCGACAGTGAGGGGGAGTCGGTATTCGACTTTGCTGACGTGCTCGGGGTCGAAGGTCCCGGGGATGAATTTCGGGGCGCCTTCGATGGGTGTCTCGCTGCCGACGATTTGAATGCGGGCCTCGGTGGGCTCGTTGAGTAGGACGACTGTCTCACGATAGAAGGCATGTCCGGGGAATGTGTTTTGGGTGTCTTTGTAGCGAAGGTAAACCTTGTCACCTTTTTTGACGACGACCTTTCCTTCGGTAGCTTCGGCAGCAGTGTCGATCTCGACGAGGAAGACTCCGGTCGACGAGCCGGACTCGGTAGCGGTAACTTTGAAAGGTGGGTCTGAATTGATCTGAACTTCCACTTCGACCTCGTCTCGGTCGAGTCCGATATCCAAATCAAAGTCGACGACTTCGGCGACGATGCGTTCACCGGGTTCGATGCGGAGGAGTTCCTTGCGGGCCCCTCTGACCGAACCATCACCGCTGCGGTTGAAGTCGTAGCTGATGGGAGTAATCTCGCCGTTGTAGTAAGTGGCGGTGAGAGATTTAGTGAGAAGTCGATTGCGTTGTTCGGCACCTGCGGTGAGTTCGTCGAGATAGGAGATATTCACGGTGTCTCCGGGCGCCAGTTCCAGAATATCGTTGGTGGCGAGTTCTAGAACGTCAGCCTCGGGTGGCATGTGCTTGTTTCCACCTCCGCTGATTTCGACGTTGTTGATAGCGATGGCTTCGCCGCGATACTCGAGGAATTCGAAGTCTACATAGCGAAGTTCGCGAGCGGGCATCGAAAGTGTCCAACGGTTTTCTTCCTGCTTGATTTCAGCCGGTGGGAGCGGAGTGAATTTCTGAATGTCGGCGACTGAGCCCGGGTCGAAGTCGCTGGCGAGAAAGGGGCGAATTTTCACGGTAGAGGACTGTCGGTTCTCTTTCGCAAGGCGGGCCTCCACGGTTCTCTCGTCGGGGGTGGAAATTGTGAAGATAGTGAGGTCATGAATACCGCGAGGCGCGTGGATATCGATGCTTTGATCCCCGTCGCCGATTGGGAGTTCGAGTCGTCCGTTGAACATGACGGCAGTATTGCGGCCTGTGACTTCGATACGGATCGCGCCGTCTCTTTCTTGGACGAAGGGGCCGGACCAGATAAGAAAGAAGGCGTCCTTGGTTTCCTCGGGAGCTTCCCAGGAAAGAGTTTCGACCTTCTTGGTTTCGGAAGGATCGACTTTTTGAACGAGGCCGACAATGTCGGTCCAGGAATACGCCTTGCGTAGGTTTTTGGCAGGCGTTTTGTAAACGCGAAGATTCATGCCGGCTTCGGTAAACTTTAAAGGTTGAGTTTCGGCCGGAGTGGGGAAGGAGGCGAGATTGAACCAGAATCGTCCGTCGTGGCTGCCGCGAACTTTCATTCGGACGGGCGCTTCCTGTTCGGCTTCCGGAGAGCTGAGAATGATGGCTTCGGTTGGGCGAAGTTCCTTCATGTCGACCGAGAGCGACTTGGGGGCCGCGCCATCCGGTTCACTGCGCCAGGCGGTGTCGGTGGAGTGGTCAATGGCCATGAGCGGATTGCGATCGAGGGCTGAGTCGGAGGCGCTGGCTCCGGCGGGAAGTTCCCCCGTGCGTGCCATCCCGAGGAAGACGCCGCCGTGCTGGCTCTCCTCATCGATCATTATTTGGACTTCGTCCCCGCTGGAAGCCGTGAGCTTGACGCTGACTTTATCCGGAGCGGCGGTGAGGTCGCGGTCGCCGTCTTTGACCTGCGTGTAGATCAAGTTGCCAGGTTTGACCTGATTCTTGGGGCGGGAGGCGGAACGGGATTGCTCTTCCTTTTTACCTTCAATTTCTTTTTTTAGGTTGTCGGTGAATGTCTCGTCGTCTTCGTTGATGATTTCGCTGCTGGCGACTTCGAGCGCACCATCCGAAGCGATACGCAGGCGGGTGTTGCTTAGGAATTCGAACTGAAATTGTTTCTTGAATTCTTCGGGGTAGTCCACCGAGATGACGTCTCCTCCGGTGACTTGCAGGACACCATCATCGGGCGTGGGTTCTCCGAGAGTGGTGGGGAATTCGGTTAGGAAGATTCCTTTGCCGGCACCTCCGCTGGTGAGGAAAGATTGCTCGCGATCATTCCCGGGTTCGGTGGTGACGATGACTGGGATGCGGGTATCACCACGACTGATGCCGAGGTCGGGATCCTGCACCACGACGGAAAGAGCTTTACCGGGGGTGTGCCAGAGTTTGGATTCCTGTCCGAGGCGTCCGACGGTACGGAGGGTCTCGAGTTGGGTAAGAAAGCGCTGTTCGATTCCGTAGACTTCAGCGAGGTTGTAGAGCGTTTCGTTGGCCAGTTCGGTGTCGGGTGCTTGCTCCAGAACGGAGAGGAAAATCTTGCGGGCTTCCTGGTTGTCGTCCTGTCGGATCGCAAGGACGCCGCGGAGGAAGTTGGCACGGATGGCGATGGCAGGATTTGGGTTTTCCGAGAGGTCGGTGAATATTTCCGCAGCTTGGTCGTAGACGCGTTGCGCCATGTAGGTTTCACCAATTCCAAAGCGTGCGTCGACGGCTTCAGGTTGGTCCTTGTAGATGTTTAAAACGGTGGTGAACTCGGCGCGGGCAATGTCGTATTGCCGAGCCCGTTGGTAGTTGCGGGCGAGGAGAAGT
This sequence comes from Akkermansiaceae bacterium, assembly GCA_029253285.1. GTDB lineage: Bacteria > Verrucomicrobiota > Verrucomicrobiia > Verrucomicrobiales > Akkermansiaceae > SW10. Next base: position 36,925 of record JAQWZU010000176.1, on the reverse strand, counting down.
TGAATGCGGGACTTGTCGCGGATGTCTACTTTGTCGGATTCGCCAAATTTGATCATCCATCCGCGGAGGATATCTTCGGCGCGTTCGTGGTCTTCCGGTGTTCCCTGGGCGATGTGGATTTCGGCGCCAAAGAGAAGGAGTTCGACCGGGAGTTCGTTGCGGTGTTTGTCGAAGAGCTCCTTGTTTGCATAGTAGGCTTGTTCTGCAAGGTCTTCGTCGCCAAGACGGCGATGCAGGATGATTTGGAGAAGGGGGGCGATGGGGCTGTCTGCGGGAATGTCTGCGCTGAGGCTGCCCATTTTCCCGTAAGCGTTGCGGAGGAGGTTTCGGGCTGCCGTTGTTTCGGCATTGCCGACTGAACGGATGGTGTTGAGGAGTCCATTGAGGATGGCCGTGCCGAGTGAGAAGTCTTTACGTGCAAGGGCGGCTTGCGCGTATGGATAGATGCGACGCCAGGATTCATAGTGACGGTCGGCTTGTTCGATGAGAGTCTGGGCCTTGAGAAGTCGTTCGATGGATTTGGGTTCCTTGGCCAGAAGTTCGAGGCCTGCTTCAGTGCTGACCCTGCCGAGACGGAGGTCGCGAACCATGCGGTAAACGCGGTTCTTTTTATCCTCGGACCATTCTTTGGAGTTGCGGGTGGTATCCAGCCAATTCCGGGCGGGATAGTCTCCCATGCCCCAGGAGCGGAAGGGATCTTGATCGGCCCGGGCGCGGGATTTTTTGAGGATGGGCTCCATGGCTTCGAGCTTGTCGGCGATGAAAAGCTGGTTGGCAAGTTCCGCGGCGTAGCTCCCGTGATAGTTGGTGTCAGCCATCATACGGGCCCCGAAAAAGCTCTGTGCCGCGGCAGGTTCGAGGGTGGAGGCGTAACGCCGGGCGCATGAGACGTATTCGTTGTTGTTGGGGTCGAGATCCATGCGGGATTTCCACCACTTGGCGGCTTCGGCTTTCATGCCGATTTCGTTCATGACGTCACCAATGCGGGTGGAGTGAGCGGAACTGTAGCCACTGATTTTGGTCGAAGCCGTAATCCAGGGAATGGCCTTGCGGATAATTGTTTCGTCTTTGATTTCGACAATGCGATACCAAGTCTCGTAGTTCGTAGGTCCGGCCGGAATGGAGAGGAGGTGATTGGCTGCCGCGATTTTCATTTCCTGCTTCCCGTCGCCTTCAGAGTAGGGAGCGGCCTCGAGCCATGCCTCGGCTGCGCTGAGGTCGCGTGGGAATTCCTTGCAAAGACTCTGGTAGTGTTTCGCGGCGTTGGCGCGGGACTTTCCTCCAAGGTGATGGCGGTATACGTAGGCGAGCCGGGAGAGAAGGTAGTGACGTTGCTCCTTGCTAAGTTTCTGTTGGAGGAGCTTTTGACAACTCTGTCCGGACTTGCCGCCCTTTTCCAGGGTTGATCTCCAGAGCTTGGTGATAGAGTTGTTTTGATGAGCTTTGGCACTGGATTGCCAAGCGCGTTTTCGGTTCTTATCTTGAGGTGAGCGTTTCCAAATCCGCTCCTGGAATCCGCTGAGATGAGGAAAGGTCTTGGCGCTGGCGCTGATGGTGGCGAGGTCTTTTTTGAAGGTTTCTTCACCACTTGCGGAGTCATAAAGAAAACTGGTGATTTCTTCGGTCCAACCGTCGTCAGTAGGAGATTTGGAAAGGTAGTCATAGGCCATGCTGCGGGCCTTGGCGACGTCTTTGAGCCCGTCGCGATAGACATCGATTGCGAGGACGGCGCGAAGAGTGCCGGCTCCCTTTTCGGTTTGGCCGATTAGCTTGATAAGGCCCTGTTCGGCGCGTTTGTGGTTTTCTCCACACCATTTGACATAGGCACGGGGTAAGTCGGGGGTAGGGGTGCCTAGACGGAGAATATCCTCGGCGATAGCGAGCGCGCGATTAGTGTCCTTTGCTGCCGCGGCCGCATGGGCAGCTTGGGTGAGAGGAGTATAGCGATCCTCCCTGAATGGATAGGCTGCAATATAGCGCCGGGCCTCGGCTTCGATCTCAGCGGGTGCTTTTTTCCCGTTGGCCATGGCCTCGATGAGGCTACGGTGGACGTCGTCTTTGCCAGGGCTGAGTGCCTTGCGATACGATTGGATGGCGTTTTCGAATTGTCCGAGACGGGTCTCGAAGCGTCCGGTGCGGAACCAAAGGTCTTTCTTGGTGCCGTCGTTCATGGGGGCCTTGCGACGGATAAGAGCTTTGGAAATCTGGAGGCCATCGGCCCATTGCTCGGAGCGCTCGGCGGCCTGCATGCCCTGGAATCCCACACCGGTGAGAAGGGGAGTGGCGGGGAGTTTGGCAACCATCGCGGCGGCGAGTGCAGAGGCTTTCTTATAGGAGTCGCCATTGTTGACCTTGATGGCGAGACGAAGGGCGTGGACTCCCTGGTCGGTCGACCCTCCATTGTTCCAGATGGCGGTGCGTTCGACGGCAGCGTGGCCACCCCGTCCGGTGTGTTCCAGGGCCGTGGCAATACGGTCGCGGACTTTGTTGGTGAGGGCGTGCTTGGGGAAAATCTCGAGGAACTGTCGTCCGGTGATAATGACGTCTTCGTGACGAGCCGCGGCGGCGTAGCCGTCCATTTGCTTCAGCGTCATGGCGGCGCGCTCCGGGTTTTTCGTCTGAGCTCGGGAGAACTTTCCGGTGGTTCTGATGAATCCAAATACTTGTTCGTTTTTCCAATAGAGCTCAGTGAGCTCTTTCATGAGCTTCGCTCCGGTGGAGGAAGCTTCGGTTGTTTCCTTGAGCTTGGCCTCCAAATCGGCGCCCCGATCAGCATGGGCCGGCAGACTGAGGGCGAGAACGAGGGCGAGGTAGGGAAGTGGTGTTTTCAAAATCCTGCTTTTTTGAGCGCTCCAACGATCTTGTTAGCTTCCGAGGCGATCTCGCTTTCGGGGTAATCGTTGATTAATTGTTCAAATCTGCGACGGGCCTCGGGTTTGCGCTCGAGCTTGTAGAGGCAGCGTCCGTAATTGAAGAGAATGACGTCGAGGAAGTTCGCGTCGGGATGATCTGAGAGGACGTTTTCGAAAACATCGATGGCGCGGGTGTAGTCTTCCTTTTGGTAGTAGAAGGCTGCCATTTTTGCGACGGCGTCACCGACGCGTCCGGAGTCGGGGAATTGCTCGTAAACTTTTTGATAGGCAAGGAAGGCCTTTTCAAAAAGAGGTGACGATTGGCCGAGATTCGCCTTCAAGGCCATACTCTCGTAACAGTCGCCGGTGTAGAACTGTCCTTCGCCACGTAGCGGGCTGGTGGGGAGTTTGGTGATGGCGGAGTAGAGGCTGATGGCACGCGGGAAGTTCTCGCGCTTTCGCTCGACGTGGGCTTGTTGGAGCATCGCTTCGTCGACAAAGGAGCTTGAGGGGAATTCGTTGAGGAGGCGACGACTCATGCCGAGGGCCAAGTCGAGTTTGTCCATGGCGAAATAAATTCGCCAGAGTTGCACGTAGGTTTCTTCGAGAAGCTTGCCCCCGACTTTGCGAGCTTCGACGAGGATTTCTTCGCAGACATCGAGAGCTTCGGTGTATTTGAGATCGGCCTTGTCGTTGAGTCCGAATTCCTTGTAGTGATTACCCACTTCAGTCAGAGCAGAGGCGGTTTGAAGTTGGGTTTTGAGGCGGAGTTCCTCATCTGAAATATCGGTGCGGGTGACGCGGACTTCGCCGAGGTTGCCCTCGATGATTTTTGTTTCCGAGGTGCGGATGGCTGCGCTGTCGGTGAGGTTCTGTTCGTCGCGGTAGATAAGACGGATAGTCTGACCGGATTCTCCGGTGAGAGTCCCCTCAGCCGTTCCAATGCGGAGAGGGATAGCGAGGCGGAAGGTTCCTTTTTGTTCCTGCTCTAGAAGAGAAACCGGAACAGAGCGGATCATGAGGAGAGGGTCGATCTGTGACTTAAGGTCTTCACCTTCGGGTCCTTCGACGAGTTCTCCACTGGCGACCCCTTTGGCAAGTTCGTCGTCAATTTCATCCGGAGTCTTGCGCCGGAAAATCTGGATGGTCGCTTCGACTTTGTCGGCTCCCTCGCTCGTATCATGATCGGCGTCGATGATTTGAAGGTGAAGATGTTTTCCAAGGACGGCGGCGGGGAGGTCGCGTTGATAGGAACCGTCAGTAATGCGGGCAACGCCATTGCCGACGACGACAACCTCCTTAAGGCGTTTTTCGTTGAAGCCTTTCTCAGCAGTGTGGGCGTCGATGTAGGTGACCTTGATGTGATCGCCACCCCGGACTTCCAAAGTGCCATTGTTGGGGGTGGCCTTATTGAGTTTTGTGGGGATGCGTCCCAAGGCGATTCGTGCATTGCGTCCGACAGGATCACATAAGATGGTTTCCTCGTCGCCGCTTTTGGTTCGGCAAATGACTTTGATTTGCGAGCCCGGCTCGAGGATGGCGAAGTCCTGATCGTCGATTTTTACGTAGAGGCGCTTTCCAGCTTCGACTTTTTCAATCTGCTTGTCCTTGTTTGAGAGCGCGGTGCCGACTTTTTCGAGAGCTTCGATGGCACGGCTGAAGTGTCCGAGTTTAAAGTGTCCGAGTCCGATGTAGTAGTAGGCTTCGTTGACTTCTGGAGAAGTTGGAAATTGCTCGATCACATCACGCATGATGCTGAAGCATTTCCCGTAGTTTCCGGCCTCGTAGAAACAAGCTCCGGTGTTGAGAAAAGCGTAGGCGCGTTTCTCGTCGTCCTCGTTGGTTTCAACGGCAGCGGCTTCGTAATGAAGGCGTGCCTTGTCGAAGTCCTTGATCTCCTTGAGGAGATGATCGGCAAGACGAAGGTGGGCCTCGAAACGGATCTGGCTGCGCGGGTAGCGCTCGACGACCGAATCCCAAATCTCGAGAGCCTTTTCGTTTTCTCCGACCTCCAGTCGGGAATCGCCGGCCTGTAATAGCTTGCGTGCTGCGCGGTCCTCGATGATGGAGCCGCGCTCGATGGTCTTCGGTGACTGTGCGAAGAGTGGGAGCGCGAGGAGAAGTGGAATGAAGAGGCGGTTCAGGTTGATCACGTTTTGATTAAGCGAATAATTCGTGGATGGGAGCTGCTTCTTTACGAACAAGACGCATGGGGCGACCCAGTGGTGTTGTGAGTTCCTTGCTCGGGTCGATGCCAAGAGCATGACAGAGAGTCGCGTGAAGATCGGCGACCTTAACCGGGCGTTCGGCAGGGTCCATGCCGTCTTCGTCGGAAGCTCCCACGATACTTCCGCCCTTGACTCCGCCACCAGCCATCATGCAGCTGAAAACGCGGGCCCAGTGGTCGCGTCCGCCGCCGTCGTTGATGCGAGGGGTGCGGCCGAATTCACTGAGAACGACGACGAGAGTCTTTTCGAGCTTACCATTGGCCTTGAGGTCGGAAATGAGCGAGGCGATGGCGGGGTCCATGACGCCACCGTGATTGCGCATCGCTTCAAAGATGTTGCCGTGGTTGTCAAAACCTCCGCGGTTGACTTGCACGAAGCGGACGCCCTTTTCGACGAGGCGTCGGGCGAGGAGAGCTCCGCGACCGAATTCGGTGTCACCATATTTTTCAACGGTGGCCGGATTCTCTTCTTTCAAGTCGAAGGCCTTCAAAGCGGGGCTTTCCATGAGGCTGACGGCGTCCTTGAGGGCGGTTTGGGAAGCTTTCAATTCCGCAGCGCCTTTCGCGGCGGTAGTGCGGGCATTCATCTTTTCAAGGATCTGCAATCGCTGCATGCCCCTGGCGTGGCTGATGCCCTCAGGGAAAGCGAGGTAGGGGTCTTTTTGTCCGGGGCGACCAACGAAGTAAGCTTCGCATTGCTGGCCGAGATATCCGGCGCGGGCACCCTGACCACTGATGCTGACGAGAGAAGGGAGGTCGCCGAGAGGTTGGCGTTCATGAGCGACGATGGAGCCGAGTCCGGGATGGACGATCGCGGGATTTTGGTTGAATCCGGTTTGCAGTTCGTATTGCGCGCGGCCGTGGTCGCCATTGGTTCCGGCGATGGAGCGGATGAGCGCGGCGTGATGCATTTGCTTGGCAAGCTGCGGGAAAATTTCTGAGATCTCCATGCCATCGACGGAGGTCTTGATGGGATTAAATTCACCTTGGGTCTTACGGCCGGGTTTCGGGTCCCAAGTGTCGAGATGACTCATGCCGCCGCTGTTCCAAAAGAGAATGACGTGTTCGGCTTGAGCCTTGTTGGAATCTGATTTGGCGAGGAGTTGGCTGACGGGCATGCCAAGCATGCTGGCGCTGAAGGTTTTCAGCATTTTACGTCGGGTGAATTGGTAATCTTTGCAGGACATGGCTCGTGAGGTTCGGTTAGGAGTTGGATGTGGAGTTTAGGGGATGAAGCGGAATTCGTTGCTGTTGAGAAGAGCCCAACGGAGGTCGGCCATGCCGTCAGCGCTCTTGTTGACGATGACGCGGGCGTCGGATTTTTCTTCTAAAGTCGGGAGGCGTGTCAGGATTTCCTGGTAGGCCCAATTGATGGCGAGATCCTGATCTTTTTTCAGGAGACGATGGAGTGGCTCCAAGGTGCCGACGCGGGAGGCTTCGTGGGTTATTCGTCCGTTGAGCATCATGAGTTGCTGGCGAAGCGAGGAGGCTTCGTCGCGGAACTCGCCCAATCCTACACGAGAGGGCTGGCCGAAGACGCGGAGGAAGTGCGCGGGCGGGGCCGGAGTGGCCATGCGCATGGCGCTGTCAAAACGAGGGTTGTCATCGATGGTTTCGGTGATCGTTTCAGTTTTGTAATTCATCACCTTGCGCTCTTCTTCCATTTTCATGGCGGCCATTTCTTTGGCCTTGATCTGCTCGTCGGACATCTTCCGCATGGAAATGAGTTCGGTTTGTTCCTCGCTGCTCAGGACCGAATTAAAATCGATCTGAAGTGAGGACTCGAGATCGTAGCCGTCACTGCGCATGGATATTTTCTTTTCCTCCATCATCGCAGGGGCTGCAGCGCCTTCGTTTTTGACAACGGTATATTCGCCGGTGGCTACGCGGATTTCGCGAGAGACTTCCTTGTTGTTCGCGCCTTTGGGCCATTTGAAGTCCCCAAGGTGTCCGGCGACGACGATGCTATCGTAGAGCACCTCTCCGATCATCCGGCGGGCGGGTGCGGCGGAGAAATTCTTTTCACTCCTCTCGCGGAGTTCGAGGGAGGTGTCGGCGGGAAGGGTGGAGCGGCGGTAGGCATCGGAAAGAGTGATAATGCGAACCAAGGTTCGGAAGTCATATCCGCTGGCGATGAATTCCTGGGCGAGGAAATCGAGCGTCGAGGGATGATGCATTCCGTTGTAGTCCGAGAAGTTGTCCAGTGGCTCGACGAAGCCGCGTCCGATGAGTTCGGCCCACACACGGTTTACGAAGGCCCGGGCGAAGTAATCGTTGCGGGGATCGGTGATGAGGTCGGCGAGTTGCTTGCGGAGTTCGCTGGCACGATAGAGTTCGCCATGAACGTCGAGCTTGCGGCTTTCCCTTTTGGCTTCCGCTAACACCGGATCACTGGGGCGACCGACATTGGGTTCGACGGCATCGAGAAGGGCGTCGAGTGAAGCGGAGCCATCGTCCTTGGTGATTTTCTTTTCGCGGATTACCTTGATAGCCTCGAATCGTTTAATGTATTCCGGTTTCGATTTAAAGTCGTTGACCTGGAAAGGGAATTTCGGTTCGACGGGTTTCCGCTTTTCGGGCTCGGCTTTGTCTTCAGGTGGCCAGAGGACGGTCATTTTGTCGCCCTCCGTGGTGTAAATCGATCCGTTTTGACGGCGGCTTTGAACCTGCTTGGTTTTTCCGAAGAAGGCGGCGAGATCGTAGAAATCCTCTTGCGCCCAGTCGTCGAAGGGATGGTCGTGGCACTGCGCGCAACCGATGCGCACACCCATGAAGATTTGCGAGGTGGCGGCCGCGAGTTCCATCGGTGCGGCGTCGTCACCGAGAATGTATCCCACGGCAGGATTGGAATTGGCGCGTCCGGAGGCGCTGATCAGTTCGCGGACGACTTCGTCGTAGGGTTTTTCCTGATCAATGGAGCCGTGAATGTAGGCAAGGAGTTGGTTTCCTCCGGTGACATTCGAGCGAATGCGCAGCATATCGGACATGAAAATGGTCCAGCGGTCGGCAAAGCGCGGATGATTGGAGAGTTTATCGATGAGCTTGATCCGGCGGTCGGTTCCCCATTTCTCGAATTCCCGCACTTCTTTCATGGTGGGTATGCGGCCGATGAGGTCGATAGTGGCGCGACGAAGGAAGGCGGTATCGGTGAGGGTCTCGGTGGTGATAACGCCGGTATCGGCATTTTCGCGTTTCAGAAGATCATCGAGCATTTCGGCTGCCTCAAAATTGGATTCCGGAGCCTTTGTTGGCATCGCGACGCGTTTGGGTTTGACTGGCTTTCGCTCGGTGAGTGTGACGCCCTTTGGCCATTGAGCACCGGCCTTCACCCACTCATCGAGCAAAACGAGATCTTCGTGCTTCAGCATTTGCCCCTCGTCGGGCATGATTCCTTCATCGATTGGACGAAGATGGACCCTGACGAGCATCTCGCTTTTTTCCGGATTGCCCGGAACGATGGCGTCGGCGGTGTCTCCGCCTTCCATGATTTTTTCGTAGGTGTCCATGCGGAGTCCGCCCTTGACTTTCGACTCGGAGTGACAGCGAACGCAATGGCTCTCTAGAATGGGCTGAATATCCTCCCGGAAATCAGGGCTGGCGGCAAAAACAGGCAGGGCTGTTGTGAGTGCGCAAAGGGAGCGGATCATGGGATGAAGGTGGTTCAAAGGAAGGGACGTATTGAATGAAATTCCCGAATAGAATAACTACCTTGGGAGAAAACAAAAACTTTCGCCACTTTTAAGGAGAATTAACATATTTTTCTGCCTTAGGAGAGCCTTTTCGATGGCGATCGCTTTATTTGAGAGCCGAATTAAGGTTTGAGCAGCTTTTGGACGTATTTTGCGAGTAAATCAGCCTCAAGATTGACGGTTTGGCCGGCAGCGGCCTTGTGGAGGTGGGTTGCGGTGAAAGTGTGCGGGGTAATCCAGAAAACGGCGGAGTTTTTAGTGAGCTCGGCGATGGTGAGGGAGATCCCGTCGATGGTGAGGGAGCCTTTGTCGAGGCAAAGGGCGTGGATTTCGGACGGGAGAGCGACTTCGAGCCGGTAATCCTGCCCGAGGGGAGAAATATCGAGGAGTTCGGCAGTGGTATCGACGTGGCCTTGCACGAAGTGACCGCCAAGGCGGTGACCGACTGCGAGAGCGCGCTCGAGGTTGACGAGGCTGCTTTGGGAGAGTTGGCCGAGAGAGGTGACTTTCAGTGTTTGGGCCAGGATGTCGAAACCGACGGATTCGCCCAAGCCGGCGACGGTGAGGCAGCAGCCGTTGATGGCTACCGAGTCGCCCATGGAGAGTTCGGCTGCGAAGGGTATCGCGAGTTCCAGCCGGGCCTGATCTCCTTTGTTGGTGAGCGAGATGACCGAGCCTGTGGCTTCGACGAGTCCGGTGAACATTTTATTGGACTTTTTTCGTGTTCGCAGCTGACTCCGCCAGCTCTTTGGTGGGCTCGGGTGCCTTGGGATCTTTAGTCATCCCAGAGCTTGGAATCAGCATGAAGCAGGCTCCCATGATAATGGTGGGAATAATGGCGGCCTTGGCCAGCCCCATGGGAGAAACGCCACCTTTGAAGTAGCGTCCGAGGATGGATTGTCCGGCGGGGTTGGGAGCATTGGCAATGACGGTCAGGCCGCCTCCGGTCACCGCTCCGGCGAGGACCGCGTATTTGACTCCGATGGAAAGATTTGGTGCCTGGGAGGCGAGGTAGGTGATGGCGGCATTGTCATTGAAGGCTGTTAAGAGAGTGGAGCCAATCATGAGAACCCATTGGTTGTCGATGGATGTGAGGAGAACGGAAATCCACCATCCCTGACAGCCGCCATGAATGACGAGTCCGGCGAGGAAGAAGCCAACGAGAATCGGGCTTTTCATATTAACCTCGTTTTGGTGATGGCCGGTGGCCTGGGTAAAGCCGAGGAAGAAAAGGAAGCCGCCAATAAATAACTTTGGATCGTGGGCAAAATAAACGGTGCCAGCAAGAAAGAGAAGGTGCATCACCGTGATCCAAGTTGGGATGGGGTCTTCGCGATCTACCCAACGGATTGGAATATGCATGTCCCGGGAATCCGATTTTTTGAGATTTGAAAACTGATCTCTGAAGTAGAGGAAGTAAGCGGTGTTGGCGATGAGGATGCCGATAGCAGCTTTCCAGCCAAAGTTGAGGAACATGTAACTCATGCCGAAGGACCATTTTTCGGCGATCATGAGGACCGGGGGCGCGGCGAAGTGAGTGAGGGTTCCACCGACCGAGATATTCACGAAGAGCAGGCCGAGAGTGGCGTATGCAAATTTGGGAGAGGGGTTGAGATCGAAAAATTTCTTGGAAAGCAGGAAGGCCGCGATGGTCATCGCTGCAGGCTCGGTGATGAAGGAGCCGAGGAGTGGAGTCACGGTCAGAGCGGAAAACCACCAGGAGGCGGGAGTGCCACCAAAGATCTTGGCGACTTTGTCGACAATGTATTCGGCAAAGCGCACCACCGGACGGGTCGCGGCGATTGCCATGATGATGACAACGAATGCAGGCTCGGTGAAGTTAACATCGTCGATATAGCCCTTGAATTGGGTCATGCCGGCTCCAATCCCTTCTCCCTGGATGCCAAAGAACCAGAGGACGGCTCCGGCAAGTGCGATGACCCAGATCCCGAAAATCGCTTCTACCTCACCCAGGAAGTGAAAGAGATGGGCTTTGAACGAGACATGATCTTGAGCGTCTTCGTGTGGTTTGGCCTCGGCGGTCAGGCCTAGCTTTTCGATTTTCTCCTTGTGCTTTTTCTCGTGAATATGAGCCATTTCGATGAAGTAGCCACTGAGGAAGGTGTGGAAGATGGCACAGAGGAAAATGATGGAAGCGACGAGGTTAAAGCCACCTTGCTGACCGGCCCGGTGCTTGAGCTTCTGCATGATGCTCCAATCGTCGCCCTCCTCTTTGTCGTATTCAGAGAGAGGGATCGGAAAGATGGCATGCTGGTCGTGTCCCAGACCGTATTCTTCGGCGGAATAGGCTGGTTCTTTTTTTGAGGCGGCTTCGGCAGTGGGAAGGGAAAGGGTCGCGACGAAGAGAACCAACAGGAGGCGGATCGAGAGGAGGTGCTTCACGGGCCGAAATGTAGTCATCAGAGACCGTCCGGCAAGGAAAACGCGAGGGATGAAAATTTAAGATTGAGGGCGCTGCGCGGCGAGTTTGGTGTCGATCTCACTGAGTTCCTCGAGGATTGCTTTGGCTCGGGGAATCTTGTCGGCCAATTGACGTCTTGTGTTGTGAATTGCCTTACGAGCCTGTGCTTGTGCGTTCCTGGCGGCTTGAAGTTCCGGGAGGGTCGATGAGATCTTTGAAATCTCGGTGTTGATCTCTAGCATCATGGTTGCCGTTTTGGCGTTTTGAGCCGAATTGGTAGGAGAATATCGTCCTCTCAACCTAGCGGCTTTTTTTAGAAGTTTCTGGAGTTTTGGGTGTTGGCTTTGGACGGCGAGGAAATGTTGATCAGCTTCCCGGGCCTTGTCTTCGGCTTCCTTTATTTGGGTTTGGCCGCTGAGATCGGCCTTGGCGATGATTGATTCGAGTTGCTTTTCCAGACCGACTTTGCGTCTCACCAGATCGATGGCGGGATGGGCTTTTTTTTCCTGAGTCGCCGAGCTTGGGGAGTCGGGCTCTTCTTCCTTGGTGTCTTTGCAGCTGATCGCGGTCCCCAGAACAACGAGGGCCAGGGCGAAAGAAATAAAGAATAGTCTCATGTCTCTGGAATAACGAAGCTGGAGGGGTCTGCAACTCTATAAAGAGAGAAGAATGTTCCGAGATTGCCAGTTCGGGAGAGCTGTGGTTTCTTAATGCGAGATGGTCGAGGGGCGGAAAGGCAATTTTTTTCAACGCTGGTTGTACCGAAATTACTGGCAGGGAAGTGCCTTGGGTAACTTTTTTAGTCGTCGGATTCGACCTACGGCGTGGCTTTTGATGGGCTTGGGTGGATTGAGCGTCATCACCGGGGCGGACTTGCGGCAGAGCGTGGTGGTGGCATTTAGCTTATTGATGTTGGGAGTCCTGGCCGTGGGGTTCATGTGGGCTCTGCTTCGGCGGGCGCAGGTGGTCGCGACGAGAATCCTGCCGGATACGGGATCGGTGGGCGAGGAATTGAGTTACTTTGTCAATGTGACCAATGTGGGGAAGCGGACTTTGCGGGAAATTCACTTTAGAGAGCAGGGAGATGATCCGAGGCCGACGGAGTGGGAATTTGTGAATCTCAAGGAACCCGGGGAAGAAGACCGGAATATTTTTGATCGGGCTTTGGCATACTATCGTTGGAAGTGGTTGAATGATCGGGGTGGGAAATGGAAAAGCCTTGGCCGCTCCGAGGCCCTGAATTTGGGGGGAGGAGAATCGGAGGAGGTGAGATTGAAATTGATTCCACAAAGGCGGGGCGTGTTGGTTTTGGATGATCTTCGTGTTGAGCTGCCTGACCCCTTTGGTTTGTTTCAGCGGTGTCGGCCGACGGGTAATGAAGCGGGGGAAATATTGGTGATTCCGAGGCGATACAAATTGCCCCCTCTCGATTTAGGCGGGCAGTCAGAGTTGAAAATCGGAGGCGAAACGGCCTCGACGGTCAAGGGCGAGGGGGGTGAGTTTATGGGCTTGCGGGAATATCGACCGGGTGATTCCCCAAGGCACATGCATTGGAAGGCTTGGGCGCGAACCGGACAGCCGATTGTGAAGGAGTTCGAGGAAGTGCGCTTTCCGCGATACGGTTTGGTGTTGGATACCAATTTGCGGGGAAGCGGTCCCGAGATGTTTGAGGAGGCAATTTCGGTGGCGGCTTCGTTTGTTTCATCGATGGACCGGGAGCGGTGCCTGCTGGATTTAATGTTTGTCCGTGATGAACCGCAGGTGTTCACGGCAGGACGGGGCGTGGCGAAGGCAGATCGATTGATGGAAATTTTGGCGCGGACCGAGGGGAATGATGAAGGTGGCTATGATCTGTTGAAAAGTTTGGTGTTGAGGTATGCGACGGAAATGACGGCGTGTTTGGTAGTCCTGACGGGGTGGGACGAGGAGCGCGAGGAGTTTGTCGAGAGTCTTCGGAAAAGTGGGATGAAGGTTCATCTCTATGTCATTGGGGCGGGTGAGATGCCGGAAGAAGACTTGCCTGGGGCGCATTGGATTCGATGGGATTCGGTGCAGGAAGATTTAATGAAGAGCGCGTGATGGAGGAAAAAGTTCTTTTCAAATCTCCACCGCGCCTTTTGCTGGGGGTGGCCTTTCTTTTTTGGGGGGCAATGCTGGATCAACCATTGGCGGCTTTGATCGCGGCGATCGCGGCTGAGTCGCGTCATTGGACCAAGATCCGGTGGAACTTCGGTGAGAAAGGTTTCGCGAGATCCTGGCAGTTGTGCATGTTAATTTTGATCGTAGTCGCAGCGGGATTTTTGCAGAGCGAGGACCGGACGGCTGAGGGGTCTTTATTTCTGTTGTCCTGGTTGCCATTCATCCTGATGCCGATGGGCTTGGCCCAGCAGTATTCCTCTGATCGGGGTGTTCCCCTGACGACGTTTTCCTATTTTGCGAGGAGGAAGTTGGCTGCGGATCGCAAGGCGGGTCGTCCGGCTTATTTAAAATGGTTTCAGTTTGGCTACTGTTGGTTCGGGATTATCCTGTTTACCGCTGGCTTGGGAATCGGCAAACTAGAGCTGGAGCGCTATTATTTTGGAGTGTGCGTCCTGGTGGGAATAGCGTTGTTTCATTTACGAGGTAGCCGCAAACGTCCGGCGGCCTGGTCGATGGCTTTTATAATGGCGGTTGTCATGGCGGGAGCGATGACGGAGGGAGTCTATGTGCTCTACAAATATGTAGTGAAGAATGCTTCGCTGACCGGTAACGAAGGTGAATCCCAGCGGGATACCGAAACGAAGATCGGAGATATTGCAGATCTTCAGTTGAGCCCGAAAATTGAGTGGCGATTTTTTCAAGACGAGGGGGAGCAACCCGGCTTGTTGAGACTGGCTGCTTATAACAAACCGGTGGGGAGCAAGAGGTGGACGGGAAGGGGGCGTTCGCCAAAGTTTATCGAATCGAAAACTGTGACGGAAGAGCGTGATCGAGGCGGAGCGTTTTTAAAGATGTTTCAGAATGACGGCGGCGATTACAGCTATCGGGAAGAGGATTTGAAGTCCGGGGATTTTGGAAACCGGGGAAGAGTGATTGGCTTGGTTGAGGATCAAAGTTTAATTCCCTCCCCGATTAATGCCCGACGGATTCATAAACCGAAAGCGGAGGGGATGGAGTATAGCATTCTTGGTGCGACCCGGGTATTCGATCCGAATCACGGCGCGATGGAATTGGTTTTTGAATTTAAGAATGGAACCGGGGCGATTGAAGACGATCCTTCTTTGTATGATTTGCAATTACCGTCGGACGAAAGAAAGGGACTCACGAGATTCTGGGAATTTAGAGGAGTGTCTCTGGTGGAATGGCAGCGGGATGGGAGAAGGAGTCCGGTCATTTCGGTTGCCCACCGAGGAAGCCGGGCCGAACAAAAAGAGTTGCTCACTCTGCTCGCCGGAGTTTTTGCGAGTAATCCCTTTGCATACGATCTGAAATTGAAAAATGATGAAGAGAGAACTCCGATCACTTATTTCCTGGAAAACTCGCATGAGGGCCACTGCGAATATTATGCCAGTGCGTCGGTGATGCTTTTGCGGAGGGCGGGAATTCCCGCGCGCTATGTGGTGGGGTATGCCGTAGAAGAAGAGGGAGACGAAGAAGGTGAATGGATTTTGAGAGGGAAACATGCCCATGCTTGGGCCCAAGCATACATTGGCGGGAAATGGAAAAATGAAGGAAGCGAGGGGAGTCCGGTGTGGCGCTGTCGTGGCGGAGAATGGGTGACGGTCGATAATACTCCGACCAGTTGGCTGAGCGAAGGAGGAAGCACCGATGGGTGGCTGCAGAAGATTAAAGACTGGGGGCAGATTGCCCGTCAGGACATTATCCTTTGGTTTTCACAACCTCTGATATCAGTGGTTACCAGGGTGTTCTTCATCTCCTTGTTTGTCTTTTTGATTGTGTTCCTGATCTACCGTCTCGTCGTGACTCGTCGCAATCCGGGATTGGCTGAAAAGGGAAGCTGGGAGGACAATTGTCGTAGATTAAATGCCCTAAAAGATTTTGAACGTTGGTTGGGGAAGCGAGTGGGGAGACGTCCCCGGGGAACTCCGATGGCGCCCTGGTTGGCGGAGCATTTGGGTGAGGAAGCGGGAACGTTGATCGCGAGCTACCAGCGATTAATTTTTGATCCCCGTGCTCGTGAAAAAGCGGAGGATGAACGACCGCTGCCCCAAATGATGTTCGAGGTGAAGAGGTTGAAGCGGGTTGTGAGGTCCCGGAGTTGGGTGTCAAAAAAAGCCCCGTAAGTGGGAGCTTACGAGGTTTTTTGAAATGGTGAACTCCGAAAGGATTTAGCCCTGAATCTGCTGTGCGTAGAAATCCTGCCAGTCCTCGAGGTTGTTGAGGTTCACGGCGTCGAGGATTGCTCCGTTGTCAGCGATTCCGACGGCCTTGAGGATCGCTCCGCGGGTTTCGTCGGTGTGGTTGTAACCAACGACGGCATCGTTATGTTTGACAACAGCCGCGTCGTCGAGCGCGCCGCCTTTTTGGTCGAGGATCCACTGCTCAAGCTGGGTGTAGGAAGGCTTACTGGCCTTGATGTAGTCGAGGAAGGTCTCACGGTTGATACCGAGAGCATCGAGAGTCATTTGGTCAAAGCCGGCACCTGCTTCTGGGTAATCGCTGTGAAGTTTGCCGACTGCGCCGAGGGAAGCCTTCTGCCAGAGGCGTGGAAGGTGAAGGACGCCGAGTGGACCGGCGATGCCGGAGGTGATTGTAGGAATGATATCGCTCATTTCTTAGTTTGTGTGTTTTCTGTTTTTGAGAGGCCAAAAGGGATTGGCATCCTGTCGCGCAGTGTTAGCCCTCTAGCTGGATCATGGCAAATATTTAGTGTTTAGGATTCCGGAAAGGTAAGGAAATTTGAGTCAGCGGATGGAGACCCTTGCGTTTTTCGGGCGGACGGAGTTTGCTATCTCCCTGACGGGATGGCAGAAGGATTTTCGATTAGTTCGCTCAACAAGGCTCAGCGCGAGGCGGTGATGAGTCTTGAGGGCCCGGTGTTGATTCTGGCTGGCGCGGGGACGGGTAAGACCCGAGCCGTGACTTGCCGAATGTCGGCTCTTTTGGAAAACGGAGTGGCGGCAGAGAATTTGTTGGCGGTGACCTTCACGAACAAATCGGCAGCCGAGATGGCTGAGCGGGTGATGGGAATGGTGGGGAAAAAGAAGGGGAAGGCCCTGACGGTGTGCACTTTCCATTCCCTGTGCCTGAGAATTCTCAAGCGGGACATTGAGGCGGTGGGTTATAAGAAAAAATTTGCGCTGATGGCTGGAGGCGATCAGACGGGATTGATTCGTCAGTTGATCGTTCGAAAAGGAGGAGCGAAGATTAATTTGAAGCCGATGGAGGTCCTTGCTGAAATCTCGAAGGCCAAAAATGCCGAGCGGGATTTGGATACGATTCAAGACGATCTGATTGCGGCGATCGCAGTGGCCTATCAAAACGAACTCAGAGCGCAAAATGCCATCGATTTTGATGATCTGCTTCTTTTGGGTGAGCGAGTTTTGCGGGAATATTCAGATATTCGGGACTATTGGCGGAATCGATTTCGATACGTCACGGTGGACGAATTTCAGGATACCAATGGCCTGCAGATGAGATTGATCCAGCAGTTGGTGGGAGAGCCATACAATATCTGCGTGGTTGGTGATGACGATCAATCGATCTATGGCTGGCGGGGCGCCGAGGTGGCGAATATCTTGCAGTTTGAGCGGTTTTTCCCCAACCCGAAGATCATTCGTCTGGAGGAGAATTACCGGAGCACGCAGGCTGTTCTGGAGGTGGCGAACAGTTTGATTCGTCACAATATGGGACGTCGGGAGAAGCAACTTCGGCATACCATTCCCGGTGGCGATCTTGTGAGGTTGGTTTCGATGCCGGGTGATAAGGAAGAGGCAGAGTGGATTGTTTCGGAGATTGTGACTCAGCGTGAGGAGGGAAAGGTGTTGGAAGATTTTGCCATTCTTTTTCGGACCAATGGCCAGACCCGGATTGTGGAAGAAACCCTGCGGGAGGCCAAGATTCCCTATCGCATGGTAGGAGCGCAGAGCTTCTTTGATCGTAAGGAAGTGCGGGACGTTTTAAGCTACGCCCAGATTCTCGCAAATCCGGAATTGGATGTGGCCTTGCTGAGAGTCTTGAATACGCCACCCAGGGGAATTGGCAATACGACCTCGATGGCGGCTTTGGAGTGGAGTCGTGAGAAAGACCAAAGTGTTTGGAAGACGCTCATCGACGATGGGTTTACTGACCAGTTGTCCACTAAGGTGAGGAATTCCATTGGATCTTTCGTTAATCAGGTCGTATCTGGACAGGAGCGGATTATCGATGGAGACAACGCTGGAGTGGTGATCGACCAATGGTTACGGGAAATGGATTTTGTAGAGTGGTTGATGCGACAATGCAAAAGCGATAAGGAAAAGGACGCGCGGCGAGAGGCGATCAGTCATGCAACCGGAGCGATTGTGGAAGCAGTTAGGAAAGGAGCTACGCTCGCTGACTTTTTGGCTAAAACGGCGTTAGATGCAGAGAAAGACGATGACGATTTGGATAAGAAAAGCGGAGTAACCTTGATTACCTTGCATGCTGCCAAAGGGCTGGAATATCCCGTAGTTTATTTGGTGGGCTTAGAGGAAGGGATTCTTCCTCATAAACGGAGTATTGAGGAAGGAACTCGCGATGAGGAACGGCGCCTGCTCTATGTGGGCATCACGAGAGCAAGGGAACGTCTGACGATGACCTATTGTGCCACCCGGGTGAAGTGGGGAAATCAAGAGGCCTGTGATCGGAGTAGCTTTATTCAGGAATTGAATCCCGATTGGATTCAGGAAGAAGACTACGACGACATCATGGGAGCGGAAGCTTCCGACGAAGAGCTTCGCGGATTCTTTAGTGGGATGTCCACGATGCTTGAGGAATAGGGCGCAAAAAAACCTCCCGTCCGAAGAGGGAGGTTTTGAAAATTGGTTTGCAGCAATTTATTTCCTGCGACGCTTACCAGTTAAGAACGCAAGCCCAAGAAGTGCAGTCAGCGAGGTGCTTGGCTCAGGTATTGCAATGGATGTTTGGAGTGGAGCTCCAGCATCTTGCCAAACTGGATTCTCTGCGCCAAAGCTTGGGACGAGATTCAGCTCGCTAGGAGTTGGTGGCGGATTTGCGGTCGAGAACGAAAACTGCCATTCATCGTCTGTAACGGTATTGAAAAAGGTCGCAGCGGCGCTTGTCGAGGCATCGAAAATTCGAAGTCCAAATTGAAGTGTTTGAGAATTAGTTCCAGGTAAGTCGATTTGGTCATCAAGAGTTACCTGATCAGTAAATTTCCCGTCTGCGCCTACGGCGAAAGAGACACTTTCGACTGCAACAAAGCTATCAAATGAACCTCCGTTATTCCCGGGGGTGCCTGCGATTTCGAAATAGCCAAGTTGAACAAGATCACCATTCGCCAGATTTGAACCTGCGCTGTCTTGAAAAGGATTGGTCAGATTGAATGCGTTATTGTTGTTCGACATTACAATCGTGAGCGTTGCAGCCGGTGAAGAAGCAGCGGTGACTATTAGAAGTGCAAGTGTATATTTCATTTTGGAAGGAAAGATTTTTTAACTTTTAAAAGATACTGAGTAAATTATTCGACAGCGTAAGGGAGAGGGACATTCAAGGGCGAGGCGGATTCGGTGCCGACTGAAGCCCGGGTGAGGAATAAGGCGCTATTTGCCGGAACTACTAAATCGTTAGCGGAATTTCCAACGTTAGGACCTGAAAAGTAAGCCCAGTTGCTCCCGAATGCTGCAAGTGTAATCCACTGCGCGCCATCCCAAAAATATGCTCGGTCGCTGGTGGACCATCCGGGAATGTCGTGAATGTTTAAATCCTGAAGTCTCATCCCAGTCGGGTTGACGGTTGGTGTGTCACCAACAGGAAATCGAGTGGAAACGAAATATGATGAAGCTCCAGCTACGGTTGAAGCCTGAGGGGCGGATGGGACCTCACCAAACAGGGTGAGCTCTGCAGCGGTTAACTCAGCTCGCTGGACAAAGATACCTTCCTCTGGAAAGATTACCGCGTCAGTTGCCGAGTCTCCTAAATTAGGACCTGAGAAGTATGCCCAATTGCCACCAAAAGTAGCAAGGGTGACCCAAGTCCCATCTTCCCAGATAAAAACACGGTCATTTGTAGTGAAAGGTGTCGACGGTGCTCCAAGAATCGAGTTCACAGTATTCGCTTTCCGAATCGTCACGGTTGTCGACGCAGGAAAGCGAGTGGCGCTGAGAAGGTCGAATGTAGTGGAAAGAGTAAGCGTATCGGCTGTGTGGGAAGCGATGAGAAAAGCCTCCTCAGAACCGCTGGTGTTAGTGAGATAGGCGAGATATGGAACTCCGGTCCACTGATTCGCGGTCCAAGTGGCTCCTGTCACAGTGACATTTTGCTCGTCAATGGCAAAGTTGGCCACAACCGTCGCACCGCTTGAGTGCTCTAGGCCGTTGAGTAAAGTGGCAGAAATCGCGGTGAGAGTTGGTCCTCCTGCCGTTCCTGCAGCAATGGGGATTTTAGTGTAACCTTCAGGAGTCGTGAATACTGCTTGCCCCAGAAGTGGGAGGCATAGCGAGAGGGAAAAGAGAGACGGGATAAGATTCATAATCTTTGTATTTTTATATACTGAGTGTTGAGTCATGTGAAATCAACGTGAAAATGCCTAAATGTGTAAATCTTTGTAAATGCCGGAGTTTTTGAGGGGGTTTGGGGCGAATTTCGATGATTTAGGTCGGTCGTTAAGGTCGTTGAGGGCCTTGCTTCATTCGCCTAGAGTATCTTACGGGCTGTTGTGAGATTTGTCCAAAGGGAGAGGTGCTTATTTTTCGGATAGTGTTTATCAGCCGGAGGGTGACACTGGACCTAATACAACGCTAAAAAGCAGAATACGGGATGAATTTTGGGAGGGAAGAAGGGGAACGAACCAAGAGAGGCTCGTTTTGAGAAACCGCTTGGGTTCTTTCGATGGGATCAGGGGTTGCAGGGCGCCGCAGTAGAGATAGGATTCTGCATCTTGAAAGCAGGATACACAGTCGGAAACGAAAAGTTGGTCAAAGTTCTTGATGGGGCTTCGGGCCATCTTTTGGGGCTATGGAAAAAGCAGGGAAAAGATGATGGAGCTCTGAGAATTGCGGTGGTCGGGGGTGGCTGTAGTGGTCTGCAATATCAAATGGATCTGGTGGATGGTCCTCGGGATCGTGATATCATGGTGGAGAGTAATGGGGTGAAGGTTGTTGTTGACCCCAAGAGCGCTTTGTTTGTGAGTGGCAGCGAGTTGGATTACTCGGATGACCTTCAGCAAGGGGGATTCAAGGTCAGCAATCCTAATGCGGTGGTGACCTGTTCTTGTGGAGAAAGTTTCGCGGCGTGAAGGATCCCTTTGAGATTTTGGAGTTGCCGCGTGGACTGGCCATCTCTTCGGAGAAGATCGACGAGGCTTATCGAGAGGCCAGCCGTCGGCTTCATCCTGACAGTGGAGGTGGGGAGGAGGATTTCCAGGAAATGGCCGCAGCGGCAGAGCTCTTGAAGAGTCCGTCGAGGAGGTTGCGGTGGGCCATTGAGTCGACCGAGTCAGCTTGGGACGGTAGGGGGAGCGTGCCGATGCCGGTGATGGATTTGTTTTCGCCGGTGGCGGAGGTCATTCAGAAGGTTGATCAGTTCGAGTTGGAGAGGGGAAATTCAAAGAGTGCTTTGGGCCGGGCGGTATTGGATGCGAGGGTGCCGGAATTGAAGCGCGAGTTGGAGGATGTCCTGCAGAGTGTCTCTGATGAGGAAGCTGGTTTGCTTGAAGCCTTTGAGGAGTTTGATCGAAGAGGTTGGTTGGAACTTGCGGAGCAAATGGGGGAAGTGGCACGGGGTTTGTCTTTTTTGGAGAAATGGCAGGGAGAGATTCGAGCTGCGACCGGAAAATTGTTCCAAGCCTTGCTCGGAGGGCTTTAATGGCTATATCGATCCGTAATGAGCGAGGTGATTGTCGGGATTGATTTGGGGACGACCCAATCTGCGGTGGGAGTGATGGACTCGGGGTTTCCGATTCTTCTGGCAGATGAATCTGGTTCCGTGTTGACGCCGAGTGTGGTCTGGTATGGAGGCGATGGAAAAGTGGAGGTTGGTCAGAAGGCGTTGCGACGCGCCGGAGTTGATCGGGTTTTTGCCAGTGTGAAGAGTTTGATTGGACGGCGCTACGATGAGCTGGATGAGCTACAGAAGAAGGCCGTGACCGAGCAAGTTACCTTTTCCACGGCTTCAGGTGAGAAAAGTCCGGAGGAAATATCCGCGGAGATTCTCAAAGAGCTCAAAGCGATCGCTTCCAAGCGTCTCGAAATAGAAGTTGTTAAGGCGGTGGTCACGGTCCCGGCTTATTTTAATGATGCCCAGCGGGCGGCAACCAAGCGGGCGGGTGAATTGGCGGGACTTGAGGTGGTGCGAATCGTGAGCGAACCGACGGCAGCGGCATTGTCCTACGGACTGGACCGTCTCAAAGAGTCGGCGCGGGTGGTGGTTTTTGATCTGGGAGGAGGGACCTTTGATGTTTCGATCCTGGAGATGCGGGAAGGGGTCTTTGAAGTGGTGGCAACGGCGGGAGATACCCACCTGGGAGGCGACGATTTTGACGAATTGCTCTTAAGGATGGCGGCGAAGCGATTGTCGATTGAGTGGGAGGGGTTCGATGGGTTGGAGAGGGCGCGGTGGCATGCGGAGGCCAGGAGAGTGAAGCACGAATTATCTCGGGAGGACGAGGTGGTTTTCCGAATTCCCTTTTCTGGCGAGTGTGTGATTTCGCGAGGCGATTTTGAACGCGAAATGAGTCCCTTTTTGGATCGGGTTGAGGGCTGTTGCCGTCGGGCCCTCGTTGATGCCGCGATGGAAGTGAGCGAACTGCAAGCGGTGGTCATGGTGGGAGGAAGCAGCCGGATTCCGGTGGTGAAGGAAAGGGTGGAGACGGTTTTTGAGAAAGAGCCCGATCTGAGCCAGCATCCTGATGAGGCCATTGCGCGGGGCGCGGCGATTCAGGCCGGAGTTCTTGCGGGCACGGTGAGAGAGGTGTTGCTGTTAGATGTGACCCCGCTGAGTCTTGGGATTGAAACAATGGGAGGCTTGATGAATGTCCTGATTCCGCGGAATACGACGATTCCCTGTAAGGCTGGAGAGATGTTTACAAATGCCGCTGATGGTCAGAAGTCGATGAAAGTGCGGGTTCTTCAGGGGGAGCGGGAATTGGCTGCCGATAATTGGGAATTAGGGGCGTTCGAGGTGGAATTTCAAACGGAGAGAAAGGGGCAGGCTCGGGTTGGCGTGGAATTCAGGATTGATTCGGACGGGATTCTTTCGGTCTTGGCGCGGGATATCGCAAGCGGTCAGGATACCGTCATTGATGTCGGCAGCGCGGCAGTGGATGTGGCCGAGGCCCGTGTCGAAAAAATGGTGAGTGAAAGCGTGGAATTTGCTTTCGAAGATATGGGGGCGCGGGTTTTCGAAGAAGCACGCTTGAAGGCCGAGGAGCTGCTCCCGGCGGTGGAGGTGGCTTTGGGGCAGCTTGGCGGACATTTGGAGCCCGAAGAGCGTCAGGTAATCGAGAAAGCCCGGGATGCGGTTGTGTCGGCAATTGCGTCGGGGAGCGGTCCCAGGCTAAAAGCTGCGGTCGAAGAGCTGGATGGAGCGACGGAGGCTCTGGCGGCAATGCTTGTGGATTTGGCATCCGGCGCTCTTTTTTCGGATTCATGAGGTTGACGCGGCGAGGCCTTTTCACCACAGTCGCAAAGTAAGTTACGCATGAGCCAATCAGGAGTTTTTCTTTGTCCGTCTTGTCAGGCGGTCATTCAAAGTGATCGTGGGACGGAAAACGGGTTAACCTGTACCGAGTGCGGACATGAGTTTTTCAAGAGGACGGTAATGCCTCCTCAGGTGGGATCAGTCAGTGCTTCCAAGAAGAGTGATAGCGTAGTGCGGAATGTTGCTCGCAAGCGCAATCCGGTATCGGTTAAGGAGGCGATGGAGGAAGTGCCGGCGCACGAAGCTCCTTTTGTGCTGAAAACCGAGGCGCCTGTGATGGTAAAAGTGGAAGAAGAGTCGGATGCCGCTTCCGGGGAGATGCCTGAAGATAGGGATGAGATGATTATGGCGGATGGATCCAGAAGGATCCGGAGGCGTAAAAAGAAGTTGAAAAAGGAGAAGAGCAAGGCTCTCCTGATCTTTACAACCGTCTGGTTGGTTATTATCACCTCGGTTTCTTACCTCTTAAAATCGGGAGATAATTCCAAGCAGGATCAAGATGAAGAGTCCGCTGACGAAGAGTCTATCATTGCCGCCAGAAATCGCTTGTTTGCTGGTGAGCATTCCCCAAAAATTAACGTCTCATTTAAAGCGTTTCTGGGACAGTTTGAATCGGGAAGGCGTCTTCAATTCATTGATCAATCGTCAAGGCTTTCACTGCAGTTTAATCGCTTCTACCGGAGTGCGGTATTCCCAGCTCCCGAAGGCGAGATTGGCGCGGGTGTGCGCAATGTTATCGAGATTAAGTCTGGTCCCGACCCTGTCCTGGGGCTGGAAACAATATGGGTTGATGGGAAGGACGGTATCCTCGAAACAGTGCACGTTCACGACGGAGAGGCGTGGAAGTTGGATTGGGAGGCCTTTGGCCCTTATTCGAGCTCACCATGGGTGTTGTTTGTTTCTGGAACCGAGAGAAGTGAGGGGGTATTCCGACTCTACATGAGAAAGATGAAATCACTTGATGATTCAAAAAGGTTCTTTGTGAAGTTTTATGCTCCACCCGTTTTTGGAGAGAGTGACCGGAAAGCGAGTAGTTTTGATGTGGAATCTCCCGAGGTGGAAGTTGATGCGAGGAGCGGCCTGGGACAGCAATTCATTGAGGTTTTAGAAAATTATCAAAACAAGGATTTCTTCTTGGGCTCAGTGTTCCCTCATTATGATCCGAAAGGATATCTGCGCGTCACGGTGAAATTGGCTTGGGAGTCGGACGAGAAAGATGAACCAGTTTTGGTGTTGAAGGAACTCATCAGCCCTTCCTGGTATGGTCAAAGAATCGTAGATACCCTGGATGATTTTGACCCGGGAACAGAGGAGGAATCTGAACTCGATGAAGAAACCGGACCTGATAAGGTGAAGCCATTTTAAAAGATGAGTGACGACGAATCAAAAAATCCGGTTGAAAAAGTCCCTGAGGGGATGGTCCGTAAGCGCCGCAAGGTGCGAAGAAAGCGTCGAAGTAAGGAAGGTTCGGTTTCTGCCAACAGGGTCTTTGAAAAAGGAAAAGATCTGCTCTTCGGGATGCAGAAGGATGAAGGCGAACAGCATGTTGATGTTGCCGAGCAATTGCGGCGTCTGAAGCAGGATGCTGACGATGATAAACCTCTGGATGATGTTTGGGGAACGAAAAGGCGTTCCAGTTCGTGGCTTTGGATTCTGCTGTTGGGGATCATCATGCCATTGATTATTATCGTGATTATTATTTCGAAGCTGACGCAGAATCCCAACGAAGGGTCGGGTGTCGAATTGAAGAATGGAGTTGGTGTGCTGAAAAAGGATTTTTCTGCTTTCGATGGTCCCAATGGCTGGTTTCTGGGCGATTCAGAGATGGTTACGGCCGAAGTGATTAGAATTCTGAATGCTCTCAACGACGCAAAGACTCTCGAGGAAGTAGAGCCATTCATTCGCCAGTCACCCTATCGTAGTTTGAACCCAGTTTCCTTGGATCGTTCGGCTAATCCATTTATTGCGGAAACGATTTCAGATTTTGAGCTATTAACTGGTCTCAGCAAGCCTGGTGGAAATTCTAGTGTCGACGAGCGAGGCTTCTTGAGTATTGGGGGAGAGTATGAGGACGGTCAGGCGTTCACGGCGTATTTTGTCGAAGAAGAGGTGGGAGGTGACAAGAAGGTCCTTCTCGACTGGGATGCCACAACAGGATGGGGAGAGGTTAAAATGAAGACCTTGCTGCAGACCAAGCCACGCAATGAAGTCTTGATCAGATGTCTCATTGAAAAAAAGGTGATCTATGATGTGAAGTTTGGGGGTGTGGTATACTCGGGATACATTCTTTCCGACCGGGAGGATGGTGAATATTCTTTCGCCTACGTGCCGCTTTCCAGTGATGCGAATCGGATTTTAGACGGGCAGTTGAAGGGTGCTCTCGATTACGGCAATTTTGTGCTCCCGTTAAAAGAAAATGAGCCGGTAACTCTACGTGTTCGTTTTGGAAACGAAAAAGGAACGTCCAGCGTATTTGAGATTGCCAGCCTCGAACACGAGAGTTGGGTCAGGCCTTAAGGAAATCCAAAAGCCCTTGTCGCATTGCGTCAACCGGCGCGTCCTGATTGAGCCAGTGTTCCAGAGAAAGCGCCCCTTGATGAAGGAGGAGGGAAAGTCCGTTGGCGATTCTGGCTCCCTGACTTTCGGCGTCGCGAAGGAGGTGGGTTCTTGAAGGGTTGTAGATGGTGTCGTAGACCAGATGATGAGGTTCCACCCAGTGTGGAGGGAAAGGGGCGGGGTCGCTTGATTTGAGTCCCACTGAAGTTGTATTGATAATGAGTTCGCTCGCTCCAATCGCGTCCTCGAGAATGGGATCATCGAGTGAATGGATTTCAATCCGGTCACGTGGTCCTTCTAGCTTTTCGGACTGTGTCAGTCTGGTGAGTTCTTCCCGCATCGGGGTGAGTTTTTCGAGAGTGCGGTTTGCTAAAATCAGCTGGGGGCATCCTTCCAATGCGCACTGGGTGGCGATGGCTCTTCCAGCTCCACCTCCCGCCCCGATAATGATGACCCTGAGGTCTCCCAAATCCATGCCGAACTCCTGTCGAATAGCCCGGACAAATCCGGGGCCGTCAGTGTTGAATCCAGTTCTTTGGCCTTCCGTATTGAACACGATGGTGTTTACCGCGCCCATACTGGAGGCGGCGGGGTCGACTTGATGGCAGGCATCCAAGGCTTCAAGCTTGTGAGGGACGGTGACGTTGATGCCTCGGATCCCAGCGGCATACATTTTTTCGAACGCTTCGTTCACCTGTCCTCCGGGCACCTCAACACGAATGTAGCGGCAATCCAGCTTGAGTTCGTTGAGCGCCGGCTGATGCAATTGGGGTGAAAGAGAATGGGCTACCGGATTTCCGATGACAGCAAATTTGGCAGGATGGTCGTGGCCGGAGTTGATTTCGGAGAGCTGATCGAGAGTGAAATAGTTCATGAGAGAAGAGCGGTGAAACGATTAATACGACGGACGCATTCCTCTTGTCCAAGGATTTCCAGAATGGCTCCAAGATCGGGTCCGCCGCTTTTTCCGGAGAGGGCTACCCGGAGTGGGAACATCAGCTGTCCGGGCTTAGCACCATTTTCCTTGGCCGTTTCTCCGATGGAGCTTTTGGCTTCGGACCAATCGGAAAGGTCAGTGAATGTTACCGCAAGTGCGGTGAGGAGCTTTCCGGCCGCTTGGTTTTTCTTTACTTTATCCAGCGCGTCATTGGCGATGGGATAATCGGGGTCGAGGTAGAAAGCCACGGCGTCGGGAATTTCCGTGAGAAGGGAGACCTTTTCCTGCACGGAGGCGAGCATCGCTGGAGTCGCGTCCGAGTTGCAGGCCGCCGCAAATTCCTCGGTGCTGAGTTTTAAAAGATGTTGTTGGTTGACCCACTTGCACTTTTCGATGTCGAAGCGTCCTGGTGAGCGGTTAATATTTTCGAGGGAAAATTTCTCGATCAATTGAGCAGGAGAGAAGATTTCGGATTCGTCTTTGGGTGACCAACCCAAAAGCGCGATGAAGTTTACCACTGCGTCTGACAAAAATCCTTGGCGCGGGTAATCTCCCACGGCAGCCCCTTCGTCGCGCTTGGACATTTTCGAACCATCGGAGTTCAAGATAAGAGGGATATGGGCATAGGCAGGAGGAATGGCTCCAAAGGCTTCGATGAGTTGGAGATGCTTAGGAGTATTCATCAGATGATCTTCGCCGCGGATCACGTGCGTGATCCCCATGGTGAGATCATCGACGACATTGACGAAGTGAAAGACGAAGGAACCATCGGAGCGTCGCACTACCATGTCGGGAGTGTTTTCTTCGTTGGTGTAGTCAATGGAGACCTCTCCACAAACCAAGTCATTCATCGTGATGAGTTTGCGCTCAAAGCGGAATCTCCACGCGCCATCGTCCTCGTAGACGCGGTCGGCGTCCTTAAGTTTCTCAAACCATTCCTGGTAGATTGACGTGCGCTTGGATTGAAAATAGGGACCGGCGTCGCCTTCATTTCCGGGGCCTTCCCAGTCCAACCCAAGCCATTCCATCCCTTCGAAAATTGCCGCGCGGGCTTCCTCGGTGTTCCGGGCTTCGTCGGTATCCTCAACACGCAGGATGCAGCTGCCTCCGTGCTTCTTGGCGAAGAGCCAATTGAAGAGAGCGGTGCGGGCACCCCCAAGGTGAAGGTAGCCGGTGGGCGAGGGCGCAAAGCGGGTGCGGACTGGTGCGGACATGCCGACTGCTATAGCTGTCCAAGGGCCGGGGGGCAACCGGCATTATGACTGCGGATTTTAAAAGCTGGGTGACCACTTCCTTCTTCTATCCGCAGGGATTCTCGCAAGAAGGGAGTCAGCTTCCGTGCAGTCGAATTAGCTGGCGTCTTTGAAAATTTCAGGAGGGAAATCGGTGATTTTTATGTTCCCCCCGACTTTCTGATAAGTTCCCAGAGTGTTTTTTTGAATTCTACAAACCAAGAGGGGCGGATGAAGATTCGTTGCCAAAAGTAATCTGGGTGAAAATGACTTCACCTTTGCCATCTTCGACCGAACCTTCGTAGACAAATTACTCTTTGTTAAATTGAGGAGAGGATTCGATTCAGCCAGGTTTTTGGGATTTCGGGTGGATTTTGCAGAGCAGGGTGGCTTTGGATCGTGAGGCCGAGTCGTCCCTGAAATGTGACGCATCCGGCGCCGAGAAGCTGGCCCTTGACGACAGGTGGACAAAAGAGCCAGCAGTCGGAGGTTTCGATGGTTTTGTCGGGATCCCAAACGCCCAGATTAGAAAAAGCACCGATATTTCCCGCGGGTTTGGTGCGATCCCTCGTGATAAGGTTCACCTTGGCGCGGTGGCTTAGAAATCGCCCAAGAG
Source organism: Akkermansiaceae bacterium (assembly GCA_029253285.1). GTDB lineage: Bacteria > Verrucomicrobiota > Verrucomicrobiia > Verrucomicrobiales > Akkermansiaceae > SW10. Next base: position 8,556 of record JAQWZU010000176.1, on the reverse strand, counting down.
CAAGGAGGAGATAGAAGGCGCGATGTTCCCCGCGCTTCAGTCGGGAGTGGATTTGGTTTTGGATTTGAGTCGGGGAGTCGTTGGCTGAAATACGGGCTTCGATATAACTCACGTGGTTTTCGGCATCGTCGGCGTGATTGATGTCTCCGCGTAGATTGACGGGAATCATCCAGGGAATGGTTGCCTCAGGTTTGCGAATATCGGGCCGAATGGCTTGGTCGAGAAGTTTGAGAAGGAAGCTATTCACGCTGATTTTTTGCGACCGGCACTTTTCCCGGAGCGCTTTGGTTTCTTCCTCCGAGAAAAGGTGCCAGGCTACCGAGTTTTCTCCTGAGGGGCCGTTCGGCATCCAATCGCGGCGATCAGCGCATTCGGGTTTATTCCGCCGCCAAAGTCGCCAGAGCGGACCGAATATTTTGCGGTTGGAGTTTCGGGTGTTTGGGAGCGAATCAAGCCGGACTCCACTTTTCCTCAAGACCCGTGCAAAGCCGCCAATACCATCGCATTCACAGTGTGAAACAAATTGCCATTCGACTTCCTTGGAACCGGATGGGATGCGACCATAGCGAATTCCCATGAAATCTCCGGACTCTTCGGCAGCCTGAAACCATTGGGAGGTGGTGCTTGAGGGCGCTTTGACATTCAAGATGTTCGGTTTGTAGGGAATTCTTGGATCTTCTCAATCGTGAAAAGAGTTTTGATGAGAGAGGGGGTTTCCTCGGTATCAGTAGACTTGCACGGAGTCTTATGCTCTTCTCCGGCATGTCTGCTTCTTTACCCTCGCCCCTTTACATTTGCGGACCCTTGGCGTCCGGGAAATCGTCCTTGGCCATTTCACTGTCGTTGGAATTAGGTGGGGAAATTGTGAATGGAGATGTCGCTCAGGCGTATCGGGGGCTTGAAATTCTTGGTTCATCGCCTTCTGATTTAAAACAGGCGCAATTGCCGCACCATCTTTACGGGGTATTGGAACCGACGGAGTTTTGTGATCCTCTGGCATTTCGCAATTTAGCCCTGCCAGTGATTGAGGGGATTCAATCGCGGGGCAAGGTGCCGATTGTGGTAGGAGGTTCGGGAGTTTATTTGAAGATGCTGACGCATGGTCCTTCCTCAATTCCAGAGCGCGATGATGTACTTCGGGTGAAGTTTGAGGAGCGGAGCAATGATGATTTGGCTGAAGAACTAAAGAGTCTTGATCCAGAGGGCGCAGCTGCGACTGATTTGAAGAATCGGCGTTATCTCATTCGGGCCTTGGAAATTTGTTTGCTTTCGGGACAGAAGATGTCGGTTTTGAAAGAAGAGCAGTTTCGGAAGTTTGATGAAATTTCCCAGACGCTTCGTGGGCTATATCTCCTCTGGGACAATGACAATTCCAAGCAGCGGATTAGCTCACGAACGATGCAGATTTTGGAAAAAGGAGGGCTTGATGAGGTGAAGGCTCTGCGGGGAACAGCTTCAGCCACTTGCCGAAAAACGATTGGATTTTCCGAGATTGAAGACCATCTCGATGGGAAGATCACCTTAAAGGAATGTCATAAAGGTTTCCACACGAGCACACGTCGATTCGCAAAACGCCAGCGTTCCTGGATGAAGAAGGAAGCTTGGATCAAGGATGTGGCGTGTCCGATTCCTTTTGATGTGAAATATGCTTCTCTTTCTTAAGGAGCCGAAAGTTAAGTCCGTTCACGCAAAAACGGCCTCGGTTTCCCGAAGCCGTTTATGAAAAATAATGTCTGTGGAGCCTAAGCGAACAGGGGCTTCATGTGGCGGTCGAGGAGGTTGCCGGTGACGCATTTTGAGATGACGGCTTCGTTGGCCTTAAGGGCGTTGAGGTAACGGTCACCCATTTGGGCGGCGATTTTGAAACCGACGTGGAGGAGTTGGCGAACGTTGGCATTGTAGCCGGGGTTGCTTTGGTCGTGCGTGAGGGCGCTGACGTATTGCTCGCTGTTCCAGCCGTTGACTTCCACGGCGCTTGGAAGTTGTGAGTGGTCGATGTCGATGACGGTGGCGTAGGGTTCGCAGAGAGCTTCTTTTTTCTCGAGAGCCTTGACGTAGATTTCTTTGGCAAGGTCGAGGGCGTCTCCGCCTGCGGTGGCGAGTCCGATGACTTCTTCGAGCCAGTTGGTACCTGCAGTTTTGATGTGAAGCCCGGCCCCGGTGCGGGCGATGGCTTTTTTGATGGGTTCGTAGATGGAGAATTTATCGGATCCAGAGTGGACGGAAAGTTTGAGAGTCTCGGGAAGTCCGTACGCTTTCACGGCGTGTGCGAGGACGGCTAGGTCGTCGTTAAATTCCTGTTCGAATTGCGCGACATCTCCGACGTAGTCGACACCTTTGTTGAAGCGGCCGGTGAATTTTGGTGCGATGGTTTGAATAGGGATTCCCTGGTCAGCGATTGCAGCGAGGATGATGAGCATCTCGGCAGGAACCTGTGGGTTATCAGTTTCGTCCATGGAGACTTCGGTGACGAAGTCATCGGTGCCGCCCTTGGCTGCCACGATGTGATCGTAGATCGCTTTGGCTTTTTGAGTGGCCTTGAGGAATTGGTTCGCGGTCTTCTCTACGAGCTCGCGGGAGATTTCGAGAGGAACGTCGATACCCTCGACGGAAACGGAGCCGATGAGCTCGGGGTGCTTGTTGATAAAGGCTTCGACATCTTCGGGAGCAGCGGCTTCGCCAATGTCATCAGCCACGTCGAGGGTGAAGAAGTTGCATGGCTCCACGAAGCGGTCAACCGTGGAGAGATTGATGTGATCGGCATCCAGGAGGTATTCGCCTTCCCAGCCAAGATCGGCGACGGCTTTATCGGCGGCGTCTCGGGTGGTCTGGGGTTCGGAGCCAATGATTTCATGCTCGCGATTGGACTTGTTCCAGGTCGGGCAGATGTCGACGCCGAGTTCTTTGGCGTCGATAAAGGCTTGGAGTTGGGCGTGGGCGCCGTGAGCGAAACGGTCGCCGACGCCGAAGGTGAATTTAGGACAGGTTTTCATAAGAAGAGTGAGTTGGTTTTCTGAGTATTGCGATTTTAGTCATTCACGGTGATCACCGCTTTGAGGGCGCCGGTGGCGGGGGCGGTGAACTTGTCGAATTCCTCGGGGACTTCGGTGATGTCGAGGCGATGGGTGATCCAGTTTTGCAGATTGATCTTTCCGTCGGTGATGATCTGGATGATCTCGGGGAAGTCTGCGGGAAGCGCATTGCGGCTGGCCATAACGGAGAGTTCACGGCGGTGGAAGAAGGGAGCTTGTGGGAAGGTGAGTTCTTGCGCGGTGATGCCGACGTAGACCACACGGCCTCCAACGGCAGCGTATTGATGGCATTGCACCATGGAGCCGGCGTGACCGGTGGCGTCGATGATGACGTCGCAAAATCCGCCTTCGGTGATCGTTTCAATTTCCGCAAGGTGTGAGCCGTCGGGTTTGGCGAGAATGGGGTGCGGGATGCCAAGGTTTTCGGCACAGAAGTCGAGACGGTTTTGCGCGAAGTCGACGACAAGGATTTTGAGGTCCATGAGCTTGAGGAACTCGAGACAGGAGAGGCCGATGGGGCCGGCGCCGATGACCATGACGGTTTCACCGGGTTGTGGGTTTCCGCGTTTTACGGCGTGGTAGCCGATGGCGAGAGTTTCCACCAGAGCAAGTTCGTCGTAGGAAAGATCGTTGCCGGGATGAAGCTTGTGAGCGGGGACGGTCCAGTCTGATTTTCGAAGTCCGCCGCTTTGGTGAACGCCCACTACGGAGACGTTTGAACAAGCATTGGAGTGTCCCTTTTTAGAAGGAATGGACTCGGGGTCGTTAAGGTAAGGCTCGAGCGAGCACTTGTCCCCGGGCTTCACATTCGTGACGCCTTCACCAACTGCGATGACTTCCAGTCCGAGTTCATGTCCGGGAGTGCGCGGATAAGAGAAGAAAGGGAACTTTCCAAGATAACAGGAAAGGTCGGTACCGCAGATTCCCATCCGATGAGTTCGGACGAGAGCTTCTCCCGGTCCGGGCGCTTCGATGTTGGGGAGATCAACGGCGTTGATCTCTTTGACGTCGGTGAATTCAATGGCGTATGACATTTTAGAAAGTGATTAATTATTTGCGGGAAGTCCTTCGAGGTGTCCGATGTTTTTGACCGGGGCGAAAATTTCCTGGACGGCTGCAAGGAGATCTCGGTCGATGGGTTCGGAGAGCCACTTGGCCCACTTCGCGACATTCTTGGGATTGGCGGATCCGGCGACGGTAGAGGCGATGTCGGGATTTTCGCAGGAGAACTGTAGAGCGAGTTGTGCAATATCGACGCCGTTGTCTTCACAGAGTTTGGCGGCGGCGCGGGCGGCGGCTTTGACTTCCTCGGGCTCCTTGAGCCATTCGGGAAGTTCGGCGTTGGTGAGGAGTCGAGCTGAGAAGGGGCCGGCGTTGATCGCTCCGAGATTTTTCCTCTTCAACCGAGGAACGAGTTCGTCAGCGAAGGCTGTATTTTGGAGCGTGTATTGGTTATAGGAGAGAACGCAATCGATGTCGTCTTCTACTTGATCGAGCACGGTGTTGAAGCAAGCCATGGGGTAACACGAGAAGCCGATGGCGCGGACTTTTCCTTCGGCCTTGGCCTTGAGCAGGGCGGGGATGGTTTCTTCCCAAATCTGGGGAAGCTTCACAAACTCGACGTCGTGGAGAAGAATGAGGTCGAGGTGATCAGTCCCCATGCGGTGCATGGAAACATGGAGAGATTCGTCGACGCGTTTGGCTGAGAAGTCAAAGTGCTCGAGTGAATAACGTCCAAGTTTTGTTCCGAGGAGATAGCTCTCGCGATCAATTCCTTTGAGGGCCTGTCCAAGCATTACTTCCGACATGCCGCGACCGTAGAAGGGCGAGGTGTCGATGAAGTTCATGCCAAGGTCGAGAGCGGTGTGGACCGCGCCGAAGGCTTCGTTGAGGTCGATGGAGCGAAACTCGGCACCGAGTGAAGAGGCGCCAAAAGAAAGAGCCGGCAGGTCGATTCCGGTGTTGCCGAGAGGACGTGTTTCCATGTTTTGGAAATGAATTTGGATTAGGCGAGAGCTTCTTTGATGGCTTTGATTTCCTGGGCGGCGCAGGCTTGTGCGTCGGGCTTGGGGAAGACTTCGGCGGAGAGGTAACCAGTGTATCCGACTTGCTTAAGGGCGGCGATGATGGGGGCGGAATCAGTGTGGCCCATGCCCATGGCGTTTCTGTTAGAGTCGGCGAAGTGAACGTGGCCAGTGTGTTTTCCGGCATCAATGATCGCTTGAGCGATGTCACTTTCCTCGATGTTCATGTGGAATAGGTCGGCAAGAAGAACGATGTTCTCGAGATTGTTGTCTTCGATATACTTGGCGCCTTCGGCGAGGTGATTGATCAAGTTGGTCTCGTAGCGATTGAGGGGTTCGTAGATGAAAGCGACGCCGTGTTTGCCAGCTGCTTCACCGGCGACTTTGAGGGCTTCGGCGAGCCATTGGAGAGCTTGCCCACGGGAGACGTCGCCGCCCCATTTTCCCTGCATCGATCCGAGGATGGCAGGGCAACCGAGTTGGCCGCCGAAGTCGATCATTTGGAGAATGAAATCGAGGGCTTTTTTGCGGATGGAGGGATCGGGATCGGTGAGAGAAAGGCCGTGCTTTACCATGCCGGCTCCGGTTCCGACGGCGGCGATGCCGAGGTCGTGTTCGGCGGCGAGAGCGTTTACTTCATCGACCGTGATGAAGTCGGGTCCGGGAAAAAAGAGTTCGACCGAGTCGTAGCCGTGCTTTGCTGCGGAGGCAAAGCCTTCGGTGAGAGGCTCGTGGAAAACGAAGGGTCCGGCGGCGGCCTCGGGGACTTGGGAAAGAGTGATTGCGGATTTCATCGGTGTGTTAATCTGAAATAATTAAACTGATTCGAGAATGATGTTGCCGTAGGCGGTGGGGTCGCCAGTTCGAATGAGGCCAATGGCGTCGGGAACCATTTTTTTGAAGTCGTTGTGGGGGAGACGGCTGACTTCGAGCTCGGGATAGAGTCTATTGAAGCCGTCGAAGCTGTCGTTGTATTTCGTGATGACCTCGTCGGGATTGGTGTTGAGGAATTCCTCGGCCTGCCAAATGTGCCCGACCTTGAAGTTCACCTTCAGGACATCGAGAAGATCGGTGATGAGGGGAATGCCGCGAGTGAGAGAGAGGTCCACAATTTCAACGTCATTCCAGTAAGGAAAGGCCCAATCAGCGATGACCAGGGTGTTGGTGTGGCGAATTCGGGAAAGAAGATCGTTGAGCTGTGGATTAAGAATACCTTCTTGAAGCATGGCGGCGGAAAGTTGTCAGACAATTCGCCGGAAGGGAAGAAAAAATCAAGGATCTACAGGGAAAGATCCGGATAGGATCCTAGGATTTTCACAAGAGAGCAGTGGGTCTCGAGGGTGTGGAGAGCATCGCGGACTTCGGGGTCTTCGCAATGACCGGCGAGATCGACATAGAAAATGTATTCCCAGTCCTTTTGTTTGGAAGGACGGGATTCAATCTTGGACATGTTGATCTCGAAGGAGTCGAAGGCCTGGAGGGCTTTGACGAGAGAGCCGGGTCGGTCGTGGACGGAAAAAAGAATGGAAGTGCGATCTTTGCCGGTGGAAGGACAGGTTTCTTCGCCGATGACGAGAAAGCGCGTGGTGTTAGTGGCGCGATCCTGGACGGCTTCCTCGAGCATGGTGAGTTCGTAAAGTTCTGCAGCGAGCGGCCCTCCCATCGCGGCGGCACCATCGGCGGCATTCTGCTTGGCTAATTGGGCGGCCTTTGTGGTGGAGGAAACCTCGACGAGATCAGCCTCGGGAAAATTTTGGAGAATCCAATTACGGCACTGGCCGAAGACCTGTGGGTGGGAATAAAGGGTCTTGATTTCCTCGCGTGGAATAGAAGCCATGAGGCCGTTTTCGATGCGGAGGAGGATTTGGGCACAGATGCGGAGCGGGGATTCAACGAAGAGATCCAAGGTGTGGGAAACAGCTCCTTCGGTTGAGTTTTCGATGGGGACGACGCCATAGTTGGCTCTGCGCCGGGTGACGTGGTCGAAGACTTCGGCGAAGTTGGCGAGGGAATGGTATTCGACGGAGTGGCCGAACTTTTGGATGGCGGCCTGGTGGGTCCAAGTCCCTTCAGGTCCGAGGTAGGCGATTTTCAGGTCGTCTTCCAAGGCGAGGGCGGCGGACATGATTTCGCGGTAAATTGCGCGGATCGATTTTTCGGGGAGACGTCCTTTGTTTTTTTCGACAAGAGACTTGAGGAGGGCGTCTTCACGCTCGGGCGCGTAGATTTGGAGACCTTCCTTTTTCTTGATCTCACCAACTTCGTGGACGGCGTCCGCTCTTTGTGAGAGGAGATCGAGAAGCTGGGTGTCGATGGAATCGATCGTTTTGCGAATGTCGTCGAGAGGCATGGAACGATGTTATTGTGTTACTGAATGAACGCTTACTCTTCCCCGGAGGATTCCTCGGGACTTTCGGAGTCGGTTGGGGTTCCCTCTTCGGAGGGCTCTTCTTCTGGTGGAGCTTCTTCCCTGGGTTTTTCCACTGCGCTGAGAGCGAGTTGCTTTTCGGCTTCTTCGGTTTTTGTCTCGGATTCCTCTGAGGCTTCCTCCTCTTCGGTGCCGTCCGGAAGCTCGACTTGGCGGAGTTCGCCGATGTTTGGAAGGGCTTCGATGTCGGTGATGCCAAAATGCTCCAGGAAAAGTTCGGTAGTGGCGTAGAGGAGTGGACGACCGGGGAGATCTGCGCGGCCTTCGATTTTCACGAGTTCGCGATCGAGAAGTTTTTGGAGCATTCCGTCGCAGGATACGCCGCGGACGGCTTCGAGCGCAGATTTTGTGACTGGCTGGCGGTAGGCGATGATGGCAAGAGTTTCCATCGCCGGAGCGCTCAGGCGTTCGGGCTTCCGGCCGGGGAAGAGGAGTTTCACGAAACCGGCATAATCCGGCTTGGTGTAGATTTTCCAACCTTTGGACCGTTCTGCAGCGACGAATGAGCGATTTGCGGCTTCGTAAGTCTTATTGAGTTCTTCGAGAGTTAAAACAACCTCTTCGTCAGTGAGTTGTGAGAGTTTTTCGAGGTCGAGAGAAGCCTCCGGACTGTCGGGATCCAGAGTGTGTTCGGGATTTTCCGTGATTGAGTCATCGGAAAGCTCGGCAGCCCTTGTTCTGACCAAACGGGCTAGTTCTGAGGTAGGGAGAGGGGACTCCGAGGCAATGAGGAGAGATTCGAGTATCGAGGCGAGATCCATATGACGGTGCGAAGCCTAGAAGGCTGCGAGCAGAATTCAAGAGCATGGTGGCATTGTGAATAAGTCGTGGCGGAAAATCAGCTTGCGCCGTCGTTCTAAACCCTCTAGTTGTCTCCGCCTTCTGAATCGTTTTTTCGAATTCAGTGGCCCAAGCCCCATCTGAAACCTTTTCCCCAAGCATTTTCCCATGGCTAAAAAAGTTGTAAAAAAGAAAGTCGCCAAAAAGGCAGCTAAGAAAGCACCTGCGAAGAAGGCAGCAAAAAAAGCACCTGCGAAGAAGGCAGCTAAGAAAGCACCTGCGAAGAAGGCAG
>JAQWZU010000146.1 GCA_029253285.1 Akkermansiaceae bacterium | reverse complement strand
GCGTTGGTATAGTGATTGGGCCATTCGGAGGTGTCATTTTTCTTGCCGTAGTATCGGGAGGGTCGGATGAGGCGGCCTTTGTGTTTTCCTTGGCGCAGGGTGATGCCGTGTTCGTTCATGTGCATCGCGGGAGCGTGGCCTTTGGAGTCTGGAAGGATTTTTGGGGTTTCCTTTTTCCAGGTGAGGCCGTCGTCGGTCGAGCGGTAGATTGAGATGGGTGAGGGCGGATGGCTTTCTTCGACGAAGGCGAGGATGTCGCCGGTGGTTTCATCGACCGTGGTGCCGCCGCCGTGAAAGCCAGGCTTGGCGATGGTGATGTCGGGCCCCCAGGTGAGGCCGGCGTCGATGGAACGACGGGCGCGGATGTGCTTGTTGCCCCAGGTGGCGATGAGGGTTCCTTTTTTGGAGACGACGATGTTAGGGAAGCGTTCGTCGGCGTAGAGGTTTTGAATGAGGGGTTCGTTGGCGGCTTTGTTGAAATCGGAGAGGGGAATCTTTTGGAAGATCATGTCGGCCACTGATGATTCGTAGAGAATGCCGAGGTGGTTTTCGTCGACGATGACGAGGGAGGAGTAAGCGCCGCCGCGGGTGTCGAGGAGGATTTGGGAAGACCAGGTTTTTCCGTCGTCGATGGAGCGACGGATGGTCATGTGGGAACGGGATTTCTTGCTGTTGGGATTGGAGAAGTAGAGGGTGCCTTTTCGCTGCGGGTCGGCAATGAGGGAAGCCATGCAGACGGGCTCGGGGAGGGCAGAGTGGTCGGTGGAATGAATGGTCCAGGTTTGGCCGAGGTCGGTGGTGCGGGAGACGGCACGGCCATTGGTATGCGACTTGTCCTTTCGGTTGCGGTTGTCACGCATGTTGAGGAGGAGGGAGCCATCGGAGAGTTCAGCGATGGCGCATTCGGTGGTGTTGTCGCGGGCTGGTTTGGAGACGGTCCAGGTTTTGCCGTGGTCTTTGCTCGAAATGATGTTGGAGAAAGGGATGCCGTTTTCATCGCGGCCTTGCGTGGGCATCACGAGGGTTCCGTTTTTCAAAGTGATGCCATTTCCGGGAGCGGGAGCGAAGAGGTGCCAGGCGGGGTTCTTGAGTTTGGTGGTCCAGTTTTCAGGAGTGGTCCAAGTGACTCCGTGGTCGGTGGAGCGGACGACCATAAATTGGGTGGACTTGTGGATGTCGAGGCCGGGTTCGGAGCCTTTTCCGCGCCATTGGTGGGTGTTCGGTTTGCCGTGTGTCCAGCAGGCCGCGACAAAGATTTCGCCGGTGTTGTTATCGACAAGGATGCAGGGGTCGGAGCAGCCGTTTTCTTTCTGCGGTTTTCCGCCGTGTTCGCCCATGTCCATGATGGCGGTCGGCGGGTTCCAGGTTTTGCCGCCGTCTTTGGAAATGCGGAGGCCGATGTCCATGTGCTCCTGGAGGTCTTTGCGCGAGTTGTAGCGCATGTCGGCGACGGCAAGGAGGTTGCCGTTTTTTGCACGGGCGATGCCAGGGATTCGGAAGGTGTGGCAGTGGTGATCGCCGCGCTTGTGGATGAGGGAGGCGAGTCGTTGAGAATTTTGGGGAAGATTTGGAGTAGCTGTTGATCCGTCGGCGTAATGGAAGGTTGCGGAGGTGATGAGGACGGGTTGAAGGAGGTCGGTTCCGGGCTTCAAGCGGACATAGAGTCCGTAGAGATGGTTGCCGGGTTTGAACTCGAGACTGCCGCTCAGGGTGAGTTTTTCGCCGAGTTTTTTGGAGGAGGCGAAGGGGCGGTTGCCGGCGCCTCGGTGGTGTTCGAGCGAGATTTCGTCGATGTTGGTGGCACCCGTGAGAACGAAATCGACAGACTTAAGAGTCTTCTTTTTTGCGGTGGTCGGAACCCGGAAGGAGATCAGCTCTGTTTTGGAGTTGTCGGTGAGAAGAGGGGTTGAGGTTTGAGATTTGAGATCTGAGCACGAAATAAGGGAGAGAAGAACGAGGAGAAGTGAGCGCATTGGGAAGGCTACGTGGGAAATGGGTTAGCTCTTTGCAGAAGATCGTTGGGCGGATGGTGAGTTTAATTTTGAGTGGAGATGGGTTTAGACGTCACGTGGTGGAGGTTGTTGGGGTAGTCGGGACCGACGAAAGCTGAGAAAGAGATTTGGTGATCGGTGATTTCAGCGGGGAGAGTGAAGGTGATTTTTTGGGTTCCTTTCCCTTTCGCGGCGATCACTTTTCGCTCAAGGCGTTTTGCTTTGGTGCCGTCTTTGAGAGTGATGTGGACTTTTTGGACACCCAGTTTTTTGGGGATGGTGTGGCTGATGATGAGGGTGATCTCTTTGCCCGGGGTGGCGGTTTTGGGGGCGACGAGGGAGATGAGTTTTTGGTTGCTCTTGTTTTTGTTTTTCGGCTGTTTGTTTTTTTGACGGGCTGTGCGGCGGGCGGAAGCTTCTTCTTGTTTTTTATCGGTGTAAAGATGGCCGATTTTGGGGTCGTTGCGTCTTTGGAATGCTTCGAGGGCGTGGTCTCCGGTGTCGGACATTTTGGTGAGCAATTGAGACTGGAGAGAACTGAGGGCGTCGGCGTGTTTTTCGGAGTGGATGACATTTTTGAGGCAATCGGGATCTGATTTTATGTGATAAAGCTCGTGGATGGTTCCGTGGTCGAAAAGATCGAGGCGCTTGGCAATGGCGGGGTCGCTGTCGGCGAGTTCCCTCATGGTGCGGTAGCTGGCAGTGCCGGTGGTGGCGGTTTTGAATTTTCGTTCGCCGTTGGACCAGGGATTCCAGAGATAGAGGTAGTCTTTGGTCTGGATGGCGCGCATGGGATTGCGTCCGGCTCCGGAGTTTTCATTGTAAACTTTGAAGACAGCGCTGAAGTCGGTTTGTTTTTCTCCACGAATGGCGGGGGCGAAAGAGTGGCCATCGAATTTGGTGGGAGGGGTGATTTTGAGGAGGTCGAGGATGGTGGGGGTGAAGTCGACGGCGGAGACGACATGATCGGAATCGATGGTGTCTGGGTTGGTGATGCCGGGGATTTTGATGATGAGTGGAGTGTGGGTAGAGTGATGCCAGAGGGCGGTCTTGGCGAAGGGGAGGGGCATACCGTGATCGGAGAGAAAAATGACGATGGTGTTTTCGGCTTCACCGGATTTTTTGAGGGCATCAAGGATGGAGCCGACGGCGTCATCAGCTCGTCGGACCGAGGAATAGTAGAGGGCGAGTTCTTCGCGGACTTTGGGGTGGTCGAAGAGGAAGCCGGGGATGGGGACTTCGTCGGCTTTGAAGGTTTTTGAAGCGGGATGCTTTGTTTGATCCCCGGGTTTCCAAAAAGGTTTGTGTGGGTCGGAGATGTTGATGTTGAGGAAGAAGGGTTTGTTGGCCTTCTTTGCGTGGGTGATTCCGGTGGCGGTTGAGGTGCCGTAGGAGGGGACGTCTTTGATGTGATATTTGGAGCCGTCGGGCGCGATGGTGAGGTCGTGGTCCCAGCCGGGGTAAGGATGATAGGGCGTGGAGTGGGTGACCTTGCCTCGGATGCCAGTGTAGTAGCCGTTTGATTTCAGGATGTCGCAGAGAATGGGGTATTTGTTTTTGATGGGGTAGAATCCTTCGACACCGTTGTTGTGCGGGTAGAGCCCGGAGAACATGACGTTGCGGCTGGGGTAGCAATTGGCGACGCAGACGTGGGCATGCTTGAAGCGGAGGGATTCGCGCGCGAGTTGGTCGGTGCGGGGGGAGGTGTTTTTGAGCACACTTCCAAAACAGCCGAGGGAGTCGGCGGACATATCATCGACGGTGATGATCAGGACATTGGGGCGGGCTTCTTTGGCGTGAGCGAATGGAAGAAGGAAGAGGGCGAGAGCTAGGAAACTTTTCATGTTTAAGGCAGGGTTTTGTTATTCAAGTTCTGAGATGATTTTTTTCATCTTGGTTGCGATCTTGGGATGCTGGGCAGCAAGGTCGTTTTCTTCGCCAAGATCATTTCGGAGGTCGTAGAGGGCCAGTTTTCGGTCGGTGGCGACGCCTTTCCAATGGTCGATGCGGATGGCTCGGAATCTACTCCAACGCCAGAAGAGGTAGTCGCATTTTTTTTGTTCTTTGCCGAGGAGGAGGGCGGCGAAGGAGAGCCCGTCGGTTTTTTCCCACGATTCGATGCCGGCGAGTTCGCAGGCGGTGGGCATCCAATCCCAGAAGGCGGAGACGTGATCGCTGGTGCCGGGTTTTACGGTGCCGGGCCAGTAGGCGATCATGGGAACGCGGATGCCGCCGTCGTGAAGGGAGCGTTTGTGGCCTTTGAGTGGTCCGTTTGAATCGAAGAAGTTCACTTTGTGGCCGCCTTCCTGGTGAGGGCCGTTGTCGGAGGTGAAAATAACGAGGGTGTTTTCGGCGATGCCGAGTTTTGCGAGGAGGTCAAGGATTCGTCCGGTGTCGGAATCCATCAGGGTGACCATGGCGGCGAACCCTTTTTCGGGCTCGGGCCAGTCTTTGTCTTTGTAGATGCCCCAGTCGGGGACTTCCTGGCCGTTCTTTTCGACGTGCCCGGCTTCGTTGTTGGTGTGGGGGATGGTCCAGTTCAGGTTGAGGTAAAAGGGGGCGTCCTTGTTACGTTCGATGAAGGCGAGGGCTTCTTCGGTGACGCGGGTGTGGGCATAGGTGGTTTTTTTGGAAGAGACATTTTTTTTGCCGCTGTTGTCGTTGCCCGGGAGGCGTTCCTTTTCTTCGTTTCGCCAGAGATACTCGGGGTAGTAGTCGTGCGCTTCGCTCTGGTCGATCCACCCGTAGAAAAAATCGACACCTTGTTTGTTGGGATGTCCGGTTTCACCTTCGCGTCCGAGGGCCCACTTTCCGACGGAGGCGGTTCGGTAGCCGGCGTCTTGGAGGAGGGAATTGATGGTGACGGAATCAGGCGGGAGGACGTGTTTGTTGTTGCCCGCGATGGCGGTATGACCGGTGTGTTGCCCTTTGAGAAGAGAGAGGCGTGAGGGTCGGCAAACGGTGTGACCAGCGTAGTGATCGGTGAAACGAAGTCCCTTTTTTGCCATCTCATCAATGCGTGGGGTCCGCACCACTTTTTGGCCGTAGCAGCCGAGATCACCGTAGCCGAGATCGTCGGTGAGGATGTAAATTAGATTGGGCTTTTTCGCGATGGCGAAGCCGGGAAGGAGGAGGGCTAGGATGAGGACAACCTTCATGATATGACTATTCTTGAAGTTGTGCGTCCGGCTGGCAAGTCTGCAAAAAAGGAGTTCAGCATCCCCGATGGAATACCCGGGCGGCAGATCTGAGGGTTGGGAGGATTTGGTGTGGTGAGTGGGGGATAAAGAACTCACCCCGATGTCCTATGTCTCTGGGGAAATCCTCGGAGGGAGGCGCTGGGGGCTCCGAAGATCATTTTGAAGCGGTTAAAATGATTAGGGTTGCTCGGAAATTGCTTCTGGCGGGAAAGGGTTGAAGTCGCATTGGACGGGGTGGAGGGGTGAAAAGGGGGTTCCCAGGCTGGACTTCCAGGTTGCAATTGCATTTCGCAATGCTGCAGCGGATGGGCGTTTCGTGTGATCGATTCGGCGAGGCGGAGATCGCTCTTGAGGGGATTTCCTGATTGAGTGGCTTCCGATTGCTAGTCGAAAATAAAGCGACTTTTTTCGGCAGGTTGATCATTGGCCGGGAATTAACGGGAAAGTCGACGTATTTACTAATCATGAATAAAGAGAAGGAAGCTGGATTTATGCGGATGTTCGTTGCGCATGAACCTGAACTGCGGGCATTTCTGCGCACGCTGCTTCCCTCTTGGGAATTGGTAGATGATGTCCTTCAGGAGGCTAGTGTGGTGATGTGGAGTAAGCTGGATCAGCTGGAGAATGAGGAAGGGTTTGTTCCTTGGGCAAAAGTAATCGTCCGCTTCAAAGCAATGCATGCACGTCGCTCGGCGGCACGTGATCGGCTCGTTCTCAGCGAGGAAACAGTAGCTCTGTTGGCAGAGGACACACCCGATTCTAATTCTGAAAGGATTCATTTTGAGAGAAGAGCTCTGGATTCATGTTTGCAGAAATTATCTCTTGAGAATAGACGCCTTGTTCTTCTGCCTTATCAAAGGTCAGGTGCTTTGAGCGAGCTTTCCCAGCGGACAAACCGCTCCGTCAACAGCCTCTATAAACTTCTCGGGCGACTGCGGGAAAAGCTCCGCCTGTGTGTGGAGCAAGAATTGATTTCGAGAGGGGGGCAATCATGAAGGACGAGCATTTTGAAGACCTTTGTAATCGATACTTTTTGGGCACAATTTCCGCGGAGGAAATGGCGGAATTAGATCGCTATCTTAAAGAGAGTCAGGACCATCGGGTTAAGTTCGCTGCTAAGGCCCGGCTCGATACCAATTTGCGTGACGCCGCTTCGAGCTTTGAGAAGAAGCAGGGGGCGGAGATTTCAACATTTCTCGGCAGGCCGAAGTGGCAGTGGGCAATGAGAGCCGCTGCCGCGATTGTGTTGATTGCGCTCGTTGCTTCTCTTTTTTATCCAGAAAGCAAAACGGAGAACATTGCGCGTATTGCTGATTTGAATGGCGCGGTCACCTGGATCGCTGATGGCGAGCAGGCCGAAGGCCGTCTTGAAATTGGAAATGAGTTAACGGGAGGGACCCTCGAAGTGTCCTCTCTCGACTCTTGGGCTGAACTTGTTTTTGAAGACGGTTCCAGCGTTTGGGTCTCGGGCCCGGCGGTCGTCACGATTTCAGATGGAGGCGCCGGAAAGATGATTCGTCTTCGTGAGGGTGATTTATCTCTGGATGTGTCACCTCAACCGGAGGGCAAGCCCATGCGGGTCATTACGCCTTCAGCTGAAGCTGTTGTTTTGGGAACGCAGTTTAATGTTTCTGCGAGTCCATTATCAACCAGTCTGACGGTGAATGAAGGGAGCGTCCAGGTGACCCGGCTTGCTGATGGGAGTGTGCAGGAAGTGAAGGCGGATCATCGGGTGATCGCTGCTCTGGAACATGAGAGTCCTTTTCAGGCGAGACCCCGGGGCGATTCGGTGCGGATCTGGAAAAGTGAATTCCCGCGTGATGTGCGACACGGAAGCTTGGGCTTTGGTGCAGAGGGCCGTCCAAACGAATTGCATGCCGAGGCCCATCTCTTCCGGGGGGATCATGGTGAGACGATTGATCCTATTTTGCTGCACTCTGCGGTGGTGGGGCCTCGTGGTCGAAAAATGCAGCCAGTCCTCCTTTCCAAGGGGGCACGATTCCGAATCAGGGGACACCTTGAAAAACCTTATCAGGTCAATTTGGGATTTGGAACCCATCATGCCCGGGGTGGTCTTTCGGGAAAATTTTCGCTCAAGCGTAAGCTCGAGCCGGATCAGGATGGATGGTTTGACGTCGAAGTAGCGTTGGGAGATTTTGTGAGGATGAGGAGCCGTTTTGTTGAGTCTCCGGCCGGGCATGAACTCGTCTGGCTTTGGGTGCAAACCCACCGGAAGGACGTTGGTTTGAGTCTCTCGAGTGTGGAGCTTTTGTCACCGGAATCGAAATAGAATGAAGCGATTTTTTTCCAAGCATAGCATTTGGACGTTGATCACCGTCATCACCTTTGTCTTTGGCAAGCAGTGGTCGCGATCGTCAAGGGCTACAGATGTTCCTGCCGAAGGCAGAGTGAGTCAAAACGGCCTTGAACACCGTGGCGTGCTCGGGAGATCATCTTCGGTTTCTGGAAGAGGCGTGAATTCGACATCCGTTCGTGACTTTCGGAAGGTGAGGGAAGGGGCTGACAAATCAAGGAGAGACAATCAATTGTCTGA
>JAQWZU010000144.1 GCA_029253285.1 Akkermansiaceae bacterium | reverse complement strand
CAGTTGTCGGAGCGCACAAATATCCGGCGCACGATTTTTGCGCCTACTGATGCGGCTTTCGCCGAACTTCCAAAAGACTCTCTTAAGACCCTCCTTGCGCCGCGCAACGACGACCGGCTTGAGGAGGTTTTTGGTTTTCATGTATTGAATCGCTCGGTTTCTCCATTCGGATTGGAAAAATACGCGGCCTTGCAGATGGCGACGGGGCAGTTTCTCTCAATCAACTATCAGAAGGGGACTATTGGCGACGGGAAGTTTATCGGAGAGTCTATTCCTTGTTCGAATGGAATGATCTATCTGGTTGACCGTGTTCTGACTCCGAATACCGACGATCTTTTCCAGCGCCTTCAGAAAGACGGGCGGTTCAAAATTTTCACCAAAGCAATTACGGCGAGTCGTCAGGGAAAACTTTTCCAGAACATGCATGGTCTTTATACGACCTTTGCACCGACCGATAAGGCCTTTGGGAAGCTGCCGAAGGAATTCGTTGATTCCCTGTTTCTTCCCGAGAACAACGAACGCCTGGAAGATATCATTAAGCATCATATTGTGGAAGGAGTGCGGGCGGCCGGGAATATTCCGGGGTTCTTCAGTCTTGGAGTTTCCGACGTCACTCCGGTTTCCGCCTTCGGGCAGCAGATCAATTTCAAGGTGAACGGTGATGGGGCTACGGTTGATGGAGCCAAGGTGATTCAGACTGATCTCCCGTGTGCCAACGGAATTATTCACGTCATTGACTCTGTGATCCCTCCGGTTGAATCCGGGCTTTTGGATCTGCTCAGGAAGGATGAGCGCTTTACGACCTTGGTTTCACTTCTCGATGCCACCGGTCTGAGCCTGGCGGTGGCCTCATCGACGGAATACACCGTTTTTGCTCCGGTAAACGAAGCCTGGACGAAGGAGCCGTATGCTTCCTTGGTTCGGGACTCCGGAGGGGATGCAAGAGAGGCTCTTTATGGAATTTTGGCCCGTCATGTCATCACTGGAAAGCATGTCAGCGAGAATTGTCGACCGTTTGGCAAGCTACGCACCATTCATGGAGCGCCCATTTACCTTACCCGGTCGGGCGTTGATCGTCGGATCAGCAACGCCACCATCACGGATACTGATATCGAAGGCTTCAATGGATTGCTTAATGCGATTGATACGGTGATCCCCGACCCAATGGAACTTCCCGAGGGAGACATCAGCACCGTGGATGCCATTGAGTTTGTGCAGGAGACCCTGGCCAAGGCGTCGCCAATTTATGGCAAGGGCGAGTATGAGACCTGTTGGCGCTTCTACACTGCGAGAGGGTATGAATTCTTGTCCAAGTATCGCCAGTTTCTTACCAGCAGCACTGCCAGTGAACTGGAGGGAGCGATTAAAGATGATCAACCGGTCTTTAAATTTGCCTCTGAAGCGTGGGCGTCCCGAAATGCCTTCCGGAAGGTGTTGCGGGTGCTGGAGCAGCGCGAAGACCGGATCCTGGACAGCTATCTCATGCAGTCCCGGGAAAAGAAACGCTTCGGACGATAGAGGAGCGATTGTGTGCCCTTAACCCCGCCTGGCATCGAGCGAGGCGGGTTTTTCCGAGAGAGGGAAGGAGAGCCCAACGACGGGTGACGCGACATTTGCGACGAAGAGATCTGTCCTGCCGTGTTCCATGAATCGCGAGCGATGACTATTGGTTTGATTTCCCCACCGTGTCGCCGTCGATGAACTCGGCTTTGGTGAGAGTTTGGCGAAGGTCTTCTTTGCCGCGGCTGATGTTGTTGACCCATTGCACGGCTCGGCGAACAACCGGGCGGCTTTCCCATTTGATGTGTGCAACCGAGGGCTGGCACCAGGCGAAAGCAGGATCGTAGTCTGTGCAGACCAGGGAGACGTCGTCTGGGATCCGCAGACCTCGGTTGGAGAGAGAGTAATAGGCCGCATTGAAGAGGAAAGGTTCGTCGACAATGAGTGCGGTGGGAGGAGTGGGGCCGAAAAGGGAGTCGAGAACAGTGCCAAATCCCTCTTTACTCTCCTCCCAGTCAGGGAGATGGAATTTGCTGGTTCGAATTCCGGCGTCTTCGAGAGCATCCAAAAATGTTTGTTCCAGTTTTCCGGGTTGGGGGAGGCGTCGTTGTTCCCGGCAGAGGAAAGTGATGCGGCGATGACCCAGTTTCAGGAGATACCGTGTGGCTTCGGACATGGCGGGAGTTTTGTTTGGACCGGTGGAAGCGATGGGGAGTCCGCCACGCCGGCCGAAGAGAGCGAAGGCGGGGAAGGATTGTTCTGAAAACCATTCCAGAACTTCCCGGGAGCCGGCAGCAATAATCCAAATGTCGGCGCGGACTTTCTGGACAAATTTTTCGAGCTGACTGACATCCATGCCGAGATCGATGAGAGTCTTTTCTGGGAAAAAGGGGACGTGGCCGGCTTCTTCGAGTTGATGTCGAATGTCGACAATGAAATTGTCACCTCGATCGAACCGATTGGGCACGAGGAGGGCGACGGAGAGCTTGGATGAGGGCTTTCGCGGGGCGGCTTGAATGATGCGTCGTTTGCGTCCCGCACCCTGACCGGCAATAAGACCCTCTTTTTCGAGCTGCTGAAGGGCAAGCTCTACCGTTTTGCCGCTGACGCCAAGCAACTCGATGAGCTTGGATCTTCCGGGCATGGTTTCGCCCCAAATCCCCTGATGAAGTTCGTCCCGGAGATAGTTTGCGACCTGTTCGGTGATCGATGGGAAGTGAGGTGTGGCCATGACCTTTGAAGACATGATCAAAAGAAGTCAGGTTGTCGATCTTGAAAAAATTTACATATGTTAAGTGCACTGATAGTAACCTCAAATAGAACTTCCGATGAAAAATTACGATTCTTGCAACCTGGCTCTCATGGCCTCGATGTCTTCCATCTCTCTGGGGTGGTAACACGAGCGAATTTGTTCGCTTAATTGTGTTGAGTCGCCCAGAGTCGAACTCCGCATACACAGTTCTCTTTAATCATGAAAAAAAATAACCTTTTTACCTCTTTTTTAGTCGCTGGCATTTCTTGTCTCAGCGCTCCGTTCTCTCAAGCCGAACTTGTCGACGGCCTCGTTGAGTATTGGGCCTTTGACGGAGATTATGCCGCTGGATTGGATGTATCCAACGATGGTGTTCTTGTGAAGTCGGGAACGGGAGATGCCACTTTTGTGCC
>JAQWZU010000138.1 GCA_029253285.1 Akkermansiaceae bacterium | reverse complement strand
CCGAGGTTGGCGGGAAGGGTCCACGGAGTAGTGGTCCAGATCGCGATGCTGGTGCCGCCGGGAACGGAATCGGGCGCGTCGGCGAGGTCGAAATTGACGAAAACCGCGGTCGACTTCTTGTCCTGATATTCCACTTCGGCTTCCGCGAGAGCGGTCTTGGCACCGTAGGACCACTGGACCGGTTTCTTCGACTGATAGATGCAGCCTTTCTCGATGAGAGATGCGAAGGTGCGGATGATATTGGCTTCGTAGGCGGGGTTGAGCGTGAGGTAAGGATTATCCCAATCACCAAAGACGCCGAGGCGTTTGAAAGAGTCACGCTGGGTATCGATCCATCCGCGAGCGAAGGTTTCGCAGCGGCGGCGGATTTCGGCGGGCTCGACGTCGCGGGCATCGTCGCCCTGCATCACCTTGAATTCGATGGGCAGCCCGTGGCAATCCCAACCCGGGATATAGGGCGTTTCGAAGCCCGCCATGGTTTTGGATTTCACCACGAAGTCCTTGAGGACCTTGTTCAGGCCAGTGCCCATGTGGACGTCGCCATTGGCAAAGGGAGGGCCGTCATGGAGGATGAAGCGCGGGGCGCCTTCGGCCTTGCGCTTGGCGATAATTCGCGAATAGAGACCTTCAGAATTCCACTTTTCGAGTCGAGCCGGCTCCCGGACCGTCAGGTTTCCCTTCATGGGGAAATCTGTCTTGGGCAGGAACAGGGTGTCTTTGTAGGATTTACCTTCTGGAGTGCTCATAGCGCTAGAGGCGGGACGCTAGGCAGAGAGGGCGAAAAGGTCAAGGATGGGGGGAATCAGGCCTCAGGCAGAGCCACGAAGATGCATCGTCGCTACGTAGACCAGATCGTCCTCCTCTGACTCTCCCAGGTTGTAGATCTCTTTCTCGATTTCCCAACCAGTATTCTTGAGGAGTTTTTTGAGGGAGGCGTCGGGGAAGAAGCGCAGGGCCTGTTCCGTGATTTCCTGCCGAACAACACTCCCTGATTTGTCTTTGAGGGTGTAGCGGTGCTTCCGGGTCAGGGAGCCGTTAGACTCCTTGATCTTGTGACGAGTCTCTAGCTCGCCCATTTCCCCGGTAGGGAGTCGGATGCCACGATCAAAATACCATTCGTTCTGCGGAAGATCTCCCGACACTTCGGCCCATGGAAAAAAGAGAGTGAGGTAAAGATGATCCGTTTGCGCGCGAAGGCGCTGGAGTTGCTTTTGCGGATCGGGGAAGAGCTGAAAGGTAAACGCGGGAATGAGGATGGAAGAATATTTCTCATCAGCCTCGTGCTCCTGCCAGGAAGATTCAATAACGGAAACGTCCGGAAAGCTCTCGCGGGAAAGCGCGACCATCTCTGGGGAGATCTCCAACCCGGTGAGTCGATGCCCCGCTGCAACCAAAGGACCCAAAAGCCGCCCGGAACCACTGCCGACGTAGAGAGATGTTCCATCGTGATCGCGCAAGAAATCATCGATGAGATGAATCTCGCTGGGAGCTTCTTCGGCTTCCCAGAAGAGGTCGTGCCAGAGGGCTTCGAGGCCGTGGTATCCGGAATTCATCCTGCTGGTGTGGGGTCTTCTTTTTCCAAAACCAAGGATAGAATGGTCGTCGGGCCCTCAATGTCTTCGGCATCTGCCATGATGGGACGGAGACCTTTTTCTTCGTCGGACTGGAAGAGGATGAGGGCATCGTCGCCGTGAGTCTTACGGAAATCATCGAGAGTAAATTTCTCGGTGAGTTGGGTCGCTTTCATGACCGCTCCTTTCGCAACGAGCAAGCCGAGGTCCCGGAGCTTGGGGCCGCCGAAGAAACAGAACCGTCCGCGCATGTGATTGGCAACGGCTTTGGAATGATGGGCATCGACGTCCTGTGGCGTGATTTGCCAGACCTTGGCCTTTCCAAAGTGGTGCTGAAACTCCTGAGCCGCGAGCGAGTTCACTTCGTTATTGGGGGTTGCTGCAACGAGATGACCAAGGCCGGAGAGATCGATTTCTTCTTCGGCATATTCGGAAAGAATATTAGCCCGCACCGCTCGGAGCCCCTCAAGACGGGCGGCGGCGATGTTTTCGTATTGGGTATCCAGGAGAAGCACTTGATGGCCTTCGGCAACGAGCCCCTTGGCGACCACTCGGATCCAAGAATTGGCTCCGGCGAATAGGACGCCGGTCGGGTTGCCATCGGAGAGCCCAAGTCGGCGGGCCAGAGGCGCGGCGAGGAGCCCGTAAAAGGTCACCGTTCCAAAAATGACGATAAAGACAAGTGGCACCAGTTCCCCCGCTTCAGCAGCCAAAGCAGCGTAGGTTTCATTGTCCGGGTGGTGCTCGGCGGTGTGCAAGATCTCGAGCGCGAAAACCGAAGTCACCGCCGCAGCCACGATCCCACGGGGAGCGAGCAGGGCGAGAAAGAGCTGCTCTTTAAAAGAGGTTTTTTTCGAGCCAAGATTAGAGAGAAACACTGAGACCGGTCGCACCACGAGAATGAGGAGAGCGAGGAAGAAGAGACCCTTCTTCCAGACCGCTTGAAGTTCATCGAGCCCTATTCGCCCGGAGAGCATGAGGAAGAGAAGCGAAATAATCAGCACGCGGAGATTTTCCTTAAACTCGAGAATGTGGCGCACCGAGACCCGCTTTTGATTAGCCAAGGCCACACCCATCACGGTCACGGTGAGGAGCCCGGATTCATGTTGCAGGGCATTAGATCCCGCGAAGGCCACCCCAATGAGGGCCAGGAAAAACATCGTTTCCAGAAAGTCCGGAATGAGATGCTCCGCCATGAGATACTCCGTGGCTTTGGAAAGCAGCCACCCGATCCCGACTCCGATCACGACAGTTTTCAAAATGGCAAGTGCGGCATTGTCCCATCCCTGCTGCAAGCCGCCTTGCTGAATGATGATGAAGACGAGCACCGCAAGAACCGCTCCAATAGGGTCGACGACAATGCCTTCCCACTTCACAATCGAAGCCACTTTACGGCGGGGTTTGATGAGACGCAGAAGCGGCGCCACTACCGTCGGACCAGTCACGACCAGGATCGCTCCGAGAAGCGCGCAGATTTGCCAATGATATCCCAGACTCACCCGGGCCGCGACGGTGGTCAGCCCGAACGCGATCACCACCGCAATGGTGCAAAGACGAAAGACCGGCGTCCCCGCCTCCTTGAGCTCGGATATTTTCAACGTTAGGCCTCCTTCGAAAAGAATGATCGCCACAAAAAATCCCACCAAACTCAGCAGCGCCGATTCGTTGGCCAGATAATCATCGATGCGCGTCCCCGTAAATTGGGACAGCGCAAAGCCAAAGACGAGAAGGAGAAGAATGGAGGGAAGCTTCAATCTCCAGGCGGTCCACTGGGCCACGACGCCGAGAAGAAGAAGGAAGGCAAGGTAAGCGAGAAAAGTCACTGGTGATAGGGTGCACCATTTTTAAAAAGCTCCAAGCCCTGAGATAATGGATTTTATAGGTAACGCTTGTTGAAAAAATGAAATGGCTCCTTCTTTTCTCCGCGACGCTCTGGAGGTTTGGCTTCGCAATGGAACAAAAAAAGGAATCCGCGAAGCCGCCACAAAGGCCTACGCCAAGAATCAAAAAAATCTCGGTTCGGGGACCGCGGACAGTTTCTTCTGATCTCAAGTAGCGCCCTTAATTCCCGAGGCAATAGAGATTTCCGTTCTTGGAGCCGGCATAGACTCGACCATTCCAGACGATCGGAGTGGCATCGAACATGGGCCCACTGAGGCGGTCAAGTCGCTGGAGTTTGCCAGCGGGAGTGACCTGGTAGAGGTCCATGCCGTTGTCGTAGCCGACGATGATTTTGTTTCCGACGAAAAGCGGAGTGGAAATCGAACCCTGGGGAAGTTCCACCCGGTCCAGAACAAGCGGCGTGGGATATTGCTTCAGGCCACGAGGGCCGGGCACCACGACTCCGGGCTGCACTTGCTTGTGATTAATAAGAGTCAAGACCCCGTCGATTCCGACGAAGCAAGCGAGGTCTTTGGAAACATCCGATTGGTAACGGTGATTCACAGCGGGACTGCCAACTAATCCACCATTCCAAGTATACCATTTACGATCGGGAAGCGGGTAATACCACTTCACGCCGCCCTTGGGTTCGAATTTCATCACGCCCCCACGGCCGTTGATGAACTGCTTTTCGATGCCTAACAGGAGGTGGTTGTCATTGGTCAGCGGCATGGTGCCATTGAGGTCGCCTCCGACATCGAGGCTCCAACCAAGTCCGCCGAAAAAACCAAATCCACAGGCATAAACACGACCCACTCCGGCCGCAATATAAGCTGTTCCCCGATAGACGGTTGGCGATGATTCACAACAAAGCTCACTACGATAAAGCTGACGGTCACTCTCCTTGAAAAGCTTCATCTGCTTGTAGATCTTGGGGGTCGGGAAGCCCGCCTTTGCGGAAGCCTTGCGGGCATCAGGTGAGAAAACCGTAAAGAATCCATTCTCCAATGGAATTGCGGCCTTCCCTCCCAAGTCAATTGCCGAGGCATCGACGTCGCGGCTATTCGAGGCGGTCGCGACACTATTGTGACGCCAAAGAATTTTCCCACTCAGATAGGAAACTCCATGCAAGCTATGCGCGGTTCCAGTCCGCCAATGTTGGCCGTAGCCGCTTCGGCTTCCCACGATCAGGACGTAGCGCGACTCTGCCGGGCCACCAACATCCATGAAGGTGGGGGTTCCTTTAATGACATCGCCAACGCTTGTGGACCAGATCACCTTGCCGTCGCGAGCGCGGATTTTTTTGACGTGATGGCTGAGTGTTCCCTGAATCAAATAAAGTTCCTTTGCCTCCTGAATAACCAAAGGCTGTCCCGTCCATCCTGCCCCCTTCCAAGTACGGGTGTCGCCATTGCCGAAAGTGGTCTTGCCTGATCCGAGGTAGGTTTTCCATTTCACCCTGAGCTTTGACGGCGCGACGTTGCCGTAAAAATTCCGCTGGTTGTCGCCCAAATAAGTACCGACGAGCGGCTTGATCTGTGCGGAGAGGGAAGCGAGTCCGGCGAAGAGAAAAAGAAAAACTTTCATAGAGCAGATTGAATCTCGGAGAGTGCGATGGTCTTGGGATAGGCCTTAAAACGACGATCGGTGAAATGCCACCATTCGTTTGGCAGCGGAAAAAATCCAGCGTCCATCATGGCTCGCTGCAGAATGTGCTTTCGCTCCATCACTTCCTGATCAGGATGTTCATACATGGCCGCAGCTTCCGTAGTGAAGCTGTCAAAACCGGTGGGCATCTCGACAGGCTCTCCCGAAGAAGTCACCAAGGTCACATCGACTGCGGTGCCACAGGAATGCTGGGACGGCTTGCTGAAAGGATTCGCGACATATCGATCGTCGTGCCCCGAAGCATCCCACAACACCAGCTGGGCACTCGGAGGCCGATAAGCATCCCAGACCATAATCCGATAACCATGGAGCTTCACCTTTTCATTGGCTCGGCGCAGACGCACTGCGGTCTCAGGCCGCAGCAAGGCGGGCATGCCGGACTGATAAAGAGCTTTCTTCGCAATCGCCGAATGGCGGGTATAACGAAGATCGATCTTGATCGACGAATCGACCTCCGAGATCTCGATCAAGCCCGCTTTGGCTAAAACAGGTGACTTGGAAACAGGCAGATCACCCAAAACAGGGTTTCCCCCTTCCCACCGGGTGCTGCTACTGCAAGCCACAATGAATGCCACCGCTGAAAGGCTCAGCCCCAGAGTTGTCGGAAATGCCCATCTCACGGGAGGGACTCTAATTTCCGATTTCAGATACCGGAATCTAAATCTGCACCCACCCTTAGTCGTCGGAACTGGGAGTTCGCATTGATCGCGACAAATTCCGTGATCTGCGGAGCTGCGAAAAGTGGTGTCGAAATGATGGTAACAAACGCCGTCAGCTTGGAAAGTGATGGCGTGGTAGGAATAATATGAGCCTAAAGACGAAAGGTGCTACGGCGTAGCAACAACAACCCGGAAAAACAATTTGCTGAGGTTCGGTGGGAGTCCGAAGACTTGAGTTGTCTCATCGCTAACAGCGACAATCGGGTCATCCAGCTCAAACCACGTCTCATCTTCCAGCGACGACGAAAACTCGACGAGGTATGATTGCCCGTTGATCGAGTTCCAGGTGAGAGTGAGCTGGTTCGTATCATCATCAAACGAAATCGCGGTCACCGCCAATCCATCCGGAGCCTGCCCAATTGTCGCTACCCGATCAAAGGCTTCGCCGATCGCTGTATCGTCGAGGATCTGGTCGTAAATATTCACGATGCCAATCTCACCGGAAAATCCGGTCAAGCCCGCCGGCGAGGCGTCCGGTAGTTCGGTCCGCCCACCGAGATCGTTTGGAGAAACCCCCAGATTGACCGAGGCCCAGGTAAAGAGGCCCGCACCATTTCCTCCAACGGTAACATCCGCAGCCTCGCTCACCGAACGAACATTCCCGAGGGTGTCGCGCAAGGATGCTGTGAACAGATCGGCATCCGCATCGTTGGTAATCACCACCTGAATGAAGTCCGACAAATTCAGACCACCCGTGGAAATGGTCACGTCGAGATTTCGCACATTCAGGGTGCTTCCAATCAATCGAACATTCGTGTCCGTAATCAAGGCACCGAGCCCATTCTGTCCACCCCCTGTTTCAAAAAGCACCTGGTGATCAGCGGTCAGCTCTCCCGGACGGAACCAAATTTCTGCCGAAAATTGGTTGTATTGGAAGGTCCCCGCACTTGCTCCGTTTGATCCATCGGTAAGGACAGTGGTATACGGGGCCATAATGTTGGTATTGGCACTCGGCGGGTTCAGCGGATCACCGAGTAATCCTCCAGTAAAACCCCAATCCCGATCCCCCACCAAATCATTCCAAATGCTTTCATTAACCTCGCCCAAGATTGAAGAGACGTAGCGATGCACCGGCACCGGACCGTCAATCACCTCGACCGACACCACTGCTGTCGAAGTCCCAAAACCATTGGTCGCCCTGAGGACATAATTCGTCGTTGCCACCGGAGTCAGATTGATGGTCGTGGTACCGGTAAGGTCAACGCCACCGGGATCGAGGCTCAGCGAATCGGCTCCGGCCACCGACCAGGTAAGATCGACCGGTGATCCAGAGGAAATTAAACCATCTGATGATGAAAAGCTCGCGATCTCCGGAGCCGCTCCGGCAAGAATTCTAATCGTGGAAACATTGGCCGCGTCTCCCTTGACCGCGCGCACCGTGTAGGTCGTCGACTCGGCCGGAGTGACTGCCGTCGACCCTTCTCCCGCAGTCGTGAGGGGCAAAAGGTCGACCGTTCCACCGTTTCCGTCATCCAGCACCAACGAATCCAAAGAATCATCAACGACCCAGGACATGGTCGCGGGAGTTTCTGGAGAAGCAGACGCCACATCGGTCGTAAACGAAGAAATTAACTCCACCCCCGAAGGTCCGAAATTGAAGACGCCGAGAAGCTGCGCATCCGAAAGCACACCATTGCCGTCGGAGTTGTCGAAAATCGCAAACTCGTCGATAACGCCGCCGAAGTTGTTGGGGTTATTGCCACCGGGAAGCTCCACTCCCACCAAACTACTTCCCTCATGAGGAAAAGACATCGCGCCGGTATTGAGAGTGGGAGCGGCGGAAGTTGCCGAGGTAATGACCGACTCGTCAACCGGGTCACTATTCATTTCAATCAAGGTGAGGCGGAAGGGATCCAGCCCCGTGCTATCATAGCGAAAGGCAAAGAAGTACCAGGTCCCGTCATTCTTCAGGACAGTCGGGTGCGTAAAGTTGGTATTGCCTGCGGCTGCCGAACGCACCAGGGCCCGCACCCGGTTTCCCGCAGCACCAGTGTCGATACGAATTCCCTGCTGGGCATTGTTGTTTCCCACCAGGGTTTCAAAAAACCGATCAAAGGGATCGAAGGTCTGGGGTTGAAAAAAGAAGGCAATGGTAAATTGATCCGTCGGCTGCACGGCTGCCACGGCTCCCAGATCAAATCCACCACCGGCCGGAATGGTGTTGTCTTTATCAAACTGATACGCCAGTCCGAGATTTTGACGCGCGGAAGAAACACCACGAGTGACGTAGGAGAACGCAGGGTCGGCATCGTAGCCAATCAAAGAAGCATCGTTTCCCGAGACATTCTCCGTCACCGGTAGGGCCGCGGCCGGAGATTCGTCCAGAGGATACCAGGCAACCAGTTTGGCAGTGGCATTCGAAGCGAAAATCGCCACTACCGAGAGAAGAAATAAGAAGAAGGTATTTGAAAATGAAGAGTTCATTGTTGCGGTGTTTTTTATATTCGAGGAGGTAAATGTGGGCGAGGCCTTTTCCCCATCATTAAATCCGCAGAATCAGCAATGTGTCCCCCTCTCATTTAAAATTTTCTCGCCTCGAGCTCGTGTAACCGGCCAGAAGTGAAATCTTCAGGAGACCCGTCCTACCGGCGACCGGACCGACTCCTCGCAAAGATCTCTGCTATCTCACTCTTACTCAGGGCATCTTTGTATATGGCAATCTCATCCATTCGCCCATTGAGATTCCGAATGGCCCAACTCGGATCCTCTCGAAACGGCTCACCCCAGTTTCCAATCTCACCATTTCCAATCCGCAAGGTTTTCACCAAATATTCGTCGGGGATCTCCTCCCTCGAGACCATCTCTCCGTCAACAAAGTGAGAAACCAGGCGCTGGTCGGGATCATACACGGACGTGAGGTGCAGCCACTGCCCGCTCATGGACAGGTCCCAAATCGGCGGCGAATAATACAGCCGGTGAAAGCGCCTGTCTTTGAACTCCGGATTCGGTCGATCTTCATCAACCATCACAGAGAGCATGAGCTTTCCGTCTTCGCGAATCTGCCAATGCGGTTCCCCGTTTTCATAGCCATCGCCAAGGAAAAGCGCATTATACTGGCGATCGAGGCTGTCGATGCGCACCCAGCTCATAAAGGTGAAGGCTTCAAATTCTCCGGGAATGTTCACCCTCACCCTCGATCCCGGACGGCGAAATTCCAGCGCCGACTGCACTCCGGCCCAACGCCCGGCCACGGGCTCGGCAAGAATAATCGCTCCGTTCGTTTCCGGATTCCGTGGCTCCGCCAAATTCGGGATCAGGCTCAGCCCGTCAACATTCTCAAAGCAATAATAGGCCAATAGCCGATCGTCTTTTACCAACTCCGCGCGTTCCACCTGCCAGGCTTCCCTCGAATTACGACGCTCCTCCTCCGCCATCTTTTTGAACTTCGTCGCATCGGGATAGGACACTCCACCTTTCTCCGTCGCAATCGCCAACCCATCTTCCGGCAGTAAAAAGACCGCCCCTTTTTCTAACAACTGCTTCTCTTCGTCCTGATGACGAATGGAAATCTCCCCGTCAAAGACCTCGACCTGACCCTTCCCATCTCTCACCGAGAGACCAAACTCCGTTCCCAAATCAATGATCTCTGTCGACGGGGCCTGAAGCTTAAATCCACGCGCTGCCGGAGGCACCTGCATCCGCACCAAACCATCACGACACTCCGCTTCCCAAGCTGACTTCAACAAGATCTCCGCCGGCCCCTCCACCGTCATGTTGGCTCCGGAGAAAAATTTGATTTCAGCCGTGCCAGACGCGAGGCGAAAAACCTCCGGGCCCAGAGTGTCGCCTTCCACATAGCCGGAAGAATCCTCACTCCATTCTGCCCCGAACAATCCGCTCACCACCGCAAAGCCCTCCGCCGATGGTAAAACCGCCTCTTGCGATTCCACTTCAGCAGCTCCTTCCGGCTGATCGTCGTCCCTCCATGACATCACCAGAACACCAAAGAAAAAGGCAACGGCCGCAGCCACGGCCAATCGAACCGGCGATGGAAATTCCGTCTCCACTTTCTCTTCTGGCACCACCTCCAACGGGCTCTCGCCTTCCAACATCTCGAGCGAGTGATCGACAGAAAGATAACGCCGCGTGATCTTTCGGTATTCCGCACTCTCGACCATCTTATCCTGCATCGCCTCGAAGTCCTCTGGGCTCAACTCACCATTGAGATAGGACTCGAGCCATTCCTGCTCCTCCGACGAGAGTTGGGAAAATTGATCCTGCTTCATGAGATCTGATTTGCCTCTGAGATTTTTCCTTCCACGCATCCCATCAACTGATGACGCAGCCTCTTGAGCCGCATATAAAATGCCGCCGCACTACTCCCAGCCTCCTCAGCCATCTCCTTCACCTTGATTCCCGGCGTGTAAGCCAGGGTAATAAACTGCCGCTGCTTGTCCGGCATCGCCGCCAAACATTCCTCTAATGCGGAATGCTCCTCCCGACGGGTCTCGATTTCCTCCTCACCTTCATCCGCCATCAAATCAAAAACATCCTCTCTAAACACCAGCCGGTCCCGCGCCATTTTCCGCCGATAGGCCAGCGCTTCAAACCGTGCTATCACGCAGGCCCACTTGATGAAATTCGTCTCGAGATCATACTGCTCGAACTTCCGCCAAGCCACGATAGCGGTCTGCTGCATGACCTCGTCCGCATCTGACCACGTCGGCAGCAAGGAACGAATAAAACGCCGCAAGTCCGGCTCACAATGGGTGAACCGTTGGATATAGGCCTCGTATCGGAGGTCTTCCTCGGCGGATTCTGTTTCAGATTGGGACATGGCTTTCCGCCCTACTACTGCCGCTCCTCAAAAATCTAACGCTCCAACTTCGCTACTTGCCTTTTGCCTGCTCAAACAACCATTCGTGCAGCTCGGTAGTGCGGAGAACCTCTCCAACAATCCCATGGTTTCCGTCGGGGTATTCGGTGTATTTCACCTCGGCACGCGCCTTCTTCAGCGCCTCTACCATCCCCTGGCTTTGGCTCACCCTCACGATGGCATCTTTCGCGCCGTGGAAAACCCAGATCGGCACTTTCTTCATACTTGAAGCCGATCCCGGATTCCCTCCCCCCGCGATGGGCACACCCGCCGCAAACAACTTCGGCTCCTGCGCCAGGATATGAAAGGTCCCGTAACCACCCATCGAGTATCCCGCAAGGTAAACCCGTTTTTCATCAATCGGAAGACTCTTCAATAGCTCCTTCACAATCTCCACCACGCCATCGGCCTTCGCACCATTCCAACCCAACTGATCCGGATTCTGCGGCGAGATGATAAAGCAAGGCCGCTTCCTGAAATTATCACCACTTGCAAAGGTTCGCGCCTGCCCGGGCGCATCCGGTGTCATGACGTCTCCACCACGACCATGTAACCACACCACGAGGGGATAGCCGACGTCCTTCGATTTCTTCATCTTCCGCTCACCGAAAATGCGATACTTCAGGCCATGTCCCTCCGTGCGCTCCCAGTCACCCGTCAACAACTTGGCAAATTCATCCGTCGCCACCTTGCCATTCTTCGCAGCCTCGGCCTCCTCCATTTCAACCAGCTTCGCTTTCACCCATTCCTGGTCGGCTTCGGACAATATCGCCAATTGAATGGTGAACACCTTTCGGTCTTTCGACCTCCGGATCGTCACCTTCCCGTCTGAAGACTTCACAAATTCCGCCTGAATCGTCTTACCACCTTCCCCGGTCGTCCACGTCCGCACTTCGGCAAAAGACCACAGAGAAACACTCAATAGAATCAACAGCACCCTTTTCATTTCCCCACCATGCCCCCTCTCTACCTCCAATCAATGAAATTTTGGAGCTTAGCCCCCTGCCAACTCGACAACGACGCCTTGGAAGCCTCAGGCAACTTCCAAATCGTTTTTAATAATGCCTCCGGTGTTTGGATTTCTTGGGCCGGCAACAACGGTCCCCCTCAACACCTCGCAGCATGTCGCTGTCACCTACGACTCGGGAACGCATCTAAATTTTCATTGCGTCTCGTGGAGCCGGCATCCAGTTTTCTTAATGATGAAAATAACGAAGATTCTCGGCTTGCTTGCCATTTTTTTCTCAAGCTGCGCCACCCGCGTAGAAGTCGAATCCCGCCCCGCAGGCTGGGTGACTCCCAAACTCACTGCCGCCGCCCAAACCGGACAACTGGTCGATCTCAAATACGCCCTCAGCGGGCCCTGGGCCGCCATCTTCTTCTATCCGGTCGCGGATACATTCTGGTGAGCCAAACAAGTCAAATCGCTGCAGGCTGCAGCGCCCACTTTCGCCGAAAAAAAGATCCAGGTCATCGGAGTCTCCATGGACACCGTGGCAGACCAAAAGGCCTTCTCTGACAAATTCCGTCTCACCTTCCCCCTCCTTGCGGATATCGATGGGAAAATTTGCGAAGCCTTCAAGGTCGCCCACCCCGACAACAAACCTAGCCGGGAAACCTTCCTCTTCCGCGATGGGAAGCTCGTCCACCACTTCCCAAAAGTTGACGCCGCAAACCAAGCCCAAGAACTTCTCGAAAAAATTGCCGAACTGAGCCGATAGTCAGAGCTGATTCGTCAACGAGGCTTCTCAAGCTTACAAAAAATACCGCCGGCGGGGATCGAACCCGCACGATCTAGGATCAATGGATTTTAAATCCACAGCGTCTACCAATTCCGCCACGGCGGCTTTTCTTCCGGGCTGGGCGGAGTCTTTGATAGCAAACCGATCTTGGCAAGTCCGGAGAACACGATCCGCAAAGATTAGGGCAAAACCACCTTAAGAGCTCTTCGCAATGAACACCTCTCCTAATCAACCAAAAAACGAAACACCAAGGTGTGTTCGTAAACCTCCCCCGGTCGAAGAATTGAATTCGGAAAATCCGCCTGATTCGGCGCGTCGGGAAACCCTTCCGCTTCCAAGCACAAGCCGGTGCGCTTTCCGAAAGGATTATCGCAGAGAAAGTTCCCGGCATAGAATTGCACTCCCGGCTGATCAGTGAAGACCTCCATGGATCGGCCCGATTTGGGGTCGTGCAGCTTGGCTGCCGGACGGACACCCTCTCCTTCGCGGAGAATCCAACAATGGTCGTAACCCCCGGCGGATTTCAAGGCCTCGAAATCACCCTCAATCCGCTCACCGACGAAGGACAGCTCGGTGAAATCCATCGGAGTTCCTTTCACCACGGCACGCTCTCCCGTGGGAATCAATCCGGTATCGGTTGCCAAATAATGATCGGCGTGAACTTGCAATTCGTGATCGAGAATCGTTTTCGTGAAATCGCCGCCGAGGTTCCAATAAGTATGGTTCACGATATTTACCGGAGTGGGCGCATCAGTGCTGGCTTCGACATGAAAAGTGAGCTCGTTCTCCTCGGACAACCAATAGCTCACCATAACATCGAGATTCCCCGGATAGCCTTCCTCGCCATCGACGGAACGATAGGTCAAACGCACTCCCTCCGCTCCTTTTCGGCTGACAGCCTCCCCTTTCCAAAGCGCTTGATTGAACCCCTTCTCCCCGCCATGCAAATGACATGGAATGCCGCCCGGTTCGTTGTTGGTAGCCAGAGAGTATTCTCTACTATCCAGAGTAAATTTCCCGCGCGCAATACGATTTCCAAACCGTCCCACGGTGGCGCCGAGAAATGACTCATCGCCCTCCCAATCGCCCAAGGTCTGATGGTTCAAGGTGATCTCCGAAACGATCCCGTCACGATCAGGCACTTTCATCGAGGCCAAAATCGCGCCGTATTCGATCACTTCTGCTTTGAGCCCGTTGGCATTTCGAAGGGTGAAAACCTCAACGGGATGCCCCTCCGAAGTTATACCGTAAAGAGAAGTTTCCACCTTTTAAAAAAGTTGGCCTTTTAATCGAGAATATGAACTTCGACCCGGCGATTCTTGCGACGGCTGGCCTCATCTTCGTTCGGAACCGCCGGTTGGCTGTCTCCGACACCAAGAGATTTCAATCGCTCGGCGGGAACCCCCTGACTGACCAGAAAATCGAGCAGAGCCTTCGAACGTTCGCGGCTCAGCTTCAGATTACCCGCTTTTCTTCCGAGATCACAGGTATGTCCCACGATCTCAAAACGAGCCTCGGGATACAGCATAAGCACCTCTTTCACTTGGGTGAGCACCCTTGTTTGCTGTTCCTTCACATCGGCCTCTCCCTTGGCGTAGCGAATGGGATCAATCGTCGCCATACGACGCCGGAGTTGATCAAGTTGCTTCTCCATCGAGACATTACTGAGATGCAAACGCCCCAGATCCATGCGAACCTTTTTCAAGTCAGCGGTCTTGGCTGCCAAGTCAACATTGAGCTTGTTTTTCTCGCTCTCTAATTTAGCCAGCTTTGCCTGCTGGTCAGGCTTTGCCTTCATTCCTGCGCGAGCTTTTTTTAAGTCAGCATCTTTCTTCGTCACCTCTACACTCAGCCTTTCCTTGTCCTGTTCCAGAGCCTCCACCCGAGCCGAAACGGTAGCGTAATCTTTCTTCAGTTGCTTCGCTTCGGCTGCAACCGCAGCGGAGTTCTTTGATTCCAGCTCCGCCCGGGCAAGGCGCGTCTTCGTCTCCGCCAGAGTCTTTTGAAGTCGGTCTCGTTCGGTAGTCAGACGAACGGCAGATTCAGCAAGCTTGATCTTCTTGGCCATCTCCGTTTGCG
This sequence comes from Akkermansiaceae bacterium, assembly GCA_029253285.1. Lineage (GTDB taxonomy): Bacteria > Verrucomicrobiota > Verrucomicrobiia > Verrucomicrobiales > Akkermansiaceae > SW10. The sequence continues at coordinate 25,162 of JAQWZU010000138.1, read as the reverse complement.
CGGTGCTCATACCGGCTTTGGCCTCAATCAAAGCGGCACGCGCTTTTTCCAGCTCCTGATTCAATTGCTTACTCTTGGCCGAGAGCTCGGCATTTTCCTTACCGAGTTTCTTGGAGGCTTCGACCAATTTGGTATTCTCCGTCAATTTGGTTTCGACAAGCTTCATCGTCTTCTTGGCTGCCTTCAAATCGGTTTGGGCCGCTTTCAACTCCTTCCCGAGTTGGTCTCGCTCGGCTCCCAGCTTCTTGGCCGAAGCTGCGAGCTTCATACTTTCAGAAACCTTGGTATTCATCGCCTCCAACAAGGTTTGCGAATCTTCGTAATCTCTCTTCGCCTTCTCAAGATCAGCTGCAAGCGCAGTCTTTTCCCGAGCCAGCTTGTTCGCGGCCATTACCGCATCTTTGCTTTTCGCGAGATTGGCTTCCAAAGTCTTCCCCTTTCGCTCAAGCGACGCCATCGCCGATTTGCTGGTGGCCACTTCCTTGGTCAGGGCATCACGCCGAAGGACCAGTTCCTGATTATCCTTTCCAAGCTGGGCTGCCTTAGCCGCCAACTCGGTCGCCTTTTTCAAATCCGACTGCATCGTCTTCGAGCCATTGCGCAACTGGGCTAGCTCGACTGTTGTTTGCTCCAACTTCTTCTTCAAACCGTCACGCTCTGCCTTCAGTTTATTTGCGACCATCGCGGCCTCCTTGTTTTTGTTCAGCTCAACCTCCATTGACTTCACCTTTCCTTCGAGAGTGGTCATTGCGGAGTTGCTTGCCGCTACTTCCTTGACCAAGGCATCACGGCGGGCCACCAATTCCTGGTTTTCTTTTCCGAGCTTGGCGGCATTCGCGGCAAGTGCCGTCGCCTCGGTCAACGCAGCCTGCATCGACTTCGCGGCCCCTTGATCTTGAGTCAGTTTCTTCTGAAGGTCCGCCAGTTCGCCAGTCAACCTATTGTTGGCAGAGGCCAGCTTCTTCGTCGCCATCGCGGTCTCCCTATTTTTGGCCAGATCAGCCTCCAAAGATTTCACCTTCCCTTCGAGAGATTTCATTGCGGTCTTGCTGACCGCCATCTCTTTTGCCAAAGCATCACGGCGGGCCATCAATTCCTGGTTTTCTTTTCCGAGCTTGGCGGCATTCGCGGCAAGTGCCGTCGCCTTGGTCAACGCAGCCTGCATCGACTTCGCGGCCCCTTGATCTTGAGTCAGTTTCTTCTGAAGGTCCGCCAGTTCGCCAGTCAACTTCTTGTTGGCAGCGGCCAGCTTCTTCGCCGCCATCGAGGTCTCCTTATTTTTGGCCAGATCAGCCTCCAAAGATTTCACCATTCCTTCAAGAGTAGTCATGCCAGTCTTACTCGCAGTTACCTCTCTTGCCAAAGCATCACGGCGGGCCATCAATTCCTGGTTCTCTTTCCCCAGCTTGGCGGCACGCGCAGCAAGCGCCGTCGCTCTGGTCAACGCGACCTGCATCGACTTCGCGTCGCTCTGGCGCTGCGCCAACTCTTTTGTTGATTGGGTCAACTTCTTCTGCAAGCCATCACGCTCTACGATCAACTTCTTATGAGTGTCTTCTAATTTCTTCGCGGCCTGAGCGAGGGTGACATTCTTTCTTAGCTCCGCCTTGATGACTTCCTGCTCATTTTTAGCGACCAGCGTTTCTTCCACCGCGAGTTCCAGCTTGTTTGCCAATTCATCACGTTCCCCCAAAAGCGCCTTGTTCTGTTTGCCAATTTTTCCAGCCATCGCAGCCTGCTCCATTGTTTTGGCCAGACGGCCTTCGAGCTCCGCCATTTTGCGTTGGGATTGATCGAGACCGACATTTGCATCAGCCAATTCCTTCTGCAAGCGAGCCCGCTCACCAGTGAGCTTCTCCTGCTCTTTGGCCGCCATCGCCAACTTGCCCCGCAAGTCGTCGCGCACTTTAATTAGGACCGGGGCATCGAGCGCTTTCTTTCTCGCTGCGGCAATATCTGTCCGGAGTTCCGCCATTTCCGATTCACGGCTCGCCAAAAGCTTGTTGAGCTTCTCCTGCCCCTTCTCGGCTTTTTGTAAATCCGCTCTCAACGCGCGACCTTTGGCATTAGCCGTTTCGAGACGCTTGATCTCCGCATCACGGGAAGCGAGTTGAGTTTTAATTGCACCGGCCTGCTCCTCCAGCAAGGCGATCCGCTGGACCGATTTGATCTGAGCCACCTCAGCTACCGAGGCGCGCTTGAAGAGTTCATCGACCCGCGCAATCAGCGCATTCTTCTCGCCGCGCAAAACCTGATACTGACCCAAAAGCGTTGAGCGTTCGACGGTTTCGTCGCGAAGCAGTTCTTCCAGCTTCTTGGTGCGATCCTGCAATGCCTTCAGCTGGCTGAGCTTCACCTGTGCCACCGCGAGTGCCGATTGCTCCTCCCTGAGTGACTTTCGCAAGCCGGCCAAATCGCTTTCGACCTTTCTCCGAAGAGCTACCATCTCGTTACCTTGCGCCTTCATGCCCTTACGAGCCTCAGCCTCGAGCTTCTGATGCTCCCGAATTTTTTGAGCCGCTTCATCGAGCTGCTTCTGCAGTTGCTCGACCTTGCCCCGCTGATCCGGAACCTGAGGGCGCTTTGCGAGCTTGGCGTAATCCTTTTGCAGGGCACGATAGTCCCGCAGGGTCTGTCCAAAATCCGTTTCGAGCTGGAGAACCAATTTGATCAGCTTCTCCCGTTCCTCACGGGATTTATCAGCCTCCTGGGCACAGATCGGGGAACACAGCGTCAGCCAAAACGCCGCTAGAACTTTAAAATTTTTCGCCATAATGGTGCGGAAGAGTGGAATATTCTAAAAAATTAACCTTTTAGGCAAGCGGGAATTAGAATTCCTGACTTTGCGGCCTCAGTGATTGAATCCTCTATTTACCAACGTTTACTGGCTCCATGATGTGGAAACTCCCATTCTTTTTACTCATTACACTTCATTCCTGGGGTGCCTCAACGCCCAATATCGTCCTTTTCTACGCTGATGACCTTGGCTACACCGACCTCGCCTGCCAGGGGTCGAAATACTACGAAACCCCCAATCTCGACCGCCTCGCCAAGGAAGGAATGCGTTTCACCCAAGCCTACGCCTCGGCCGCCAATTGCGCTCCGTCCCGCGCTTCCCTGATGACCGGCCACTACACCCCGCGTCATGGAATCTTTACTGTCGGCAACTCCGATCGCGGCAAAGCGCGGCACCGCAAGCTCATTCCGATCAAGAACACCACAATCCTCGATCCGAAATTCACCACCCTCGGCGAAGCTCTCCAGGCCCGCGGCTACCGCACCTGCGTCGCGGGCAAATGGCATCTCACCGAAGACCCGACCAAGGACGGCTTCCACACCAACTTTGGCGGCACCACCTGGGGACATCCCAAGTCCTACTTCTCGCCCTACAAAAATCCCTACCTCAAAGACGGACCGAAAGGAGAGCATCTCCCCGAGCGCCTCGGCCGCGATGTCTCGGGCTGGATTAAGGAGAACGCCAAGTCCCCCTTCTTCGTCTACTTCCCCTTCTACTCGGTGCACACCCCCATTCAGTCGACCAAGGAACTCAAAGCCAAGTACACCAAAAAGTCCGGCAACACATCCCACAACAACCCGGCCTACGCCGGTATGATCGAATCCATGGATACCGCCATCGGGCAGGTCCTCAAGACGCTCGATGATCTCAAGGTCGCCGGTAACACCCTCGTCATTTTCACCTCAGACAACGGGCCGCACGGAGCGATCTCCACCGCCGATCCCTTACGGGGATCGAAGGGAATGTATTATGAAGGTGGCATCCGCGAGCCCTTCATTGCCCGATTCCCCGGCATGATCAAGGCAGGAACGACCAATGATACCCCGATTCATCAAGTCGACCTCTTCCCCTCACTCGTTTCACTAGCCGGTGGAAAACCCGACTCCTCTCTCGACGGACTCAACATCCTCCCCGCCCTCAAAGGAGAAGCTCTCCCCGAGCGCCCGCTCTTCTGGCACTTCCCCGCCTACCTCCAGGGATATAGTGCCGGGAACGGTTCGGCCTCCCAACACTTCCGCACCACACCCTGCGGCGTGATCAGGAAGGGCGATTGGAAATTGATCGAATATTTCGAAGACAACAGTGCGGAGCTCTACAACCTCAAGAGCGACCTCTCCGAAAAGAACAACCTCGCTTCAAAGAAGCCCGAAAAAGTCAAAGAACTCCTCACCGAACTCAAAGCCTGGCAAAAGAAAACCAAGGCTCCTATTCCCACCGAGAAGAATCCAAAGTTTACGCCTTAAACTCAATTCACTTTCCCGCACGGGCGAAGGCCCGTTAAAAATTACTGTTTTACGACCTCATTCCTAAAACCCCGCCTACAGCAGCCGAATGCTTTAGTGATGCAAGCTGGCGAAGGGAAGATGCCGCTTGGGAAGGAAGACCGCGACGCGACTTCGAAGAAAGAAGATCGCCATCTGATGCAAAAGAAGTCACACCCAGCGCGTAGTTCGACTCTGCAAACACCTGCCATGAAACGATTTTTGATTTTGCCCCTGTTTTGCTCCCTTCTTCTTGGTGAAGAGCCCACAGAGATCAAGGAAGGACATTCCCATCAGGGCCACGCCTTCAACGAGGGACCACGCCAGGCATCCCCGCTCATCGGAGACACCGGAAAAGTCCACCTCCCCATCACAAGCTCCTGGAATCAAGGCCAGGCCTACTTCAACCAAGGCCTTGGCCAGCTTCACGGATTTTGGTACTACGAAGCAGAACGTTCCTTCCGTAAGATCCTCGCTCACGATCCCAATTGCGCCATGGCCTACTGGGGACTCTCTCAGGCCAATTTCTCTAACGAGAAACGTGCCAAGGAATTCATCGCCAAGGCCACCGAACTCCTCAAAAAAGAAAACTTAAAAATCACCCCTCACGAACGCGCCTATCTCGACGCCGAAATCGCCTATCACGATGACAAAAAGGAGAAGGACTCCAAAAAGCGCATCAAAAATTTCATCCGCGCTTACGAAGACCTCATTCTGAACCACCCCGACGACATCGAAGCCAAGGCCCTCCTCGTTTGCCGCCGCTGGCAGTTCAACCGCAAAGGTGTTCCCATCAGCAGCTACCTCGGACTCGACGCCATTCTCGAGCAAATCTTTGCCAAAGAACCCAATCACCCCGCCCACCACTACGCCATCCACCTCTGGGACAACCGCAAGCACGAGCAAGCGCTCGATTCCGCCGCCCGCCTCGGAAAAACCGCACCCGGCATCGCCCATATGTGGCACATGCCCGGACACATCTACTCCAAGGCCAAGCGCTATCACGATGCCGTCTTCAGCCAACAGTCCTCCGCCCGTGTCGACCACGCACACATGGCCAAGCATTTCCTCATCCCCGACCAAATCCACAACTACGCGCACAACAACGAATGGCTCTCGCGCAACTTCGGTCACCTTGGTGATGCCCCCGCCGCCGTAGCCATGGCCAAGTCTCTCCTCGCCAACCCGCGTCACCCGAAACTCAACACTCTGGAAGGCCGCTCCCATTCCTACAAATACGGTCGCAACAACCTCCTCAAAACTCTTGAGAAATTTGAACTCTGGGAGGAGACCTTCGAACTCTCGAATACCCAGTGGCTCGAAACCCTGCCCAAGCAACCGACTCATGATCGCGCCCGGCTCAGACTAATCGGCATCGCCAATTTCCACCTTGGCCATCGCGTGGAGTTGATGCAAATCATCAATCAAGTCGAAGACCTGCTCGCCAACGAAAAAGCAAAAAAGCAAGCCGATGAAGAGAAGGCCAAGGAAAAGGCCGCCAAAGAGAAAAAGAAGGAGGGCGAGATCAAGAAAGCCGTCGCAGCAGCCGGCAAGAAATACAGCCGCCTCATCGGGTCGCTCGAAAAAGATTGCTCCGAACTCCTCGGTTATCTCGCCGAAATGAACGACGACGAAAAGACCGCCAAAGAGTCACTCGCCAAATCCTCGGGCTCCGCCACCTTCAAGGCGCTCCGCGAACTCCAATTCGGTAACAAGGAAGCGGCCGAGAAAGCCGCCCGGAGCGTTCTCGACGGCGATAAAAAAGAAACCGTTTCACTCGCCAACGCCATTACCCTTTTCCACCGAATGGGCAAAAAGGAGGATGCAAAAAAAGGCTTCGAAAAGCTTCGCGTCTTTTCTTCCGAGGTCAACCTCAAGTCCCGTCCCTTCGCACGGCTCGCGCCGATTGCCAAGGAGTTCGGCTACCCTGCCGACTGGCGTCAAGCCCACAAGCCCGCCGACGATCTCCTCCCACGTCCCGATCTCGGCACCCTCGGTCCGCTGCACTGGACCCCTCCCGCCGCGCCTGCCTTCAACCTTCCGGACCAACACCAAAAAAACATCTCCAGCTCCAGCATGGCCGGTGAACCGCACATCCTCGTCTTTTACCTCGGCGCCGGATGCCTCCACTGCACCGAACAACTCACCGCCATGGCCGACCGCTACTCGGACTTTGAAAAGGCCAAGCTCCCCATCCTGGCCATCTCTACCGACAAGGTCGCCGACCTCAAGAAGAGCCAAGACAACTACGAAAAAGGCGATATTCCCTTCCCCATCGTTTCCGATCATCAAAAAGAGATCTTCAAGAAATTCTCCGCACACGATGACTTTGAAAACCAGCCTCTCCACGGAACCTTCCTCGTCGATGGAAAAGGCCGCGTTCTCTGGGCCGACGTCTCAGCCGACCCATTTATGGAAATCGATTTCCTCATCAACGAATCAAACCGACTCCTGGAATTGCATCGCTAGGGGAATTGGCCTAGGGTCTGAATAATTATGACCAATCCCCGTCTCTCGAAATACACTCTTGGAGTCATTCTCCTGAGCGGACAAACCCAAGCCGAGGATTCCGTCGCCCGTCTCTGGAATGAACATTGCCTCGCGGCCATCCGTCGGGATTTCCCCGCGCCCACCGTCCATGCGCGGAATCTTTTCCACAGCTCGGCTGCGATGTATGACGCCTGGGCTGCCTACGATGACACCGCGGTAGGGGTCTTTCACAACGAAAGCGCGACCGCCGAAGACCTCCAAGCCGCCCGCCACGAAGCGATCAGCTACGCCGCCTACTGGGTGCTCCGTTCGCGCTACTCCCGCGCCATTGGAGAGGAAGAAACAATCGCTGAACTCACCGCCCGCATGACGGAATTTGGCTACCCCGTCACCAGCGCCTCCGTCGTTGGAACCACCCCGCAAGTCGTCGGCAACCGTTGCGCCGCCGCGATCATTCAAGGGCAACGAAACGACGGCTCCAACGAACTGCAAGATTACCAGGGTCTCGACGGCTACCTCCCAATTAACCAGCCACTCATCCTTCAGAATTCGGGAACCGGCCCGCTGGTTAATCCCAATCGCTGGCAGCCACTCGCCTTCGATGTCGCCTTCACACAAAACGGCCAGATCGCCAGCAAGGTCCAGATCTTCATCGGCTCGCACTGGGGCGATGTCACTCCCTTCGCTCTCACCGGTAATATCGATCCCGGACCACCACCCTTTCTGGGCGGAGTCGGAGACCAAGAATTCAAAGACAACAACGTCGAGGTTATTCGCTTTAGTTCGCACCTCGATCCGACCACTTCGGGCGACATCGATATTTCTCCGGCTTCCCTCGGTGACAACCCTCTCGGGACCAACAACGGCACGGGGTATTCCTACAATCCCATCGCCCTGGAACCCTACACGCCCAACATCGTCAACCACGCCGACTTCGGTCGCGTCGTTGCAGAATTTTGGGCCGACGGACCTTCCTCCGAAACACCGCCGGGACACTGGAACGCCATCGCCAATGAGGTCTCCGACGACCCCCGCCTGGAAAAAAAATTCCGCGGAACCGGCCCCGTCCTCGATGATCTCGAGTGGGATATTAAACTCTACCTCGCTCTCAACGGGGCCTTACATGATGCCGCCATTGCCGCTTGGTGGAATAAAGAAAAATACGACTACGTTCGTCCTATCACGAGTATTCGCTACCTCGCTGGCCTCGGTCAATCATCCGATCCCGGCGGTCCGCTTTATCACTCCGGCGGGATCCCTCTCGAACCGGACCTGGTTGAAGCCGTCACCGTGGAAACCGCCGCCGTAGGCCAACGTCACGAAGGACTTACTCCAAACAGCATCGCCATCCGCACCTGGCAGGGAGAACCCAATGACCCCGAAACCGAATTCGGGGGCGTAGGTTGGATTGCTGCGAGAAACTGGCTCCCCTACCAACGCGACACTTTCGTCACGCCGGCCTTTGCAGGATACGTTTCCGGTCACAGCGCCTTCAGCCGGGCTGCCGCCGAAGTCCTCACCGCCTTTACCGGAAGCCCGTTTTTCCCCGGAGGCTTGGGCACGCACACCGTGGAAGCAGGACATCTCGAATTTGAATACGGCCCTTCCGCCGAGGTCCAACTCCAATGGGCCACCTACTTCGACGCGGCTGATCAGGCCGGCATCTCCCGCCTCTACGGCGGCATTCACGTCGCTCCCGACGACGGCCCCGGACGCATCATTGGGTCGGAAGTTGGCATCGGGGCCTTTAACAAAGCACTGCAATATATCAACGGAAGCGTTCTCGAGAATTTCTCCTGCACAGCTTCTCCCTCTCCGGAAGGAATGACCATTACCTGGCCTTGTCTGCCGGGATACGAATACCAGGTCCAGTCATCCACCAACCTCGACCCTGCAAGCTTCACCACACTCTCGCCGGTGGAAACTTACGAGGGAACCAACGCGAGCTTCTTGGATACGGAGAACTCATTGACACGCAAGTTCTACCGCGTGATTCGAGTGAATCCCTAAATCATTCCACTGGCAATTTTGGCGGGTTTTTGAAAATGTGACCAAGAGACAAATTTTATTACGAAAAGAAATCACGCTCAAAATCTTAATCCCTAAAAACAATGCGTAGATTCTCCAGCCCCCTGCCAGCACTTGCAATTTTCGCAACGTCCTTGATTTTTTCCAGCTGTAGCCCGTCTCCGCCGCCAAGAAGAACCAACACTCCCACTCCTCGCGTAGCCTTCAAGCCACTCGTAACCATCCGGAACAATTCCCACTCAAGCATCATGCTGGGACTCCGCGGTCCGGAGACTAAATTCATCTCACTCCCCGCCCGAGGCAGCCGCACAGTGAGCCTCAGCTCGGGCCTCTACAAGTATGCCGCGACCGCCAAGAATACGAATACGATCTCAGGTTACAAAAGCTTCGGCCGCAACAGCCGATACACCTGGAACTTCAGCGTCAACTAGGGCGCGGATCATCACTTTCCAAAAGCGAGTCTTCACGGGCTCGCTTTTTTTATTGGATCACTGCCCATGATCTGCGCTTTATCTTCAAGTGACTGACAGCACAAGGGACCAGCTTCAGGACGGCTCATACGAATTTCTCGCGATCTTCCTCGAGGGCCTTCCTTTTATCTTCCTTGGCACCCTCGTCAGCGGATTCCTCGGAACCTACCTCCCGCGCAACGCCTTCGAGAAGGTTCTCCCGAAAAACCCCATCCTCGCCATCATGGCGAGCGGTCTCCTCGGCGCCGTTTTCCCCGTCTGCGAATGCGCTGTCGTGCCAGTTATCCGACGCCTCGTTAAAAACGGCCTCCCCGTCTCCTGCGCCCTCGCCTACATGCTGGCGGCTCCCATTTTCAATCCCGTCACCGCGATCAGCACCTTTAAGGCCTTCAATGATTCCTACTTCGTCGTCGGAGCCCGACTCGGCATGGGATACCTCATCGCCGTTCTCGTCGGCATTGCCATCCTGCGGGTTGCCCACGGACGATTCCTCAAACCCTCCGCACAAGCCGAGTCCGGCCACGAACACCATCATCCGCGGAACCTGAATTCCGCGATGAATAATTCGCTGCGCGACTTCATGGACGTCGGACTATATTTCACCATCGGCGTCATTCTCACCTCCCTCCTCAAAACCACCTGGATCGACCCCACCACCGACTTCTGGAAAGGCCTCACCGACAACTCCATCCTGGCCACTCCCGCTATGATGGGCCTGGCTTTCTTTCTCAGCCTCTGCTCCACCTCCGACGCCTTCATCGCGGCCAACATCGGTAACTTTTCCTACGCACCGAAACTCGCCTTCATGGTCTTCGGCCCCATGATGGATGCCAAGCTCCTTTTCCTCTATTCCACCGTCTTCCGCTGGAAATTCATCATTGTTCTCCTCGCCGCTCTCTTCGTTCTCACCGGAGGATTGTCCATCCTCGCTGAGACCGTTTACGAAAACTATTGGGAATCCGCGCAACCATGATGTCAGCTCTCCACACCCGGCTCTTTGGACTGCTCGCCCTTTGCTGGGGCTGTGCGCTGATCTATTTCTATCACTCGCAACGCATTCAAGATTACCTTGCCAGGGACTTTCACACGCTCGTCCTCGCCGGAGGGATTGGCATCATCGTCCTCGGTCTCTACTCGCTGATCAATCCGCAGGAAAAGAAAAGCAGCTGTGTCCACGAGCACAAACATGATCATGACGACCATGACCACGAACATAAACATGATCATGACCACGGTGAAGAAGAGCACTGCGGCGACTGCGACCATGAGCACGAGGGTCATGGCCCCGTCGCGACTTACCTCCTCACCCTCGTTCCCCTCATCGTCGCGATGACCCATACCCAGGACAAGCTTTCCAATCGGGGCATGGCCAAGAAAGGCCTCTACGAAGCACCCGCCCTCAATGGCCTGAACGCACCAACCGCCTTCACCCGGGAAGACCTCGAAAAACGGGTCCCAAAAAACGAAGAGGGCGAATTTCAACTTCAACTTTTCGCCGCCTACTGGGCCGCCGGTGACCGTGAAGTTCAAAGTATCTACGAAGGCCTGCCCGTCGAACTGGAAGGACGGGTCGCCCCTGAGAAAATCGGTAACGAAGCCGGTAACCGCATGCGCATTTTCCGAAAGATCATGTCCTGCTGTGCAGCCGATGCCCAGTTTGTCGGTGTTTCCATGGAATTCCCTGACGACGCCAAACGCCCCGCCGTCGACGAATGGGTCAAGGCTTCCGGCATCCTCACTTTCGAAACCATCGACAATAAAGTTCTCCCCCTCCTCAAGGTCCGCGTGGTCATTCCGACTGAAGAACCCTACTCCGAGTTCCTCCTACGCCAGTAACAAGCCCTCATGTCCCTTCCTAAACTTCGCGACCAACTACTCTCTACGGTTCTCGGATCTGCCGACTCCGTCGATCTGCTGATCACAGCCCTTCTCGCTCGCGGACATGCCTTGGTCACCGGCCCTCCGGGCATCGGAAAGACAACTCTCGCCCACACTCTGGCCACCTCGCTGAGCGGAAGCTTTCGCCGCGTGCAATTCACCCCCGACCTCCTCCCGTCTGACATTCTCGGTTACAATCTCTACCGCCAGCAAAGTGGCGAGTTCGAATTCATCCCTGGACCGGTTTTTGCCAATCTCCTCCTCGCCGACGAGATCAACCGCGCCTCTCCCCGCACCCAGTCGTCTCTTCTCGAAGCAATGAACGAACGCCAGGTCACCATCGACGGCGAAACCAGAGAACTTCCCGACCCTTTCCTTGTCGTCGCAACCCAGAACGACACCTCGTCCACCGGCACATTTCCTCTACCCGAGCCACAACTCGATCGCTTCCTCCTCTCTATCCCGATGAGCCTGCCCGATGACCAAACCCAACTGGAAATCCTCCGCTATCATTCGGAGCAGCCGAAGGTCGAAGTCGAGCCCGTCATCGATCTCGACCCACTCAAATCACTTCAGGATCAATCCGCCACCCTCCCTGTCTCCGATACCCTGCAACGCTACCTTTTGGCCCTTTGCCAGGCCGTCCGCGCCACCCTCGGGCAGGATCACTCCGTCTCCACCCGGGCCACTCTGGCCCTCCAGCGTGCCTCCCAAGCCGCAGCCCTCCTCGACGGCCGGAGCGAGGTCCATCCCGACCACGTGCAGAACATTTTCCCCTTCGTCCTGCGCCACCGACTCCTCGCCGAAGAAACGCCCGACGCCGACTCTCTCCTCGCAAACGCCCTCGAACAGACCCCTGTTCCTTGATTCATCTTTTGATTTTAGAAAGTTGATTTATAGTTCCTTCGGATGGGATACGCTTTTCGCCTTGCCAAAACCGTTCTCGCACTTGCGCTTGGGACCGGTTTTTTCGTGATCGCCGGCGGCCTGATCTACCTCAACCAGGTCGGCTTTCCCGGCCAATACGGCGACTGGGTTCGCAGTGAACTTTCCGAGCGAGGGCTTCATCTTGACTTTACCTCCCTGCGCTTCGACCTCCGGCGTGGGCTGGTCGCCACCGATGTCCAATTCTATGCCAATGAGCGGGACTCCATCCCCATTCTGGAGGCCCAGGAGATCACCCTCGACCTTGATAAGACAAAGGCCCTTCGAGGGGATTTCAAACTCATCAACCTGATCATCATAGATGGTTCCACCTTGGTCCCAACCGAAAAAGAAGACGAAAAGCTCGAAGCCTCGGACATCAACGGCCGGGTCACTATGACCGATTCCGGACGTATCCGTTTTCATGATGCCAGCGGTTTAATTGAAGGCATTCAGGTTTCCTTCAAAGCTGATTTCAAGGCTCCGATACAAAAAAAGAGCCCTCCTGAAGACGGGCAAAAAAAGGAACCCAGCCCCGCCAACAAAATTCTCCATCTTATTCTTGAAGAAATGGACCGCTGGGAGCTCCCGAACGATTCCCCCCCCGAACTCGAGTTTGTCGTTCGAGGCGACCTGAGCCATCCCGACCGAATCAACACCGAATTTTCCTTCAGCGCACGCAACCTCAAGCGCAACGACTACGCCTTGAAAAGACTCAAAATCGAGGGCGATCTCCGGGCCCAATTGGTCACGCTTGACACCATCTACCTCGAGGACGAAACCGGCCACGCCTCCGGCCAGGCGGACTGGAGCATCAAGCGCCGCGAAGGCCGCTTCAATCTCGACTCCGGTCTTCAATTCAAAGACTTCATCAACTCCTGCTTTATCGAAGATGAGAAAAAGGAGATCCTCCCCCGCCTCAACATGGCCCGATCGCCGGTAATTTCTGTTTCCGGAAGCTTCACCGCTCTTTCCGACGAAAATTTCTCTGTAAAAGCTTCCGGCTCGGCCCACCTCGAAGATTTTCAATTCCTTAACACCCGCTACGAAGAACTCAGCTCACAGTTCTCCTGGTACGATGGAGACCTCTACCTCCGGGATCTCATGGTGAAACACGCCGACGGGCAGCTCGATGGCAACATTCTGTCCCGCGGCAGATTGGTGAATTACAACCTCACCTCCACTCTTCCACTCTCTGCCTTCGATCCCTTCATCACTCCGGGAAGCAAGACCAAAAAAGAACTCGAGCGCGTCAAGTTCGGCAAAAACTCCCTCCTTGATCTCAACATTCAAGGTGAGATCAACCGCGATGATCTCACCACCTGGACCTCCACCGGCAAGGCCCACGTGAACAATCTCATCTATCGCGACACTGCTCTTCATCGCCTTGCAATGGACTTCGAAATCGGGCCAAAGAAACAGGAGTTCAAAAACGTCAAGTGCCTCATCAACGATGAAAAAGAAGTCGCCCGCACCCGGGTGCGCGGCAAAGCCTCCAGCGAACTCACCATCGGCAGCGTCCTCGTCGATCGCGAACGAAAACAAACCGTCATCAGTAATCTCCAAGGCAAATTCTGGCCCTCGCCCATCGTTCGAATTTTCGCCCCAAAAACATCGGCCCACCTCGAAAAAACCTACCGCTTCCACCAGCCACCTGCTCTCAAGCTCAACGGATCGTTCGATAATCGACTCGGAAGCGATGAGAAAAATATTTATCTCGTTGAAATCCAGACCGAGGGTCAAACTGACTATCCCTTCCTTGGCAAACCACTCCCCGTCACCAAACTAAAAACCAACGTCACCGTTCGGCGCTCCCGGGTCACCGTGGATAAGCTGTCATTCTCCACGGTCGGTGGAACTGCGGCGGGAAAAGTCGTCATCGACACTACCCGACAAGCCCCCCCCAAGTATACCGGTAACATGAGATGGAACCGGCTTCACTTCCCCGAAATCTCCAAAGTCTACAAATTTAAAGAGAAAGAAAAGGGATGGCTCAGCGGCCAAATCAGCTTTAGCGGAGCCGAAAGTGACCTAAGGCAATTCAACGCCACCGGAGTCATTGGAATCGAAAAAGGAAACCTTGTCGCCCTCCCTGTCTTCGGCCCTCTCTCCCCCCTCATCGCAGGCGTTCTGGGGGATAAACGGATGGGCTACGAGCGAGCCAAGGATGCCTCCGCCACCTTCGCCATCAAAGACGGAGTTTGGATGACCAAGGATTTCAGCGCTGTCTCAACCAGTCTTAATCTCACCGGCGAGGGATGGATCGATCTTAAAACCGAACGCCTCGAAATGATTGTCCGCATCAATGCCCGCGGCCTTCTCGGCTTGCTCACCACGCCTCTCACGCTGTTAAAAGGAATGTTTCAGTTCCGCGGCACCGGCGACTTCACCAACCCAAAGTGGCAACCATCGCCCTTCACCCGCCCCGCCAAAGGCTTGGCCGACCCCATCTTCCGCAAACCTGGTCGCGCCCAGGTCATCCAGGAGTAGCCTCTCCTTCCGGGTTGTTGGAGAGTTGGATCTCAACACGCGGATCTGCTCTGAAGCTGGAAGAGAAAAATTTTTAACTGCGGATGCCGCATGGCATTTCGTCCGAAAAAATCATCCACCCGGAGTGGTATGAACACGGCATTCTTTCGCCACTTGCTTCCAGGTAAAGCTCTTACGAAGCATGTCCTCGAGAAATCGATTCTTTTCCGGAAGGCTTCCAGCTTTGGCCAATTGGCGATGGTTTTCAAAGCGACTGAAGAGCACATGTTTAATGTCTGTCAGGGCGACCACTTTTTCGCCGTAGCCTCCAGGGATATTGGACGACCAAAATCGAATATGCTTCTTCCCGTTTTTCATCATCGCTCCCAAATACACCACCAAATGGCCCCGCTCCTTGCCGCCGATTTCTTCCGTCCACCAGATTTTCATAAAGTCTCCCGGTAGCGCATGATCGTAACTCGTGAAGTTCTTCCCGCATTTGAGTTCGGCAAATAGCTTGGCCGTGCCCGGGCCGTTGGCATTCCATCTGCCCCAGATACCGTGACCATCGGGAACTTCGTCGATTTTCAAAAACTCCCATCGTTGTCTGCCGGTCATTTTCAAGGAACCATTCTCGATGAGCTTGTTGATGACTTTTAAAAATACGAGGTAGGTTGCTCCGGAACAAAATGAAGGGCTCGCAACTTTGGGTTTGGTGCTAATACCCTGATCACTCAAAGCCACTCCATTTTGCAAATTCACGATCGCTTTCTTCGAGGCCAGATACCCTCCGCCCTGTGGCATCTGGTTCACGGCCCACAGCACGTATTGATTTAATGGCGGCAGCTTTGAGGTCTCCGCCGAGGCTATTCCGATTCCCAACAAGAAAAGGGCAAAGATAGTTTTCATGCTTCTTCGTAGGCTTTTCTGACTTCATCCGCAATGATGCGAATCCCCTCTTCCACCACCTCTTCAGGCATGGTGTAACTGACACGAATACACTCTCGGATATGCGGCCAATCTGTGTCTTCGGGCAAACCAAAGAAGAAATACTCGCTCGGCACTACGAGAATTCCTCGCCCTTTGAGTCGCTGGTAAAGTTCTTTAGACGTGATCGGCAGGCCTTCGAACCAAAGCCAAAGAAACAAGGCTCCTTCGCTTCGATGTATATAATAGGGGATTTCATCGGGGAGATACTTCGCAAACCATCTCTGAGCCATTTGCGAACGCACTTCGTAGAAAGGCCGCACTACTTCCCGGCTCAGTCGCAGGACCTCTCCACTCTCCACAAGTGGACGCATGATTTCCTGACCGAGGTTTGGATTGGCCAATCCCACTATCGATGTCATCGACGACAAGGCGCGGCAGATCTTTTTGTCGGCGATCACGATTCCTGTTCTCGTTCCAGGCAACCCGATCTTGGAAAGGCTCAACGTGAGAATCATGCCCTCATCCCAAACCGGCTTCACTTCGGAAAAGATGACATTAGGAAAAGGCGCGCCGTAAGCGTTGTCCACGATGAGCGGGATTCCTTTCTCCCGCGCAATCTCGCGAAGATGTTCGATTTCATCATCGGTCAGCACATTCCCGGACGGGTTCGTCGGACGCGATACACAAATCGCCGCGATATCGTCTCCAGGATCTACCGCATCAAAATCAACGTGGTATTTAAATTCATGTGGCCCGGTTTTCTCAATCCTCGCCGGAATGGCCTCGAAAAAATCTTCTCCTACCGCCTGATCGCTGTAGCCGATGTATTCCGGAAGCAGAGGAAGAAGGATTTTCTTTCGTCGACCGTCCGCAAAGCGTCCGGCCAGCGCATTAAAAAGCATAAAGAAGGCCGTCTGCCCGCCCATCGTGACCGCAAAATTTTCCGCGGTGACCTCCCAGCCGAATTCCTCTTTGAAAAGGTTCGCCAGTGCCACACGAAAAGCTTCATTACCGGCCGGGACATCATAATTGCCCAGAGCTCGCTCCATGCCACCAGGCTCAGCAAGAATTTCTTCCATACGACGACGCCATACCTCGTCCATTTCGGGAATATGTGCCGGTTGGCCGCCTCCGAGCATTTTGACATCGCCTCCACCCGCGAGAGCCTCGCCCAAATCGTCCATCAATTCGCCGATTCCGCTTCCCTCGCAGAGATTTTCTCCAAACTTTGACAGCTCCCAATCCATGACGAGTGCGACCTTAATGCCAGATGGGCACTTGTCACTGAAATCTCTTCCCTGGCTCACCCTCTTGATGGGGAATTTTAAAGAGTCCGGAAACTGCCCCGACGATAAACAGCAATAGCAGAATCCGGCTCTCTAGTCATCGTTGCCCGCGAAATGATTGAGCTTCATCAGCGCATTCACATCGTCATGACTCAAGGCCCAATCACAGATGACGAGCTCGTCCAGGCCTCCCCGAAAATACTTCCCCGCTCGGCCTGGCGACATTCCAGCACGATAAGCGAGATTCCGACCAATCCAGGCTCCATGATCGTCTCGATTCAACTGACGATCGAGGTCGGTATTCACAGCCAGGACCGACTTGCGAGCTGTGGACTCCAATCGTCCATCAACATAGAGCAGCACATGAGTCCCGGCACTCGCTCGACCTTCCGCATCACCGTAAAGCACCACTGCGCAGTGATGCCATTTTCCGTCGCGAAGATCGGTATGGCCCACCACCTCCTTTGGGTTGGTTCCAATTCTCAAGCGCCCGGGCAAGCCTTCTTCTTCCAATGAATTGATCGCCACCTGCCACGCCGTTCCGGCCGTACGATAGCTCCCCCAACTCACTACTCCAAATCCCTCATTGGCACCAAAGTCCTTCGGAACCCGAACCCAAAAGGCCACCGAACGGGATTGTGTCTTTCCAATCCCCCCAAATCTCGAAGCCAGATAAGCGCGCCCTCCCAGATGGATTGCGCCCGAAAACGGCCCTTCGATCCTCTTTGGCCCCTCTCCACCCTCCACATCAACTTGGAACCCCGCGGCCGCCTTCCCATCTCCGAGCCCTTTTCCCGTATCGTGACAGATTTCGCCCTCTTCTTCATCGAAACTCCAACGCACGTAGTTCTGCACAGAGTCCGCTTTGGGAGGAAGCTCGGTCACAAAAGCTCCCTTGTCAGCCTTCGCAAGCAAACGGGAGCTCTTTCCCGTCAACCTCATCGCCTCATTTTTTTTTAGACGGGTTTTCGATCCGCTGGCCGTCTCGGCATCTACTACTCCCTCCAAAACGTGAACCTCCATTTCACCACTGGGCTCGACTGCCACTCCAAATTTTGTGCCTAGGTCGATCAAGCGCCCGCTCGCACCATCGATCGTAAATCCTTCCCCTCTCTCATCTCCAATCTCGGCCACCAATCGCCCATGATGCAGGTAGCCACTATTCGGCCCGGTAATCTCAAAATCTATGGGACCGTTCAAAACCACCGTCACCCCGGTCACAAACTCAACTTCTAACAGACCCTCATCGAACACCACCCGGTTCCCGGCTACCAACCCTCTCGTGATTCCCGCAATATCTGCTCCCGTTTCACTTCCGACGATCGTCGCCAGAACTAGAAAAGCCTCGTCGGCGTTTTTCTCATTCCATCCAATGAACGCGAGCACTAACGCTGCTGCCGCAGCAGCAATCCCGCCAAGCCAAACACGCCGCTTGCGCTTTCTTCGTTCCAATCTCTCGACCACGGCCGATGCAAAGAGCTCTCCAGACTCGACTTCCTGCTGAAGACGAATCCTCTGCACGGTATCCTGCGAAAACTTTTGCCCTTCATCCCTTGAGAAATACAAAGCCAACATACGGTCAAGCGTCACCACCAAACCAAATCTCCGGGTCAGCTCATCATCACGCCCCAACAAATCCCTGAGCTGCGCTGCCTTCGCCTCATCAAGCTGGCCGTCCCCAGCCTCCGCCAACAATTTTTCAATCTCTTCCTCACTCATGGCGGTCTAGTTCCCTTCTCCGGCATGTTTCATCTTCCCCTCTATGCAGGACCCAAGCGTTTCGCGGATACGATGGAGATACATCGTCAGCGCCGAATGCCCTTTCCCACTCTTCTTGCGCATTTCCATAATCGTTTCACCCTTCAAGTAGCGCGCCTCAATCACCTCCCTGGCTTTCCCTTCGAGCTTCGCCAGACACTCATCCAAATAAACGAACACCTCCGCGGCGTGCCCATCTCCCCGCTGAAGTGATAAATACCCGTCGAACATTTTCTGCAGCTCCTCATTACCGCCAATAGGCTCCGGCCGAAATTTCCGCAGATGATTCCGCAACAAATTGTGGGCAATCCCAATTAGCCACGGCCGTAATGGCCGCCCAGAGTCAAATTGACCCAACTCACGATAGGCCACAATGAAGGTTTCCTGGGCCAAATCTTCCGCCTCATCGGTCCTAGCCATCCGAACAGCCAGAAATGCCCTAATGCCATCCTGCTCCTGCCGAACCAATTGCTCGAAAGCCGCGAGGTCTCCCTTTTTCGCCTGAGCCACCATCTCATCCCGGCCTGGAAAGTTTTCCTGCTTTTTTTCTCCAGATCCCTTCATCTCCTGAGTATTTGTCCCGACACACCCATTTTGCCACATCTGATTTTGAAAAACTCTTTCTGGGAAAAAACTTCAAAAAAATGTGTCATCGCTAATCCCCCAACACAATCCCTCTCGGGGAGACGTTTGATCGTGATCCCCGGATTTCCAAAAAACAACTTTTCTACAATGCACAAAATTATTCTTTGCTCCCTGCTAACCCTCTCGGCCCACGCCGCGGATTCAGTATTCGTCGAAGCCGAAGCCTTCTCTGATAAAGGCGGCTGGTCCACCGACTCACAGTTCATTCTCAATATGGGATCGGCCTACCTCATCGCCCACGGACTCGGAACGCCTGTCGCCGATGCCAAGACCGAAGTTACTTTCCCCTCTGCCGGCACCTACCACCTGCACGTCCGCACCAAGGACTGGGTGGGACCTTGGAAAGTCGAGGGGGCTCCGGGTAAGTTTCAGGTTCTCGTCAATGGCAAGGCTGTCGATACTACCTTCGGAACAACCGGATCCGAGTGGCACTGGCAAGACGGTGGCAAAGTTGAAATCTCCGAGACAAAAACCTCTCTCTCCATCAAGGACCTTGCCGGATTCAACGGGCGTTGTGACGCCATCTTCTTTTCCAAGAACGGCGCAGAAACCCCGCCCAACGAAGCCGAGGCTCTCTTCAAATTTCGCCGGGAAAAACTCAATCTCCCCGCCACTCCGCCGACGAAAGACGGCTATGACCTCGTCGTGGTAGGCGGCGGATACTCCGGACTCGGAGCCGCAATTTCCGGAGCACGTCAGGGGCTTAAAGTCGCTCTCATTCACGACCGCTCCATCCTCGGCGGCAACGGTTCCTCCGAGGTCCAGGTCTGGGCCATGGGCGAAACAAAAAGGGGCAAATTCCCCCACCTCGGTGAAATTATCGGAGAGTTCACCGACTATTCGCGCGATTCACCCGGTCTCATTGAAGAATTTCAAGACGACCTCAAAACCCAGGTCGTGAAGGCCGAAAAGAACATCGATCTCTATCTCGAACACTTCGCTTACAAAACGAACACCAAGGGCGACAAAATCGTCTCGGTCGACGTCGTTGATACGACCTCCGGCGAGTTCGTCCGCATCGCCGGTAATCTTTTCGCCGACACCACCGGCCACGGCACGATCGGAGCACAAGCCGGGGCCGAATTCATGATGGCCGAGAAAGGGCACATGGGCATGTCTAATATGTGGTCCTACAAGAATAGCGACAACCCCGTCGCCTGGCCCGAAACGCCCTGGGCTCTTCCTCTTGAAGAAGAACACTTTCCCAAACTTCACCTCTCACGCGGACCTTACGAGAAATTCCACAAAGCCGAGTGGTTTTGGGAAGGCGGCTACGACAAACATCCTATCAACGACCTCGAGCTCATCCGCGACTGGAATCTCCGCGCCAACTTCGGAGCCTTTACCAACATCAAAAAGAACAAGGCCAACGCCAATGCCAAGCTCATGTGGATGGCTTACGTCGGCGGAAACCGCGAATCTCGTCGTCTCGAAGGGGACATTATCCTCACCGGCGACGATATCACCGCCCGCAAGGACTTTCCCGACGGTTCCGCTCCCACCACTTGGTCTATCGACCTCCACTATCCCAAAAAGGAATACCTAAAAGGCCCCGCCAAGGACAACCCCTTCATCGCCATCGCCGTTCATGACCGCAAGGTCGACCGCCAGAACGGCTACCCCATCCCTTACCGCGTCATGTATTCCAAGAACATCGATAACCTCTTCATGGCCGGACGCTGTGTTTCCGTCGATCGTCGCGCCCTCGGAACGATCCGCGTCATGCGCACCTGCGGCATGATGGGTGAAGTCGTCGGCAAGGCGGCTTGGATTGCTACCAACAATAAGACGAACCCGCGTGGAGTTTACGCGAACTATCTCCCCCAGCTCATCGAACTCATGGAAACTCCCGGTCGTGCCCGTCGTGCCTCCCTGAATGGAGACCTAGTCGTCCCCCCTCTTCCCGAAGGCGGACTGCGAACCCGCCCAAAGAAAAAGTTGGTGATCAACTTGAAAGGCATCGTGGTCGATGACACCAAAGCCAAGTTCACCGGCACCTGGTCACACTCCGAGGGCCTCAAGCCTCATATCGGAAACGGCTACCACTACGCCTCCGGTGACGCTTCTGCCCTCTTCCAATTCCGCATCAAGAATACCGGAAAATACGAAGTCCGCTTTTACTGGCAACCCCACCACGCCCGCACCAAAGCCGCCCAGGCCGAAATCACCCACGCCGGAGGCAAGGACACCGTCATGCTCGACCTCACCAAAAAGCCCGCCCAGGGCCAATACCAGGTCCTCGGGACCTATGAATTCAACGACGTTCTGAAGGGCTCCGTTGTTTTCACCAATAAAAGTTCCGGGCTTCTCCACGTCGACGCCGTCCAAGTGATGAAAAAATAGGCTCCCTCTTCAAAAGCCCACAATCTGCGGTTTTCCCCGTGGTTGTGGGCTTTTTTGGACCTTTAACCCCCAATGTGACGAAATTGTCACAAAGCCAAAAGGGACCCGTGTCGATTTCTTCACCTTACTCTGTCACCTGCCCCCCACCGGGCCAAACGAATTCCATTTTTCACTACGACTAATGACAACCGCACTCACCATCCTTGGCGCCCTCGGCGTATTCCTCTTCGGCATGAAAGTCATGTCCGAGGGTATCCAGAAATTCGCAGGCGCCCGTATGCGGTCCGCACTGGCCTCCGCAACCGGAAACCGCTTCAAAGGCGTCCTTACCGGCCTCTTCACCACCAGTTTGGTGCAATCATCATCCGCAACGACCGTTCTGGTCGTTTCCTTTGTGAACGTCGGACTCCTCACCTTGGTCGAATCGATCGGAGTGATCATGGGCGCCAACCTCGGAACAACCATCACGGCCTGGATTGTCGCTTCAATCGGCAAGTTCAGTCTCGCCAAGATCGCCGTCCCAATTATCGGAATTGGCTTCCCCATCTTTTTCATCGCCAAAGGAAAGATGAAATCCTTCGGTGAATTCGTCGTGGGATTCGGACTTCTCTTCCTCGGACTCAGCCTCCTCAAAGGAGCCGTACCTGACTTAAAGAGCGGCGTCAAAGCAGACGAAGGCGTCATAGCCAACATCCAGTGGTGGATCTCTGTTCTCAGCAACAAGGGATATCTATCCTACGTCCTCTTCATGATCGCAGGAATCGTCCTGACTCTCGTCGTGCAATCCTCTTCGGCCGCCATGGCCATCACCATCACCTGCGCTACCCAGGGATGGTTTGGAACCGATGCCTTTGAAGTCTTCAAAATCTCAGCCGCAGTCGTACTTGGAGAAAACATCGGAACGACCGTCACCGCCTGGCTCGCCTCGCTGGGAGCCAACACCGAAGCCAAACGAGCGGCACGAGCCCACTTCACCTTCAACGTCATCGGAACCGTCTGGATGCTCGCCATCTTCCCGCTCTTTGCAGGCATGGTTTGGATGATTGCCGATCAACTTCCCGAAGGATTAAAATCTGCAAAAGATGACTTTGGAGCCAGTGAGGTCGCCTTCGCAACCGCCATCTTCCACACCACCTTCAACCTGATCAACGTCTTCGTCCTGATCTGGTTCGTCCCTCAAATCGCAGCCTTCGTCGTAAAATGGGTTCCCAAGAAAGATGACTCCGAATCTGAAAAGCCCCGTCTTCGCTACGTCTCCCAAAACCTCGTCGACCTCGGTGAACTCAACCTCGTCGAAGCCGAAAGCGCCATCCGCACAATGTCCGCACACACCAACGAAATGTATCAAGGCTTCGTAAAAGTGTTCGATACTCCGGGCGCGGACCTCTCCTCGGAAGTCTCCCGCTTGAAAAAGATGGAAGATGAAGCCGACCTCATGATGCAGGACATCACGGAATACCTCGTGAAATGCTCCGCCCATGACATCAGAGAAGCGCAGGCTGCCAGTATTGCCAGCATGATCCGCATCGTCTCCGAGCTCGAGGAAATCACCGATACCATCTATCGCCTCGTGAAACTGATCGAACGGAAATACAACAAGGATCACCAATTCACCGAGCACCAAACCAAGCGCATTGGCGAAATGACCTCTGTGGCTGGACAAGCACTGAGTGCGGTAGACAACTACATCCTCCAGCCTATCCCCGCTGAAGTCATCACCTCGGTAAAGTCCCTCGAGGACCAAACCGACAACATGCGCAAGACCTTCAACAAGGAAGCGATCAAACGTATGGCTGAGGGAGATATCAAGGTTGAGATGATCTACACCGACATCAACAATCAGCTTGAGGCCCTCGCCAATCACACCCTCAATGTGATTGAAGCGAGTAATCAGGCGACTCCGCCGACTACCTAACTGGAAAAGATCAAAACCTCTCAAAAAGCCTGACACCTCGGTGTCAGGCTTTTTTTCTCCCCCGATTTAAGCCAACATCTCCTCGTGCCCTTCCTCGTTCGCCTCTACCGCCTCGCCGTGATCATTGCAATCGCGTGGCTCTTGCGTCAGGAAAGCCCACTCCCCGCGATCGCCATCGACTATTCCCAGGCCTTCCCAGACGGCACTGCTTACAACGCCGAATCCAACGAAGTCCGCAACGCCGACAAGAAGCTTCTCGGATACTACCTCAACACTTCTCCTCGAACCGATCACCTCCGCGGCTACTCCGGACCCACCAATCTCGGTCTCGCCCTCGACCCCACCGGCAAGCTTATCGATGTCAAAATCCTCGCCTCCGCCGACACCGCCGACCACGTCGAAGACATCACCAACGATCCCTATTTCCTTAACGCCCATCTCGGCCTCGCGCTCGGCTCACCCGGTGATCCGCAAATCGACGCCGTCTCCGGCTCCACCCTCACCAGTCACGCCATCACCCGCAGTATCATCGAACGCCTCGGCGGAGAAACCACTTCCCGTCTTTTCCCCACCGAGATCCTCCTCGCGGAATTTGGCGAGATTCTCCCCGCCGCCAACTCACTTGAACCTCACCCGGAATGGCCCGGCGTCACCACAGTCCTCGACGAGAAAAAAAACATCATTGGTCAAGCCCTCCGCACCGCACCATCTCTTGAATACCTCCATGGCTACCAGGGCCCCACCGACACTCTCATCGTTCTCGATCCCGACGGCGACACCATCACGGGCCTTCGTTTTCGCAAAAGTTACGACAACGAGGAATACTACGAACGCATTCTCGACGACGAGAATTACCTCGAGCTCTACAACGGGAAATCCGTGCAGGAGATCATCGATCTCGACCACGCCAAAGCCGGCATCGAAGGCGTCAGCGGAGCCACCATGACTTCCTGGGCCATCGCCGAGAGCGTCAAACGTCGCCTCGCCCATCTCGATTCCCAACGCCAACCCGTCCCCTTCGAATTCCCATGGCGTAACCTTCTCCTCATCATCCTTACCTTCGGAGCCATCGTCTTCTCCTTCACCAAACTCCGCGGCCGACCCTTCCTCCGCCTCTCCTGGCAACTCTTCGTCATCATCACCCTCGGGCTCATCCTCGGTGATCTCCTCTCACAAGCTCTCTTCATCGGCTGGGCTAAACACGGACTTCCTCTCGCCGATTCCTACGGTCTCATCCTCCTCGCTACCGCTGCTCTTCTTGTCCCCTGGGCCAGCGGCAACCAACTTTATTGCCACCACCTCTGCCCCCACGGCTTTCTCCAGCAATGGTTCATCAAGCTTCCCATCAAGCCGCTCAAAATCCCGCCCACCCTTCACAAAATTCTCTCCAAATTACCCTCCTTCCTCCTCGTCACCATCGTGGCTTCCCTTTTCCTCGGAGCCTCTCTCAACCTTGCCGACTTCGAAGCCTTCGACGCCTGGCTCTGGCGCTCCGCCGGCATCGCCACCATCGTCATCGCTATCCTCGGCCTCCTCGCGTCCCTCTTCATCCCCCTCGCCTACTGTAAATACGGCTGCCCCACCGGAGCCCTCTTCCACTTCCTCCGCAAAACCTCCGCCACCGAAAAATTCTCCTCCCGCGATCTCATCGTCGGACTCCTCCTCATCGCCGCAACCCTCAGTTGACTCATGTCAACCAACGCGAAACTCTACGACAGTCTCGATCTCCTCTACCGGGAACTCTGGGG
>JAQWZU010000149.1 GCA_029253285.1 Akkermansiaceae bacterium | reverse complement strand
TGGAGGGCTCATTCGGCCAACCACCGCCTCGGAAAACGAACCCACACACCGCATCAAAAAACCACTGGAGCCGCTGGTCGGATTTGAACCGACGACCTATTCATTACGAATGAATTGCTCTACCCCTGAGCTACAGCGGCCAAACTAGGTGTGTGGCGGGCGCTTCTTAGCAAAAGCCTCCCGCTTGGCAACCGTGATTTTCGACTGCCTCCTCCTTGTCTCCCAATCCACCGTTTTGGACCATTCACGAATACTCCCAATAATTTCCCGCAATTGGGTATTTCCTCGACCTTCCACAATTCGAACCCATAGCTTCATCGCCTCTGCTGCCATCCTTGCGTTGGGTGTTTAGGTTTCATCAAATTCACATTTCAACATGTCAAACGAAGTCCCCTCATTTGATCACGATCAACTCGCCGCCATCGCCATAGATCTTTACGGCATTGAGGGTGAGATTTCCTCTCTTGATTCTTACGAAGATCAAAATGCCCGAATCAAAACCCCAATGGGGAGCTACGTCCTCAAAATCGCGAACAAACGGTGGAGCCACGAGGAACTCAACCTCCAAACCCGCGTCCTGGATCATCTCAACAAATCGGCACCTGAAGTTCATAGCCCCCTAACCCTCGCCAACAAGGAAGGTGAAACAATGGCCGAGGTCGATGGCTTCTCTGTTCGGATGCTGACTTTTCTGGAAGGCAAAATCCTCGGGAAAGCAGCGCGAAGCCCGGAGCTCAACCTCGACATTGGCCGTTTCATGGGAAAATTCACCAAGGCGATGGAAAGCTTTGAGCACCTCGTCCCGGAAAGTTCCAATGATCTCTGGAATCTCGACAATGTCCTTGCCTGCAAAATGCATCTTGGAGACATCATTGGCGAGGAGGATCGATCCCGCATCGAAGGCTTCTATGACCGCTATGAATCGAACACTCTTCCAAGAGTGGGCGACCTCCGAAAAACGATAATCCACAACGATGCCAACGAACAAAACCTTCTCGTAGCTCACGACAACCCGTCACGCCTTGCCGGCCTGATCGACTTTGGCGATCTCCAACGATCTTCCCATATCAATGAACTGGCCATCACGCTGGCCTATGCCCTCCTCGGGCAGGACGATTTCGAATCTACCGCCCGTCAAATCGTGAAGGGATACGCCGGGGTCATTTCTCTGGAAGAATTCGAGCGCGAGGTCCTCTTTGACCTCATGGCGATGCGCCTCGTGCAAAGCGTCACTCTCTCATCCCACCGGGCAAAAGAATTTCCTGAGAACAAATACATCGTCAGCTCCCAACAACCCGCCAGGGAATTACTCAAAAAACTTGAGTCACATCATTGGGATTAAGACTGCCGCGCTTAATGTCCCCCTGCATCACTTTACCGATTCCCTCTCAAACCAGCTCCAGGAGAAAAACCACCCATTTTCGGTGGAAGAAGATCTCATTTTTGCTCTTTTGCAAATCGGTGGGAGATGACTAGTCTCGCTCCTTCATTTCAAACGCCGCTGTATGAAACATTTTCTCCTCACCCTTCTGGGCATTTCCACCGCCTGTTCAGACATCATCGCTGAGTGGAGTCCGCTCAAATCCCAATTCGAGAATTCCGACTTCAAGCCCTCCGGCAAAGCCATCGAAACCCCTGAATTCGACACCAACGGAAATCTCATCTTCTCCAACAAGCAGCACCTCATCCTCCCCGAGGAAACTGCAAAAAAACTCCCAAAACAGAATATCGCTATCGAGGCTCGAGTTCGCATCGATCAATCCCAAAAGTGGGGCTCGATCGCCAGCTACAGCCAGGACAACGGCTCCTATGAAAGAGGCTGGATCCTCGGCTTCAATGGAGATCAATTCTCATTCCGCCTCTCAACCGGAGGACAGCTTCTCGAAGTCAAAGCCCCCCAATCATTCGAACCCGGCCACTGGGCCCATCTCCTGGGAACTTACGACGGCAAAAAAATCAGTCTCTTTGTCAACGGAGTCCTTGTTGCAACCCGGATTGCTTCCGGCCCCATCGTCCTTCCGGATATCCCCACACCTTTCGTGATCGGTGCCTATAAGGACAAAGACGAATTCTATCCCATCAATGGCCGTATCTCCTCGGTCACTATTCGCAACTCCCTCCCGACTCAAAAAGAGCTCGCAGCCATCGCCAAGAAATCCGCCGGCGTCGCATTTTCTGTCCGGCCCGCCGTCCGCTTTCTCGCTCCGGGAAAAGCACTTCTCTACTGGGAAGCCAGCCACCCGGGAAAAGCGATCATCGCCTACGGCCCGACTCGCAAACTCGGCACCGTTCTTGAATCCACTTCGAGAGACCTTCGCCACGAACTCCTCCTCGAAAATCTCCAACCACACACCCGCTATTCTTACCGCATCAGCTCGGAAACCGACGACGGTCCCGTGTTCAGTCCCATCTATGAATTCGATACCAGCATGAATTACATGCCCAAAGGCCTCGTCGCTGAGAAAACACATCCAACCGCCACAGCTTACCTCGCCAACCTTCCAACCCAACCCGGGTTCGCCGTCGTCGTCGGACTGACCGATGGAACCCTTACCAAAGCTATCGCCGCACAGAGCCAGCTCAATGTCACCGCCTTCGACGACGACTTGGAGCGCATCAACAAGCTCCGCAAAGAGTTCTCTGTCGAGGGCCTCCACGGAACCCGCATCACGCTCATTCATCTTCCCGACCTTCAAAAAATTCCTCTCACGTCCAGCGTCGGCAATCTTGCCTGCACCGAACGCGAAACCCTGCCTTGTGCCCCGGCCGAACTCACCCGCCTCACCCGAGCCAACGGAGGACGCACCGCACTGCCCGACGGCGCCATGACTTCCCGCCCACCACTCCCGGGAGCAGGCGAATGGACCCACCAATACGGCCCACCATCCAACACCGCCTACACCGGCGAACGACTCGGAGGCAGCCAAGCGTCCAAAGACCTGGAACTCCAGTGGATCGGACGCCCCGGTGGCAATTTCGGCATCGACCGCCAGCCTCGAATGTCAGCTCCCCTTGCCGTCAACGGAAGACTCTACCACCAGGGACTCAACCGACTCATGGCCCTGGACGCCTTTAACGGGCAAATCCTCTGGGGCATGGAAATTCCCGACCTCCGCCGAGTCAACATCCCCCACGACTGTGCCAATTGGTGCGTCGATGACAACTTCCTTTACGTCGCAGTCAAAGACCTCCTCTGGGTCCTCGATGGATCAACCGGAGAGCGGGTCAGGACTTTAAAACTCACCGCCGACCACCGCGAGAGCCACGAGTGGGGATACATCGCTCAGGAAGGGGACGCGGTCATTGGTTCCTCTGTGAAAATGGGAGCCGAGTTCAAAAAATACTTCGGCGATGCCTGGTATGACAAAGTCGGACGCGACTCCGACACTGCGAATGTTCTCAGCGACAATCTATTTGGTTACTCCAAATCCGAATGGAAAGGTCGTTGGTCTTACGGACGCGGACTTATCATCAATCCCACCATTTCCCTTTCCGATGGAAAACTCTGCTTCCTCGAATGCCGCAATCCCGAACTCAAAAGCGACACGACCGGACGCGAGACCACCAAAGATCTTTGGAAGGACATCTACACCGTTTGCCTCGACGCCAACACCGGAAAAACCATCTGGGAAAAGCCCTTTCCTAAAACACTCCTGAAGACGGATAAAAAAGGCTTTATCCAGGTCTCCTACGGAGCAATGACCAGCAAGGGGTTTCTCGTCACCCTCTCCGAAGGCGACACCGACGAACAAGGCAAGCACACGGGAAAAGGCATCTTTAGCTACCACTACTTTGATCTCGCCAACGGCAAGTTGAATTTCCAATCCCAAACCAATTGGCGCATCAATCACCACGGAGCCCACATCTCCCACCCCGTCGTCTATGAGGATAGAGTCTACACAGATCCCACGGGCATCTCCCTGCCCGATGGCAAAGTCCTTGATCACAAATTTGGACCTCGCGAAGGCTGCTCCGCCGTCGTTGGAACGACCTACGGACTTCTCTTACGCGGCATCAACCGCTGCCTCACCTTCTGGTCACACGAGGAGAAAAAGCCTACGCACTGGCCCCGCCTTCGCCCTTCCTGTTGGCTCAGCTTTCTCCCATCCCAGGGACTCTTCCTTGTTCCGGAGGGAGGGGGAGGATGTTCTTGTGGAGGCTGGATGGAAACCTCCCTCGCGTTTATCCCAAAAGCCAACTCCGGCATCCCTCTTGCGCCTAAAATCGAAGAAGCCAAAAAGTAATGCACCCGATTTCCCTTCTCCTCACTCTCTGCGCCGCCGCCTCCGCCACCCCGTGGCCCACTTACCGGCATGATAACCGCCGCAGCGGCGTCTCCCCCGAAGCCCTCGCTCTTCCTCTCAACGAGGCTTGGACCCACAACGGCGGCGCACCCCAACAAGCTTGGACCGGCCCCGCAAAGTGGGATGCCTATTCTAAAAATGATGGCCTACAATCGATGCGGAATTTCGACCCCTGCCACTTCACCACTGCGATCAACGGCCTGATCTACTTTGGCTCCTCGGCTGACAATGCCGTCCATTGTCTCGATGCCAAAACCGGAAAGGAAAAGTGGCTCCACTTCACCAATTCCTCAGTCCGCTTCCCGCCCACTATCGAAGACAACAAAGCCTGGTTTGGATCAGACGATGGCTTTGTCTACTGCGCCGACGCACAGACTGGAAAAACTCTCTGGAAGAAACGCGCCGCTCCCACCGACCGTCTCGTTCCCAGCAACGGGAAACTTATATCCCCCTGGCCCGTCCGCACCGGCGTCACGGTCGAAAATGGACGTGCCTGGTTCGCCGCTTCACTCCTCCCCTGGAAGACTTCTTATCTCTGGTGTGTCGATTCAAACTCTGCCGAAGACGTCTATCTCACCGAGCATTCTGAAGTCACCCTACAGGGCGCAATGTTGGCGGGAGGATCCCAGCTCTACATCCCGCAAGGCCGCGCCGCGCCAATCGCCCTCGATCAGGAGAACGGCAAACGCACCAAGCAGATTGGACAAGCCGGTGGGGTCTTCTGTCTCCTCACCGAAGACAACCAACTCATCGCCGGACCACCCAACCAAAAGGAGCAGAACGAACAAATTCGCATCGCCGACACCTCCTCAGGAAAACGTCTCACAACCTTTAACAACACGAACAGAGTCGTCGTTTCCAAAGGGAAAGCCATCCTCCACTCCGTCGACAAACTCCAATGTCTCGATCTCGCTCGCAAAGGAGAACTCGAAGCCGCCATCGCAGCAACTCAGGGCGCCCTCAAGAAGCTCGACCCAAAAGTCGAAGAACAGAAACCTGAGATCGAGAAACTCAAAAAATCACTCATCCAATCCCAGGCCGACCTCAAGGGCTGCCTTCTATGGCAAATCGATCACCCCACTCCGGTCGAACTCATCATCGCCGGAAACCAACTCATCGCAGGACTGAACAATGAAGTCGTCATTCTTGAGGCCTCCTCCGGAAAGCAACTTTGGAAAGCACCCGTCAAAGGCAGGGCTTATGGCCTCACTCCATCCGAAGGGCGGCTCATTGTCTCGACCGACCTTGGATACATCCACACTTTCGCCGCCAAGCCGTGAAAAAACTCATCCTTTTTCTCTGCCTGATCACCCAGGCCGTTCCCTGCCAGGTCCCCGTCTTTCGCTATGCCCTCGAACGATGGGAGGCTGACATCTTCCGCCTCCAACTCATCACCCGGGGAACTCCGCCAGCCGACCTCCAATCAATCCCCGAGCACCTCAACCTTGAATTCGAAGCCCTCGATCTCGACACGCTCACTGCTGCCGAACAACTCTCTATTGTCGGACTGGAACAAATCACGGAATATCCCTCTTTTCTTCTCCACCCTCCCGACAACTGGAAAAATCCTGAGCCCATCGTTTTCCCGGGAACCAGCTCAGACCTTCAAAAAATCATCGACTCTCCCGTTCGCCAACTTATCAAAAACGACCTCCTCAGTGGCCACTCCACCGTCTGGGTTCTTGTTGAAGGCACCGATGAAGAAGCCAATGAAACGACCTACCAACAACTCCAGAAAACCCTAAAAAAAGCGCAGGAAAAAATCACCATTCCCGAAGGTGTGATCCAGGCTGACCAAGTTGGAAAAGTCGGCGCCGACGTGAGTCTCGATGACGTCCTCCGCTCGACCATTCCTCTCAAAATCTCATTCAAAATTGAACGCGTTAAACGCTCGGACCTCGCCGAGCAACCTTTCCTCCGCATCCTCACCGCCAACCGCCCATCTCCCCCCGAGGAACCACTCGTTGTTCCCATCTTCGGGCGCGGACGCACTCCCGGCCCCCTCCTTGGCAGCACAATCACACCAGACACCATCATGAACGCCTGCGAATACCTTTGCGGCGCGTGCTCCTGCCAGGTCAAGAGCGGCAATCCCGGCTACGACATCCTCTTCCTTGCGAACTGGCGCGAGAAACTCAACTCCGGCCTCGTCGTCGTCGATAAGAAGCTCCCCCACACTCTTCCCACATTAAATGACGAAAGGGATGATGGGCCGGAGGATAAAGCGGCCCTGAACTTAC
This sequence comes from Akkermansiaceae bacterium, assembly GCA_029253285.1. Taxonomy (GTDB): domain Bacteria; phylum Verrucomicrobiota; class Verrucomicrobiia; order Verrucomicrobiales; family Akkermansiaceae; genus SW10. The sequence goes on along the minus strand of JAQWZU010000149.1, from coordinate 69,753 downwards.
CCTCTGTCAAATTTACGATTATTCTGATCATCGGTATCGGAGTCATTTTGATTATTGGGACAGTCCTCATTTTGAAGAAAAACTAAACGCCATGTTTATCGCGGAAATCAAACACCGGAAAATCCACTTCTTCCTTGGCGTCCTCGCCGTCGCAGCTGCTGTCACCGTCTGGCTAACCTCCTCCGACAGCCTAGCCGAGTTCGACAGCAATACCGAATCCCAACTCGTCGAACTGGAAGAGAAAACAAATGCCGAATTAAAAAAGCTCGAAGATGACATTCGCAAAACGATGAAAGGCCTCGGCTTCAACGTCTTCCTCTTTCCCAAAGGTGAAGAACTCTGGCAAATCAAAGAACGCGGATACTCGGAACAAACCATGTCCCAAGACTCGGTTCACAAACTTGCCGAGAGTAAGATCGTCACCGTCAACCACCTTCTGCCTCAGCTCTCCCGCCGTATTCAGTGGAAGGAACAAAACCGCTCCATCCTCCTCGTCGGAGTGGAGGGACAAGTCCCCATCTCGCACCGGAGTAAAAAGAAGCCCATCATGGATCCCCTTGCTCCCGGCTCGATCAATCTCGGACACGATCTCCACCAATCACTCGGCCTCAAAAAAGGAGACACTGCCACTCTCAACGGAAAAGATTACCTCGTCGCCCAAACCCACACGCCACGGAACTTTATCGACGACGGATCCGCCTGGATTCACCTCGATGAGGCCCAGGAAATCTTCGACCAAAAAAATCAAATTAACGCCATCCTGGCCCTCGGATGCAACTGCGCCAGCATCGACCGCCTTGGCGAAATTCGCAGTGAGATCTCAGCCATCCTCCCCGACGTCCAAATCATTGAACTCGGCTCCTCAGCCATGGTCCGCGCCGAAGCCCGAAACAAAGCCGGTGACCGTGCCCGTGATTCGAAACAAGCCATTCTCGATAACCGCAACGCCACGCGCTCCGAACGCGCCCGCTTCACTTCAATCATCACTCCCCTGATCGCCGGAGGGACTTTCTTCGCCCTTCTCTACCTCGCCTTCTCCAATGTCCGCGAACGATTGCCCGAAATCGGAACCCTCAGAGCAATCGGTGTCAGCCATTTCAAAATAGGTGTTCTCCTCCTCGGCCGCGCCGCCCTCCTCGGCCTCATTGGAACAATCCTCGCCTTCATCGTATCCATCGCCTCCTCCTTCACCTTCCCTCCCATCACCTGGATCCTCACGCCCCTGGCCAGCGCCGCCTCAGCCTGGCTCCCCACCATCTACGCCCTCACCAAAGATCCCGTCACTATCCTGCGACACGATTAGAGAATTACTCGCCATCGCGATGGCAACAGGCGATCAACTCATCTCAACAATCCGATCCGAAATGGCTTCCGCCTCTTTTCTTGAGTGGGTCACGTGCAAGGCCGTCACCTTTTCCCGCTCGATCATTTCGCGAATAAGCTGAAGCACCTCATCGTGCCGGGCTTCATCCAACCCGGTCAGGGCTTCATCCAGACAAAGCAAACGCGGCCTCAAAGACAGAGCCCGCCCCAAGGCCACCCTTCGGGCCTCTCCTCCGGAAAGCCCTTTCGGTAATCTTTCCATCAGATCGGATAGACCAAGGTCCGAAGCAAGTCCTTCCACCCGACTCTTCATTTCATCTCGATCCCAGCGATGGAGCTTCGGACCAAATTCCAATTGCTCTCTCACCGTCAACGTCGGGAAAAGCGCCACATCCTGCGGCACCAGACCAATCTTCCGCGCTCCCGGTAGCAGGTGAGTAATCTCTTCCCCACCGAGAGAGATCCGCCCACTCAATACGCCCTCAGCTCGCAAGCCACAAACCGCCTCCATCACGGTCGTCTTGCCACAGCCACTTGGACCCATTAGCGCGACACATTCTCCTTCCTCAATCGACAAGGAAAAATCCTTCAACAAAAACTCCCCCGCCTTCAGCGTGAGACGATCAATCTCCAGCATCATATCGCCCCTCCTCTCCCGACAAAGAATCGCACCAGCAACAAGGTTACCACAGCGATTACGATCATGAGCAATGAAATCGCAGCTGCGCCGGGAAGATTTCCGATATTGATTTCCAAGAAGACAGACGTCGCCAGAACCTCGGTTCTCCCCTTGGTCGCCCCAGCAAAAATTAAGACCGGCCCAAACTCTCCGAGCGCCCTCGCCCAGGCCATCGTACCTGCGGCTACCATTCCTTTCACAGCCAAAGGCAAAACCACACGAGAAAATGCCTGCCCGCGATGACATCCCAAGGTCATCGCCACCTCTTCGTATCTCGGACTAATTTGATCAAAGGTCGTTCGCATCGTCCGCACTGCAAATGCTGCCGCGACTGGAAACTGCGCCAGGACAATTCCGAGTGGATGAAAGGTCATCGGAAATCCCATTCCGCTGCTCACCTCTTCCAGAGATCCAGATCCCTTCATCATCACGGCTCCGATTCCAAACATCCCGGCAAAAACAATCAACGCCCCGGGAACGAGCGCTCGCCCGCCTCCCTTCCCCCCCAATACAAATCCAACTAAAGCTGCCAACAAGAGACCTCCGGCCATCATCCAGCAACAGGTGGCGGGAGACACCCGATTAAAAAGAATCAGCAAACTCAACCCCACAATCAAAGGCGGGAGCAGAATGGGAATATCAAGGAGCGTATCAATAAATGCCCGCCCCCGAAATTGATAGCGCGACAAGAGATAGGCCAACGGTACAGCAACCAAGACCGAGAGAATCGCAGTCGCAGTGCAGGTGACGACGGTGAGCTTAATCGATCGCAGAATATCGTCATCTTTGAGAATCTTCCCCAGGTCCCCCCAAGTCACCGTCAGAACATTCGCCCCAACCATCAGTAACAACATCCCGACATAGGCAACCAGAACGACGGTCAAAAAGAGCACGAAAGGCAGCTCCGGCTTCACCCGCCAAGGCCTTGGGCTTTTTCCTGCTTCCTTCACTTTTCTCACTTTGTGCTCTCCAGCTTCCAAGTAAAGCCCAGCCTCTCGAAGTCCTTTTTAGATTCCCCGCTACTGAGCAATTCTCCCAAACGCTTCATCAACTCCGGATGCCCGGTCTTACGCGCCACCGCATAAGGCTGCTCCGCAAAAGCCAACTCGTCGTTAAGTTCGACAATTTCACATTCTTCTAAAGTCACCGGACTCGCCAAAGCATTACTGCGATAAACCAAAGCCGCATCCAAGGAGCGCGCCTGCATCGCGGACACCAAATCATCCCCTTTCGCCACCTTCACCGTCACATTCTCAAAACTGACCTTCCTTCTCGTGAACAATTGGAGAGTCAGCTGCCCTAAAGCGCTCTTGGTCTCATCGCACACGCCCAACTTCACGCCCTCTTTCGAGAGGTCGTCAAGCGACGACAAGTTCTTAGGGTTCCCCTTCCTTACTAAAAGCACAATCTCATTCCCCGTCATCACCGTGCCAGGAAAGAATCGCTCATCGACCATTTCCAAAAACTTCACATCACAGGAAAAATACCCCGCCGGCTGACTCCCTGCCTTCATCATTCCCACCAGTGTTCCGCATCCTTCAAAGACGGTATTCACCCGGCATCCTTCCCGTTTCTCGAACTCGCGAACCTTTTCCTGAATGGCAGGCCGAAGCATCGAACCGGAAAACAAAGTCACCTTCGGAATATCAGCCCAGACATCACCCCCATCAGGAATCTCAAAGCCCATCTCAACGAACACTTTCCGCCCGCGATCACGTGAAGTGACATAACGCGCGAAGTGAAGCGCCCGGGTGACATTTTTGCTAGCCGTCAACACCCCGATTCCGGCCAACTTCGATCGCTTGGTAAACTCGGGCACCGGAATCCATTCCACTTCCGGGAAACTCCTAGCCACCGCATCCCAGGCGATCGACGCATCCACCGCACCCATCGCAACATCTTCCACGATCATATTCACGGTGGGCTTCGTCACGATGACATTCGGCTCGATGACTCCTAGCAGGCTCTCTTGCGCCAGCACTTTCCAGGTATATTTTCCAACCGAAGCCGACTTCTCACCGAGAGAAACCTTCATCCCCTCACGCCCGAGATCTTGCAAGCTGACGATCCCTTTCGGGTTTCCCTTTGGCACGACAATCCCTGCCGAAAGCCTCGTCACTGGCATCGATTCCCGCAGTAGTCCCTTACTCCGAATCGATTCCAAGTAACTTTGATCCGCCGGCAGATAAAGATCTCCTCCGGCCACTTCCAATTGACTCTCCAGCGCTCCGGAACCTCCAAATTGCAGAATAATCTTCACCCCAAATTCCTCTTCATACTGCCGTGCAATTTCATTCATCGGCTTGCGCATTCCAGCGCCACAATGAACGAGCAAACTTCCTTTGCCCGGCATGATCTCGTTTTGATCATTCACCAGCCACCACAAGGCCCCGCCTAGCAAGGCGAGTAGAAATACCAGAACAAGAATCGGACGTTTCATGAAACAGGATTACTGCAGTGAGGACAATCAGGATCACGCAAGAGCTTCACCTTCTTCATCCGCAGCGCGATCGTATCAACATGAATCAAATGATCCAGCGCAGGTTCTGCAAAACCGGTCACCAATTTGATTCCCTCCAGCGCTGCAATCTGAGCCACCATCGCCGACACCGCACCGATCACCGGAAACCGGCGCTTCCAGTAGGCTGGTGGCTCTTTGACGAGACAGCCCAGACAGGCTGATTCCCCGGGTCGCACCGCCAAGACGTGCCCTTCCATGGAACACATCGCTCCATCGACGAAGAACTTCCCCTGCCTCATCGCCTCGCGATTCATCAAGAGCCGCTCTTCAAACAATGGAGCACAGGAGAATACCAAATCAACCTTCCCCACCAGGTCCGCGGCATTCTCCTCCGAAATATTCTCGCCCACCGACTCAATCTCGAGATCAGGATTAAAGCGACGCAAAGTCTCCGCCGCTTGCTCATGGCGCAATTCCCCAAGCCCATCGTGAGTCATCAAGATCTGCCGATTCAAATCGTCGGGTCGCAATTCACCGCCGTGCGCTAAAATAATCCGCCCCACTCCCGCTGCCGCCAAGGAAAAAGCCAAGGGCCCGCCCAGACCACCAACCCGCGACACCAAAGCGGTGCAATTCCTCAGCTTTTCCTGGGCCGCCTTTCCAAATCCCGGCACATCCTCCTGCCAGGTATAGAATTCCTCGTAACTCATCCTTGCAGAATTCCCTTCTCAAGAGTGATTACCCGATCCGCCATCTTGATGACCTCCGGATCGTGGGTTGCCACCAAGGCAGCGCCTCCCTCCGCGACAAATTTTTCCAATCCCGCCAGCACCAACTCCGTGCTCCCTTGATCCAAATTCCCGCTCGGTTCATCCGCCAGCAGGAGCTTCGGATTCGTGACCAAAGCCCGCGCCAAACCAACCCGTTGTTGCTCACCGGCACTCAGTTTTTTGGGAACATGGCTTCGGCGATCACCCAGTCCCAACTCCTTGATTAATTCATTCGCCCGCTCGGCAGTTCCACCGCCCGACAATATATTCGCCTCGATTTCCAAATAAGGAAGCAAACGGGCATCCTGAAATACGATCCCAATCTCCCGGCTACGAAGCCCGGTCCGCCCGCTGCTTGAAAGATGGTAGAGATCCTGACCCGAGAGTTCCACCGCCCCACCATCCGGCGCAAGCAACCCCGCAATCACAAAGAGCAAAGTCGACTTCCCCGACCCACTCGGACCACAAAGCACTACCATCTCGCCACTCTCAACCTCCAAGGACACCTGATCCAAAGCCACTACATCCCCATAGGATCTGCAAAGCGCCCCAGCACTCAACACTACTTTCTTCCCAGCTGCAATGGTTCCCTCTTCGCTCATGACAACATCTCACTAATACCATTAGACCATCATCCCAAGGCAAATCCTCACCAAGCCCCCATATCCCGACTGGAGTTTATTAAAATGACATGGAAATTTTTCGTCATCCCCCGCCTCAAAGAAACCTGGAATCAAAGAGAACATTCGCTGGATGGCACACCCCCGCCGGAAAGCCACTACGCCAGATTTCAAAAAATTGATTAAATCGATACCCCCTGTCATCAAATCAATTTCACTTTGTTCCTGCTTGTTGTTTAGATCTATCTTGAGATGAGCGACAACACCCTTCAGGGAACTTTGATACAAACATGCCGACGGTTCAGTGATCAATTGGCAATGGCCGATTCGAGCGGAGCAAAGGTCACCTTTGGAGAGGCTTTGGTGAAGTGCATTTTCCTCACTGGCAGGCTACGGTCTATTTGGTCCGATCAAGAGAAGGTCGGCATTCTAGTCCCACCCTCGGTCGGGGGAGCCCTTCTCAATTGGGCGGCTCTGCTGATGGGGAAAATTCCCGTCAATCTCAACTACACCTTATCACAAGCGGGAATCACTTCATGTATCGAACAATGTGGCATCACTGATGTCGTCGTGTCAGGAAAACTCATGAAACGCCTTAAGCTCGAACTCCCCGTCCGGGTGCATCTACTTGAGGATCTGCCCAGGAAGCCAAGTCTGGTGGAGAAACTGCGGACGGGACTTCTCGAAAAATGCACCTCGGCGCACGGCCTCCTTAAACTCTTGGGTGGCTCCCAGGCTGGCCCGGATGATCTTGCTACGATCATCTTCAGTAGTGGAAGCACGGGACAACCAAAAGGAGTCATGCTGAGCCATCGCAACCTGATCTGTAACATCGAACAGGTCAGCGACGTCTACTCCCTCGTTCAGTCCGACCGCATGCTGGGCGTCCTTCCCTTCTTTCACTCCTTCGGATTCATGGCAACGATCGCCGGTCCGGCTGTCGCAAGCTTTGGGTGCGCCTACCATTTCAACCCAATGGAAGCCAAGGTCATTGGACCACTGAGCGAAAAACACGGGATCACTATCATGATCGCCACACCCACCTTTCTTCAGTTTTACCTGCGCGGCTTGCAACCCGAACAACTCAAGAATCTTCGACTCGTCGTCGTTGGTGCAGAAAAACTTCCCAACCACCTGGCCGATGCCTTTGAAAAAAAATTCCAATGCCGGCCGCTGGAAGGGTATGGCAGCACCGAATGTTCACCCGGTGTGGCATTGAACGGACTCGACACTAACCAAGCGGGATCGGTCGGACGCCTGCTTCATAAGATGGAAGCCAAGGTGGTGAGCCCGGATAGCGGAATTGAACTGCCGATCGGCGAAGCAGGCCTGCTGAAGGTCAAAGGCCCCAATGTGATGCTTGGTTATCTTGGGATGCCGGACAAAACAGCCGAAGTCCTCCAGAATGGTTGGTACGATACCGGCGATATCGTCCGCCAGGACGAGGAGGGATTTTTATGGATCGAAGGTAGACTGAGCCGCTTCAGTAAAATTGGCGGTGAAATGGTGCCACATGGCAATATCGAGGAGACCCTCAACGAACTCGCCGATCAGAACGAACAGATCTTTGCTGTTACTGGCGTGCCTGATGAGAAGAAAGGTGAACGACTCGTCGTCATTCACACCGCGAACGAGGAACTCCTCGACGAAGTCCTTAAAAAAATCGCCGATGCGCCGATCCCAAATCTCTGGAAACCAAAGCCGGTCCAGTTTCTCTTCGTAACAAAACTCCCCTACCTTGGGACCGGAAAACTTGACCTCAAGGGGTTACAGCAGATCGCAGAAAGCTAAACCAAACCACTTACCCAAATACCGCTTCACTCTCCTGTAATTGGTTCTGGCCTTCAGCCATTGTCCGCCCCCACCTTACGTTACTCCCTCCGAATATGCCCAAACGCGAACGACTCTTCAACAAAGGCCTCTTGGCTCTTGTCATCACCCAACTTTTTGGAGCGGTCAACGACAGTGTCCTGAAACAGATCCTCATTTTGGCTGTTGCTTCCGGTGGAATCTGGCAAAGCCAATTTGGGGAAGGAGGTCAAGGCTATGTCGCCCTGTGCCTCACCATTCCATTCATCCTCTTCTCGGGCATTGCGGGCCAACTTGCCGACCGTATCAGCAAACGCAAAATCACCATCACGGCAAAGATCGTTGAGATCGGAATCGCCATCGTTGCCCTTGGAGCATTCCTTGCAGGGAACCTCTGGGCAGGACTGGCAGCCTTGATCCTTCTCGCCATCCAAAGCGCCTTCTTCGGCCCCGCAAAATACGGCATGATCCCGGAACTCGTTACAGACGGCAATCTCAGCCAGGCAAACGCCGCCATCAACATGTTCACAAACCTCGCAGTCATCGGAGGATCCCTTTTTGCCGGTACGATCTACCAAACCTACGCGACCGGATTCCCCGGCGACGACCCAAGCGCCAGCGTCGACTCATCCGTTCTGTGGATCCCGGGAACTATCTTTGTTGTCATCGCCCTCGTTGGACTCCTCCCCTCTCTCTTCCTACCAAAACTCAAGAGCTTCAACACCAACCTGAAAATCGACTTCAACCCCTTCCGTCCTTACGTGATCGCGCTCAAGGAAATGTCGCACAGCTCTCTCCTCACCGTCGCACTTGCCTGGTCTTTTTTCTATCTGATCGGGATGATTGCCCTCCTCCTTATTCCGGATTTCGCAGGTGAAGACTTACTCAATATCTCAGCTGAAAAGAACAACCTGCTCATCGGTGTCCTTGCCATTTCCATTGGACTAGGCAGCATCGTTGCGGGCTTGATTTCAGGGAAACATATTGAGCCACGCCTCATCCCGGCGGGAGCGATTGGTATGACCATCTGTCTGACTCTCATCGGCCTCGTCCCCGTCCAATTCAATACCATCGCCGCCCTCATTGGAGGAGCCGGATTTTTTGCTGGTTTCTACATCGTCCCTCTCCAAGCCCTCCTCCAGCGCCTCGCTCCTCCTGGCGAACGGGGGCGCTTTCTCGGCACGGCCAATGCCCTCTCCTTCGTCTTCAGTTCGATTGGAGCCCTATTGGTTCCCGTCATGCTTGGTGAACATCTCATGCACCTACCTGCCAATCGCGCCTTTCTTGTATGCGGAGCGATCTCTACTCTCGGAACAGGCATCCTACTCTGGCGCATTCGCGAACTCATCGCCGACCCCAAGCTACGCAAAGCCACCCCGCTCACCTGAAGCCGGATGAGCCTCCTCCGGAAAATCTCTCGCCTATCTTAACCTCAGGATCCCAACGGAAACGCGCTAGATCCAACCGTCCCTTGTTGAACTCAACTCCTTCTTCTCCCAACTTCAATCGTTGGACATTCTTGCAACCGGGCTCGCCTCGCAGACTGATCTTATAAGCCGCACCCTTGAAAAACTCTGCACCAGTGAGAAACGTATCTTCCGCTTTTGCAGCAAGAAGCAAGATCGCGTTAAGATTAAAGTTAGCCTCCCACCACAGCAGTGCCTACGAAAAGAAACCCACCATCCAATCAAAGAAGGCGGGCTCCAACAAAGTTTCGCCAATCGACGCTCCTAGAATTGGTAATTCAAGTAAAAGTTAAACTGCCCCCCATTATCCGCTTCTTCATCAGGAGTCGAGAGAGGAATGGCGTAATCCACCGCGAGGGGGCCGATCGGAAGGTCCATACGTAGGCCAAGCCCGGCATCGCTGGCGAGATTCCCTCCACCAAAATCCCAGGAATCAACATTCACAAATCCCGTATCATAGAAGACGGCACCGCGAACCCGCTCGGTGACCGGGAAGGTCAACTCCAGAGAGACAAAGGCACTGGTTCCGCCACCGATCACTTCATTTGTCACCGTATCCCGGGGACCAAGATCGCGATACTCAAATCCACGCAGATCGCGGGACCCGCCAAGAAATTGGCGCTCGAAAATGGGAGCGGTTCCGTCTCCACTATATTCGTCAACAACCGAGAATGATCCCCGCGCAGTGAGAATAGTGTCCCACGAAAGATTCCAGTGCTTTGTTCCAGCTCCAGTAACAGTGTATGTATCAACATCACCACCGAGAACACCACCGGCCAGCGTTACCCCTACGTCAATTTTTTCACCCTTCCGTGGTAACTTGTTACTGTCCCGGCTATCGTAAATATAATTGAACGACAATGCACTCTTGGTGTAGGTCCCCTCTTCCTCTTTGAACCTAGGAGAACTATCGCTCTCAACATCAATTTCAATCTTCTCAAACCGATACCTTCCCTCAATACGCGCCCTCCGGCCGACTTGCTTACCCAGCCAGATCGAGGCTCCGGCATTTGTCTGATCATATTCGTCACTCAGGTAAAGGAGATCGCGATAATAAAGCTCGCCTCCCAATTTGAACTTCTTCCCCATAAACCATGGCTCGACCAGCGAGATACGAAAATCCTTACGCTCGGCGCCTGCTCTCAAACTGGCACTAAATCGTTGTCCAGCCCCGGTAAATCGACCCCAGTTTGTGATATCAAAGTTGGTTTGCTCCAAGTTCACAAAGCCCACAATGTTATCCACCGAGCTGAATCCCATCCCGAAGTTGACATTTCCTGTGTTGGTCTCGCTGACGAGAATATTGACGTCACGATAGCCGCTCTGGGAACTATTGGCGCTGGAGACCTGCACGTCGGAAAAGTAGTTCAAGTTCCTCAGGCGACGTTTTGTCGACTCGAGATCCACTGAGTTGAAATTTTCACCCGGACGCATTCCCTCCGCAACCTCGCGGCGAATCACGCGATCCTCACTTTTAACATTTCCTTGAATATTCACCCGACCCACCTTGAAGATTTTTCCACGGGTCACGCGGTAGGAGATATTCACTCTGGAACCGGAAATCTCACGCACATCGGGAACGACCGCTGCATCGGCATAGCCACGCGACCCAAAGTAATCTCGGATCATGCGAATATCGTCACGCACTTTCTTCGATGAAAAAGGCATCTCTTGAATCAAAGTCAGCGCCGGCATGAGTTCCTCCGGAGTGAAGACGGTGAGATTTGGGAAGTTGACCGAATTCACGGTATACTTCGCTCCCTCATTTACCGGGATAATCAGATCGACCCGTTCGTTGGCAACTGGTAACCGCTTGGGATTACCCACCCGAACCTTCCAGTATCCAAGGCTTCGGTAATAATCCGCCACTCTCTCCAGGTCTTCATCCAATGCCACCGCATTGATCCGTCCGGATTTAGTGAACCAGGAAAAAAAGCCCTTTTGTTTCGTAGACATCTCCTTGCGCAAATCGGCATCTTTGAAGGCTGAGTTCCCCTCGAACCGAATCTTACGAATCTCATTCTTGAAACCTTCGTTGAGCTCAAAGACCAAATCGGCATAGCCTGGGCGGGCCGTCGGCTGCAGACCGTGCTTCACCTCGATATCAGGATAACCATAATCCAAATAGAGCTTCTCGATTTTCTGGCGGGCCTGAATAATCTGCTCGTCACTCAAGATCTGACCGACTCCAAGTCCGCATTCGTTGGCTAATTTACGATCAGTGAACTTACTATTTCCTGCAAATCCCAATCCGGCGATCAAACGACGGGTCACCACCTCCGCCGTTACCTCGACGCCACCTTCCACGTTCTTTGCGTAGAACTTAACGTCATCAACCAGCCCACTTGAATAGAGCGTACGGATATCTTCATCGAGCACGGTCTGGCTGTATTTCTTTCCCGCAGCAACGGCCATGTGTGTCCGCAGACGAGCTTCAGCTACCGTTTTGGCGCCACGGTATCGAATGCTCACGCTCCTGACTGTTTTCCCTTCAAATTGGTTCGCCTCGAGAAGGAAATTTTGGGCTGAGGCTGTCTCCACAAATGCGGGGCCAGCGAGAAGGAGCCCTCCCACCACGAGGAGTCGGGCCGTTTGTTTCACGAATGGGAAATTTTGCATGAAAATTAAAGAAGTTAAGGTTGCTGAAGATTACGCTCACCCAGCCCCCGCCTCGTCAAGGTCAATGACCCCTCAAATTCAGACATTCCCACCGAAAAATCCCCTTTTCCTCCCCTTGACCTCTCTGCCGATCCTCCCTAGCTTCGCGCCCCCGCGAAAGCGCAGACCTATTTCGTCATGAATATCCGCCTGGAGAAAAAAGAAAATTGTATCGCCACCCTCAGTATCGAAGTCCCCGCCGAGACCGTTACCAAGGAGCGCAACCAAGTCATTAAAGCCTTTATGTCCCAGGCTAAAATTCCGGGATTCCGCCCCGGGAAAGCCCCCAAGGCCGTCATTGAGAAGCGCCACGGCGAGGACATTTCCGCCGAGGTCGAAAACCGCCTTTTCCAGAACAGCATTCAGCAAGCACTCAAGGAAAACGAAGAGGTTGAGGTTCTCAACGTCAAGAACCCCCAAAACGTCACTCATTCAGCCGATGGAACTTTTTCCTTCGACGCCGACCTCATCCTCTCACCTGAATTTGAACTTCCCGAATACAAGGGACTCGAAATTGAAATCCCCAAAGTCGACGTCACCGAGGAGGTCATCGACCAAAACCTCGAGCAGCTTCAACAGCGCTTCGCCGACTATCAGGACATCGAAGACCGCGCTCTCGAAGACGGTGACCTCGCCGTGATCGACTTCACTGGCACCGTCGATGGCAAGCCCCTCGACGAAGTCGGCGGTGAGCAAGCCAAGCCTCTCGCCTCCAATGAAGGCTACTGGATTCGCATCGAAGACGAAGCCTTCTTCCCTGGATTCACCGACGAACTCGTCGGATGCAAGGTCGACAACGAAAAAGAAATCAAAATCACCCTTCCCGAAGACTTCCCCATCGAAGCTCTCCGCGGTCAGGAAGCCATCTTTGCCGTCAAAGTCACCGGCATGAAAACCGAGACCCTTCCCGAGCTTAACGATGAGTTCGCGGAAAAGATCGATCCCGGAAAAACTCTCGAAGAGGTCAAGGAGCTCATTCGCGAAGACCTCAAAATACAGCAAAGCCGCAAGGTCGAAGAATTCAAAATTAACGCTGTCCTCGCCAAACTTCACGAGAACATCGATTTTGAACTCCCCGAAGAATTTATCGCCGCAGAGACCCAGGGACAGGCCGACTCTATGGTGCAGGAAGGCATGCAGTCCGGTATGAGCGAAGATGACATCGCCCAACGTCAGGAAGAACTCTTCGCCGGAGCCCAGGAGCGGGCCAAGAACAACCTCAAAACCAACTTCCTTCTTCAGAAGATCGCTGCAGCCGAGGAAATCAAAGTCGATAACAACGCTGTCCTTCAGCGCATCACCGCGATGGCCAAACAAGCCAAGCAACCGGTGAAAAAATATATGAAGCAGATTCAAAATGACGGGACACTCAGCAATGTCCGTCAAAACATGCTCTTCAGTAACGCCATTGACTTTCTGCTGGAGCACGCGAGCATCTCAGAGGTAGAACCAAAACCTGAAGAAACCGAAGAGAACTAAGCAATGATTCCCACAATGGACTCCGGCGACAACAGCGCGCCACAAAACAATTACTTCATTCCCACCGTCATCGAGACCGATGGCCGTGGCGAACGCGCCTTTGACATCTACTCGCGCCTCCTCAAGGACCGCATTATTTTCATTGGCACCGGTATCGACGACGGCGTAGCTAACTCCGTCATCGCCCAGATGCTTTTCCTCCAGATGCAGGACCCAAAAAAGGACATCCACATCTACATCAACTCCCCCGGCGGCTCCGTCACCGCCGGACTGGCTATCTACGACACCATGCAGTTCCTCACCTGTGATGTGAACACCTATTGCATCGGTATCTGCGCCTCCATGGGGTCCGTTCTGCTTACCGCAGGCACCAAAGGAAAGCGCTTCTGCCTGCCCAACTCCCATGTCATGATCCACCAGGTCTCCGGCGGGGCACAAGGAACTGCCGCAGACGTCGAACGCACCGTTGAGTTCATGTATAGCCTGAAGCGTCGTCTTAACGACATCCTCGGCCACCACAGCGGCAAAACAGCCAAGGAAATCGAAACCGCCTCCGACCGCGACAATTACATGTCCCCGGAAGAAGCCGTCAAATTTGGCCTCGTTGACAAGGTCCTCGAAAAAAGCAAGGACCTCGACAAAAGCGATAAGAAGAAAAAGTAAGTTCCTTTTCCTTCAAGCAACTTTCAAAAGCAGCGGTCGCGAGGCCGCTGCTTTTTTATGCTATTAATTCCTCCCTTCTGAAACTTCAACAATCCCCATAATCACTCCCCGCCCTGTCACCCTCTGACCGATCAAAAAACAAAGGACGGGCCCTCGACTTCGCGGGGGACTTTGAAAAAATCGTCGATGTAACGCCCTTACTCACTCTCTCGCACCCGGAAGAATAATCGCGCTTCTTCCGGCTCGGGACCGACGACGTCAAAAGAAGTCGCTTCCCCTTGAGAACCAACGGCATCATCAACCTCTTGCCAGTTCATCAGATCTGTCGACTTATCGACTGAGTAAACCCGACCCAACCTGGAGGACCAAGTCAAGGAAGTGGTGCGCAAATCCAAGCTCACCGACATCTCGGTGATCACAAGTCCCGGGTCCCGCCTGTTGGCCGTCCCCGCCGGGTGGTTTGCCAGCCACTCATTCACCCCTGCCACTTGCTCGTCACTCAAGGCATCGGAGTAAACGATCACCTGAACAACATCAAAGTCTGACTGGGATATACCAGTTCCGTTAACCCCGGGGACAGGCGCAACACCCGCACGAAGATCTCCCATGAAGAAATCATCTGTGCCGGTCGTGTAAGAGCTTCCGGCTGTCATAAGCACCTGACTCAGAGTCCCATCGCTATTGAACCATTCATGAATGGCTGCAGGAGTCATCCGAGAGGAACGAATGAACGTGGTCTGAAGCGGAAAGACCTCAGAATAAGCACCAGCACCCACAAAGCCATTGTCCTTGCGAATCGACGGGTCACTCCCGAGATTATAGTTGTCCCCCAGATTTTGCTGGATTGCAGCGACCGAACCAATCCCAACCGGGCGACACAAACTTGCGTCCCCCCCGGCTTGCTCGACATTGTAAACAACGAAAATCGTTAGGTTCGACAGACCGGCCCCGCCGTTAATATCTTCAATCTGGAGGAGATCTTCAACACCCGCGGAAAAACGAACTGAAGGGAGGTCGGAGCCGGAAAAGCTTCCACCGGAAACAGTGGATAAGGTCGGACCGAGGAAGGTGACGGGACCTCCGATATTGACTATCCCAACCGGACTCGCATCGTTCCCGTTGCCACTCGAATCACTCCAGATCCCGGCATCCGGATCGAAGAGGTTTTCGGCGTCCTGAAACCATACTCCAAGCTTCGAAGCGATCGTAGGATCATCCGGCACAAGCTCCTGCGCGTATCCCATGGCAAATAAACCAGCAGATACCATCATGTGACCAAACCCACCCAGATTCCGACCTCTTTTTTTCATTGTGTTATTGTGAAAATTTGGAATCTCTTACGCCAGCACTTTTTCACCTCAAACTCTTCTTCCCTAGCTTGCATCTCAGAAAAGGCCCTTTAGTTTCGCCTCATGAAACGCGCCTGCCTTTTTGCCATGCTTACCGCAAACCTTTCAGCAGAAAAGCTGACCTATCCTGATTCCCATCCAAAGCCGCTTTCCGAGAAAATCCACGGCATCGACGTCTCCGACGACTACCGTTGGCTTGAAGATCTCAATTCGAAACAAACCGCGGAGTGGGTCAAAGCCCAAAATACCGTCACTGAAGGATACCTCAATAAAATCCCCGGTCGCGATAAGCTCGAGAAACATCTCACCGACATCTGGAACGTCGAACGCATCAGCGCTCCCTCCAAAAAGGGCGGACGTTACTTTTTCCATCGAAACGACGGCCTGCAGGACCAATCGGTTTTCTACACCACCAAGGATCTCAAGAGGAAACCCAAGGTTCTCTTTGACCCCAACAAACTCTCGGGAGACGGCACGGTCGCGCTCAAGGATATCTCCATCTCCCACAACGGGAAATACATGGCCTACAGCCTCTCCGCCTCTGGCTCCGATTGGGTCGAATGGAAGGTCCGCGACATCGACACTGGCAAGGATCTGAGCGATCACCTCAAGTGGTCGAAATTCTCCGACGCCACTTGGTCAGGCGACAACAAGGGTTTCTACTACGGTCGCTTCCCCACCCCAAAAAAAGGCGAAGAGATGATGGCCGCCAACACCGACAAGAAAATCTACTACCACAAGCTCGGCACCGCGCAGTCCGAGGACACCCTCGTTTACGAACGTCCGGATCACCCCAAGTGGGGCCTCTACACGGGGCTGACCGATGATAATCGCTTCCTCATCATCCACATCTCTCAAGGCACCGACACCAAGAACGGCCTTTTCTACAAGGACCTCTCCAAGCCCGACTCCAAAGTCATCGAGCTCTTCAACAAGTTCGACGCCTCTTACAGCCTCTCCGGAAACATCGGCTCCAAATTTCTCATCCAAACCGACCGCGATGCCCCGAGGCAAAAACTCGTCTCTGTCGATCTCGCCAAGCCCGAACCCTCGAACTGGAAAACAATCATTCCTCAAACCGCCGAAACCCTCGATGGAGTGTCTCACGTCGGTGGCATTCTCATCGCGGAATACATGAAGGACGCCCACTCCCAGGTTCGTCGTTTTAACGTCGACGGTTCCCCTCTCCCCGCGCTCGAACTCCCCGGACTCGGCACCGCCTTCAGCATTGGCGGCAAACCCGAAGACAAGGAGTTTTACTACGGCTTCACCTCCTTCACTACGCCCGGAACGATTTACCACTACGACATCGCCTCAAACAGATCGACGCTCTATCGCGCACCAAAAACCAAGTTTGATCCCGGCAAATACCAATCATCGCAAATCTTCGCGACCTCCAAGGATGGCACCAAAGTCCCCATGTTTGTCGTCCACAAGAAAGGCATCAAACTCGACGGTTCCAACCCCACTTATCTCTACGCCTACGGTGGGTTCAACATCTCGCTCACGCCATCCTATCGTGCCTCCAATATCGCCTGGCTCGACATGGGCGGCATCTATGTTCTCGCGAATCTTCGCGGCGGTGGCGAATACGGTGAGGAATGGCACCAAGCAGGGATGAAAACGAAGAAGCAAAATGTCTTCGATGACTTCATTGCCTGCGCCGAACATCTCATCGAAAAGAAATACACCTCCAGTCCGCGCCTCGCCATTGCAGGGGGCTCCAACGGCGGCCTCCTCGTCGGAGCCTGCCTCACCCAACGCCCCGATCTCTACGGGGCCTGTCTCCCCGCCGTCGGAGTCATGGACATGCTACGCTTCCAAAAATTCACCATCGGATGGGCCTGGCAGGCCGAATACGGCTTCCCCGATAAAAACGTCGATGAATTCAAATACCTCCTCGGTTACTCGCCCTATCACAACCTGAAGAAAGGAACGAAATACCCTGCGACCATGGTCACGACTTCAGACCACGACGACCGGGTGGTCCCATCTCACTCCTTCAAATTCGCCGCCGCCCTTCAGGCTGCGCAAGCGGGTGACGCCCCGAGTTTAATCCGAATCGAAACCAAAGCCGGCCACGGCGCAGGAACTCCGACCTCCAAACAAATCGAACAAGTCGTCGACAAGTATTCCTTCCTCTCCAAAGCACTGGGATTTGGGATTAAGCTGTAACCCAATCACGCACGCAGTAGGGGAGGGGCGTCAGAGTAGATGAGAGCTGGGGCTTTTATCTACTCCTCAGTCAGGTTCTCTTCAAAAATCTGGATCTTATCCTTATTAACCTTGTCCCCTTTCGCTCTCGCGCGAAGGAGTTCGTGGCGGAAATACTTCCAGCCTTTATCGCGTTGATAGCTGGTTAAGGCGTCAATGATCAACTCTTTAACCTCCTCGAACGCATGGTTTCTGGCTTCTTGGATCTCCAACAACTCGATCTCATAGCCACCGAGCTTTTCTTGAGCACCGACCGATAAGTTAAAAACTCCCTCGGCAATTTCTTTGGGTAATTTTGAAGTATCGACCCACTCCTCTTGAGATTCGCCTTCATCACGAGAACGCCATTTGACCTTACGACGTTCGGGTGAGACAAACTCATCCTTTCTCTCTTCATACCAAGCCCGGGCCTCTTCCTCGCTGACATCGGCAAGGATCTTCTTTTTAAGATAATTCTCACGCTGAATGCGCGCACCCAGTCGCATTTCCAGCTCTTCCGCCCCCCGCCATCCGGATCGATTGGCCAGTTCATCGAAGGTGCCACCTAGGCGCTTCTCCTCAATCTCCATTGCCTGCTTCAGCTCATCCTGATCAACGGCATATTCTTCAATTGGCGAAACCTTGACCTGAATCTTAACCAATAGCTCGTCGATCATCTCATCGAGAAGAACTTTGCGGAGACTTTTTCGTTCGCCAAATGTTGTCTCCTCAGGCTTCCGCCCCCGCCTCCAGAGGTATTCCTTCATTCGCTCTTCCACTTGCTTCCGGTAAATTGGCTCGTAATACACTCGCGCCACGATCCCCTGCGCTTTGGCTTCCGCGATGGCAGCCTCGGTATCGAGCTGAGGTTCGGTAAGTGTCTTCTTAAGCGGACCTTTGAAGACAAAGAGATCGAGCAAAAGATAGCCAATCAAGAGGGCATATATTCCCATACGAATGGCCATGACCTTAGGAGCGCTCATGGTCTATTTTTAACGTACTATCACCCGCGCACCAAGCCGAGCGTATTTTGGAAACCGGGCTGCATCCCAATTGGAAAGGCGGTAACATCCTGCGCTTTGAGCCCGACCGATGGTTCTTGGACTGGAGGTCCCGTGAATTCCGATGCCTGACTTGGAAAGACCATTCCAAATCACGCCCACCGGATTATTCGGTCCATGGGGGATTTGCAAGGCATCCTTCCCCCGCTTCCCCTCCTTCAAGAGCTTCGGATCGTATCGCCAGGTCGGAAATTCAATCGAGTTTTTCAGTTCCCAAACTCCCCGGTGAATAAACTCCTCCTGCCCCGGGGTGACCGGAAACATCGCCACAACCCGTCCCAAAGGTTCCGCATCATCCTCCGAAACCACCAAGGCCGCCCCCGGAATCGCAGTCACCGGGCCATCCGGGTCATAAATAAACAGCTGCTTGTTCTTGGTATCAATCACGATATTGCGCCGACTCAAAACCTGGTCTTCCTTGTGCATCCGCCCCGCCGCCAGCTTTTCAATCTGAAAGGGCTCGATATTCGGAACTTTCAAGGTTCGACCCGGTCGCAGTCCGTCGCATTTCTTTTTCCCATTCATCTCAATCAGAAATGACTCCGAAGTATGATAACGCTCGGCCATAAATTCCAGGTAGCTCCGGTAGGCCAACATTTTCTCCTTTGCTTGAAGGGACCTTTCTGTCGGCAGCTTGGGATTCACAAAATCCTTGGCCAGGGAGGGCACGGTGGCGATAGCGTATAATGTCTGCACGCCTTCAAGAGCCTCCGCAACGAGAGGAGCCCAATTTCCGGGAGATCGACCTTGAAAGCGATTATACGAATAAACCGCTCTTGAGGTGAAATTACCCGGTTTTCCATCGAGAAAACCAGGACCGAAGCATTTCTGATCCAGGAAAACCTGCACCCG
Source organism: Akkermansiaceae bacterium (assembly GCA_029253285.1). Lineage (GTDB taxonomy): Bacteria > Verrucomicrobiota > Verrucomicrobiia > Verrucomicrobiales > Akkermansiaceae > SW10. The sequence goes on along the minus strand of JAQWZU010000149.1, from coordinate 50,370 downwards.
CAGCGCCTCATCACCATTCGGAGGCTTTCCCTCATCTGCCCAGAGGGAGCCGCAAATTATGATCAGAAAAAAAAGGGAAATTGGCATCGTTAGCGAAACTACTACTTAATATTAACTCATCTCAATGATTTGACCAGCGCCGGTATCCTCCAATCAAGATTTCTCACTCCTCACACACCGAGTTTGGTATTTTATTCCACCTGACCGTCTCGTTCCACCTCCATATTTCCCCGCCCATGTCAGTCCTCATCGGACCTGGCTCTACCCCCAAAGGCCAAGGCGACATCCAGCACCTCGGCAACACACCGAAGTCTGCCCCATGGATCGGCAAAAGGCGAGACAGCCATGACCCTTAACCACGACGGCGCCTCCAAGTATTCTGGAGATCGGCAGGGTCTTCATATCTCTCAATTCCAAGGAGCTTCGCCTTTTTGTGGTCTGGGCTTTTTTTCTGCCTTGTCGAGCCGGGCATCTCCGGGAAGATTACTTACATGAGCCAACTCTCTCAAGCAGTCAGCATTAATCCGTATTTCAAAGTCCAGGAAGGAAAGCTCGACGACTTCAAAGCCCTGATGAAGGAGTTCGTCGCCCGCACCTCCACCGAGGACACCTGCCTTTACTACGATTTCTCCGTCTGTGGTGATCAAGTCTTCTGTCGTGAAGCCTATGTCGGGGCCGCCGGAGTTCTCGCCCACCTCGATAACGTCGGTGCTCAAATCGAACAAGCCCTTACCTTTTCCGAGCTCTACCGCCTCGAGATTCACGGACCAGCTGAGGAATTAGCCCCACTCAAGGAACCTCTCGCCGAGCTCAACCCTGACTTCTACGAGCGGGTCGCCGGCGTTGAATAATTCCAAATCCAAACTAGACTGACGAGATGCCAACGAAGAAAGACATCCAGGACCTCTACTTCATGGATGCGAGATTCAAGCTCCTTGAAATCGCCTCCTTTCTGGACCGCGTGGACCGGCACGAAGGCGAAACCGACTTTCGCCATCCCGCCTTCCACGAAGCGCTCAAGGCGATGCAAAACCCTCCCGTAGGAACCACGCGCGCCCAGGCTGTCCATTTGGCATTTTCAGATCATTCCACCGAGCCCGCTGAGTCGGCTACGATTCAGTTCGCTTTCGGAGCCCACAACGAGGAGGCCGTCCAGTGAGATACATCGAACCCCACGCCCATATGGTCAGCCGCACCACCGCGGACTACCAAACGATCGCTCAGGTCGGCTGCGAAGCCCTTTGCGAACCCGCCTTCTGGGCCGGATACGACCGCGCCTCGGCCCAGGGGTTTTACGACTATTATCGTCAACTCACGGAATACGAACCGGCCCGCGCTGCCAAGTTCGGCATCAAGCACTTTTGCTGGCTTTGCATCAATCCCAAGGAAGCGGAAGATCCGGTCTTCGCACGCGAAGTCATGGCGCTCATTCCCGACTTCATCGATAGGCCCAATGTCCTGGGTATCGGTGAGATTGGCCTCAACAAGAACACCAAAAATGAACTCGCGATTTTTGAAGAACACATCGAGATCGCGAAAAAGTTCGACCGCCCCATCCTCATTCACACTCCGCACCTTGAGGACAAACTCAAGGGCACCCGACTCATTATTGATGCGCTCAAAAACGCCAACGTCGACCGGAGCCGCGTGATCATCGACCACGTCGAAGAACACACCGCTCCGCTCGTTCTCGACGAAGGTTTCTGGGCCGGCATGACTCTCTATCCTGAGTCCAAATGCTCCCCGGCCCGGGCCATCGATATTCTCGAGACCTTTGGCATGGAGAACATCTGGATGAACTCCGCCTGCGATTGGGGCATCTCCGATCCCCTCGCGGTAATCAAGTGCGCCCTGGAAATGAAGAAGCGCCAGCACTCCGCTGAGATCGTTGAGAAAGTCATCTTTGACAATCCCAAGGAATTCCTCTCCCAGTGTCCGAACTTTTCGCTCTAAGGTGCAAAGACTACCGCGATCCGGAAAAATTCCCGCGGTTGCCCGGATGCCCACCCGCCGGGGCGGCTCAAAAGCACCGTCTCAAATTCACCGTCGCTTAAATCAACCACGGTCGTGACATTGGGCACCGCACTCCAGCTGTTGGAAGCTAGGGTCGTCGATGACTGAAGTTCGTATTCCACACCCGCGTCGGCCGCGACCCGACGATACAACTCAAAATCATTTCCCGAAACCGTTAACGGGGATTTTGAATGCGCGCCATCAGTCGGCGAGGTCCCAAAAGTGAATTCAAGAAGATTAGAGAGGCCATCTCCATCAGGATCGCCCGAGGCAGTCCGGTCATCACTATCCGAGACAAACTCCGCCACCTGCCAGCTCCCGTAACGAGTCAGGCCTTCACTGAAACTGATGTTATCAAAATCCAGATAGCTGTTCCCGCCTCCGCTCACTTTCGTCAATTTCACCCCAAGCGTTTCAAAATTATTGGCACCCTCACTCGTCGAAAATGAAGTGCTGAGGGTCTGGAAAGTTCCATCAGCCGAGCCCCCCGCCAAGGTATCCAGATCACTCTCGATCACCGAAAAGCCGGCCCCTTGAGGAACACCATCCGCGAGAATCTGCAAGAGAGCCCCCCCAAAGACATCGGTAGAATCTCCATCCCTCACTCCGAGGGAAACCGTAACAGTATAGACCCGGTGATCCACCACAGGGACTCTGCGGGTTTGTTGGAAGTTATTATTGGCAGATCCACCGTAAAGAAAGCCGATATGCTTTCCACTCATCCCGGGAAGAACACCTCCATTCATGGAGTCAACCGCGTCATCATAAGTGTCGCCGCCCGGATTAAACACTCCGTTGGCACCATCAGCAGCCTCGTCGAGGTTCCCCTTCAAGACCACCCAGTCGACAACGCCCTGATGGATTCCCCCAACGAAAGGATCGATGACACTTTGTCCATTTTCACTCAAAGCCGCAATCGTCGTGACTGATGGATCGAAGCCTTTCTCAAAATCACCATTCTCCAGCATCAGAACTCCACTTCCGCCCAAAATCTCCCGCCACTGCGTCGCATGATCCTCAAACCCCGCTCCATTAAGATGCACTCCGTCCAATAGCTTTCCGCCCGAGGCATTCTCCCAATGGAAATCCTCCGTTCTCGGTCCCAAAAAGGTCAAAGGATCTGCATGGGCGACATCGCGCTGGGCTGCCGTAATTACTTCCCGATTTCCAAAAGCGGTCGCACTTTGATAAGCCGCTTCCGCAACATACCATGGAATATCCCATCCCGCATCGATCCGGCTCTGTGCAATAATCGACTGCAGCTTATCAACATAAAAACCCTTCGATTTACCGTCTGAGGAATCCCTCTCACCCTGGTGCCACAAAAAAGCACGGAATCCATTGGGAGGGAAATACTGAATCCCCTCTTTAAGGCGGTTGTCATAATTGGGACTTGGAGACGTCCAAAACGAGATCGGCGCACTACCCACCCCAAGCGAAAGAAAGGCCACCGGAATATCGAGCTCCGCAGTTAACTGCTCCCCCAGTCTGGACCAAACAGAGCCACCGGGCCCATCGGCAAAAGGTTGCGGGTCGGCACCCTTCACCCAGGGCGGCAAAACTTGCGGATCATCGGTCAGGGTCACCGCCGACACACGGTCATCAAGCGGATCAAAAGTCGGCCCGCCAAAGTTCGCCGAGTTCGACTGTCCCGCCGTAATGAAAATATCTCCCACTCCAATCTTCCCCACTTGATAAACCCCGGAAGGAACCCCGCCGGTCACCGATCTTACTTCAATAGTATACCAACCACCCGCCGACACATTTTCCAGAATCCCGCTATACAATCCCGATGACGGCGACGAATCAATTACCTCCCACCCCGTATCCGTTCCACTGTTTCCCGATCCAAGGACTAGGGCTCGGGCTTCAATTGAATCAGGAGAATTCCCATAGCTTCCCTCGATCAAAATATCGGCCTGATCATTCCCGTCTCGCTGAACAACCTGCCGGGGAACCGGGGAAGTAATCATCAGCACCGAAGGCGCACCATGAACATCAATCTCACGAATCATGGTATCTCCCGACCCGCTGACAATTCCCGGAGCATCAAAAGTGAATCGGATACTTTCCACCCCACTCGCGAGAAATCTACCCGCGTCATCCTCAATCTCGACCCTGGTCTCATAACTTGGTTGGGTCACTCCGGTGAAGGCTCGATAATCAACGGAAATCAGAGAAGAAAATGAGGCTGATCCCACTTTCTTGACTTCCACCGAATAAACCTGATCGGAATGTTGTGCTGACCAGCCCATGAAGCTTTCGATCGAACTCAAATCATATCCCAGAGGATGACTCGCCACATCCAGATCAAAGGTCGCGGTCGCCGGGAAATGCAGCCCTGCCTCAAAAAAGGTATTTTCACCTGGCGTATTGGAGTAACTTCCATCGGTCATGCCACTCCCCGGAAAACTGGCATTCGAGGCGGAAACTACACCCGAGATCATATCACTCGAGCCCGCATTAATCAAATCTCCGCCCCCAACCTGTGACGAGAACGACAGCGCCGTTGACGACGAGCTTCCATTCTGAACGACCGCACCACTACAAATACCAACGGCAGTTGCAGAAATTAAAAAGAGGGATTTAGTGGAAATTCGAATCATCAAGAAGCGTGCGACACCCTGATAGTAAGCAAATCTTAGACAATGAAGCACGCAAAAACTCCACATCTATAAATGAGATACTTCTCGAAAAAAAACGCCGTATTATGCAAAGAAGCTCCATTCCCTGAACTCCGTCCTTTCCGCTGCTGCCATCTCCAATCAAGCTCCAGCCAGCACCTGACTATTCCGTGAAGCTTTCTCCTGACCACCATCTCGCCTACTGCACCAACATCCATCCGGCCGAAACCTGGGCGGAAACCCTCCACGTTCTCAAAAACGATGTTGTGGCAGTCCGCGATCGCGTTTCGCCCGACAAGCCCTTCGCGATCGGCCTCCGACTTTCGGCTCAAGCAGCTGGCGAGTTACTTGAGGAAAACCACCTCGATGAATTCCAGACCTGGCTCGAGTCCGAGAACTGCTACATCTTTACCATCAATGGATTTCCCTACGGGGCCTTCCACGGAACCAGCGTGAAGGAAAAGGTCTATCAGCCCGATTGGACCAAACTCGCCCGTCTCGTCTACACCGAGCAACTCTTCACCATCATTGATCGCCTTTGCCCAGCCGAATCCGGTGGATCGGTTTCCACCCTTCCCGGTTCCTTCAAAGAATTCGAAGCAGACGAAAAACTCATCTTCGAGAACCTCTACTCGCTCGCCCTCACCATCGAACACCTCTCGGCCAAGTCTGGAAAAGACCTCCACCTCGGACTGGAACCCGAGCCTCTCGGTCATTTCGAAAACACCGAGGAAACACTCGCCTTCTTCGAGCGCTTTTTCTCATGGTGCGAAAGTAAGGACTACGATCAGGAGCCTATTCGCAAACACATCGGCATCAACTACGACACTTGCCACTTCGCCCTCGAATTTGATGACTGCCATCAGTCCCTCAAAGCCCTCACTGATGCCGGTCTTCGCATTTCCAAAATCCATCTCTCCAACGCCCTCTCTTTCGACCCACAGAACGATGAGGCACTCTCAGCGATCCAACAATTCAACGAACCGACCTACCTTCACCAGGTCATCCTCAACACCGCCCCACTCACCCGCTTCAAGGACCTTCCGGAATTCAACGAGCCCACAACTGCCACCGAAGGACGGATTCATTTCCACGTCCCTCTCTATTCCGAACCCCTGGCCCCGCTTAGTTCGACCCTCGATCACGCGGAAGCTGCACTGAACTATCTTCAAGAGCACCCCCAAGCTTGTCCGCACCTCGAAATTGAAACCTACACCTGGGGAGTCCTTCCCGGACACCTTCAAAAACCTCTCACGGATCAAATCAGTTCCGAGTATCAGTGGGTCTTCGAAACCGTCCGCAAAAGATCTTCGTAAAGCTTATCAGTGAGAGGCGTCTCAACTCTAGTAGCCTTCGCTCTTCGCAAGGGCTCGCCCCAAATTGACTCAAGCTCCACTTCCCGTCCTTCCATGAAATCAATCATGCTCGACGGACGGTAGTTCCCCATCGGCCCGGTGATCTCGATCTGGTCATCGATAAACTCCGCTGGGATTTCATAACCCAGCGCCCCCGCAATGCTTACCACCTCTGCCATGATTGCGCGCACTCGTTCTTCTCCTCCATCCTGCGCCAAAAGATCCCGCGTCGTAATCCCCCCTTCGGTAATACAAAGACCATTGAAGGGAATATTCCAGACCAACTTCCGCCACTGCACCAACTCCAAGACCGGCGCGCTCTGACAAGAGATCTTCGCCGCTTCAAAAATCTCCACCAATGCCTCCAATCGACCTGTCGATCCCGGCTGTACTTCCCCCATCACAATCAATCCCCCTCCCACGTGATGAATCACCCCGGCCTTTATCCGATTGATGCAAACAAAACACATTCCCCCCAAAACCCGCTCCAGCCCAAACAACTCGCTCAACCGCTCCACATTCCCCATCCCATTCTGCAGAGTCAAAATAATCGTATCCTCGTGCAGCATCGGCCCGATCACCGCCTCAAAATAATCATTCGCCGTCGCCTTCCACGCCACGATCACCACGTCCACTTTCCCGACCGTTTCGGGAGAGCGAAAGCAAGCAACCTCCGGCAAATTAAAGTCCCCGTGAATGCTTTCCACTTTAAGTCCATTCCGGCTGACTTCGTCGAAGTCAGACCGCAAGAGAAAACGCACCTCATTCCCAGCCGCGGCGAGACGTGCTCCGTAGTAACTCCCCACTGCACCCGCTCCGACAATCGCAAAGCTCTTCATCTTAGGAAGCTTTTAAAAGATTGAACGGGGCCGTTGCACTTCGCGGGATACCTTCACTGCCGTCGCGATGGTATTGCGATGAATCTTGGCCGTGTATTCCTGCTGCCGATTGTATCCCCCGCCATAAAGAATCGCGATCGGAATGCGATTCTTCATAAAGGCGCGAAGGATCACCTCGTCGCGACGCACGAAATCCTTCAGATCCAACAGCATCTGACCCATGCGGTCGTTGCGATGGTTGTCCGCTCCCGCAATCCAGATCACCAGGTCGGGCGAAAAGACATCGAGCGCTGCCGCAAGCGTGGTGAACAATTGCTTGAGGTACATATCACCCTCCACATAACGCACGGTCTCAACATCCATCGAGCCATTCACCTTGCTACCCGGACGCCCCACGTGAATGGAGTAGGTAAAGACATTGGGATCATTTTCCAACACGCTGTTCGTCCCATTTCCCTGATGCGCATCGGTGTCCACCACCATGATCTTGATACCGGGTCGCTGCACCTGCAGATCCCGAATCGCAATCGCGATGTCGTTAAAAACATTGTATCCCTCGCCGTGGTTCCTGAAGGCGTGATGAGTCCCTCCCGCCAAGACCGCCGCAGCACCATCTTGCAGGGCGGCGTAGCAAGCCTGCCGCGTCGCCTCCACCTCGGTCGCACTCTTCGTGTAAAGTTTCGGGGTAACCGGAAGGCCCAATAAAATCTGCTCCTTGCGATCTAGCTGACCGTAGTAGATCTTGGAAAGATAATCGTTGTCATGCACCCGGCGCATCACATGGGCATCCGCCGCCCGCACTTCGACAATCTCCTCCCCCTTGAGAACTCCGCCGTCGATCAGCATATTTTTGGAGACTTCATATTTCTCCATCGGAAACGGGTGCCCTTCCGGAAGGTCTAGGTGAAAATCTGGTGAGTAAAAACAACGCATCTTGACGGCGCATACTCTCTCTTTCCGAGGCAGCGGCGGCAAGCCTAGACCTTAATTCCCTGAAAGACTGGAATTTCATGCTCAAACTGCTAAACACCCGCTCTCTTGAGAACACCCGCCGTCATTTTAGCTTTGTTAATCATCGTTCCGACTTCCGCCCAGACGGGGCCAAAGGTGACCATCGTGCCGGCCCCTCCCAACCCGTTCCAATACGAGAAGGCCAAATACCACTGGAAGCAATTCATCACCGCCACTGTCTTCTGGATTGGCGAGAAGCCGACCCGAAACAATCCCACCCCCAATAACAAATCCTCCTGGGATCAAAACTGGCAACAAAACTACGGCGGCTACGACAACCCTGACCAGACCTCCCGACGCGGCTATGTCCCAAAAGGCTTCACTCCCAAGCTCAATCCATTCTACGTCGCCCTGCCCTACAACGACTGCGTCAACCACAAGGCCCACAAACCGGAAGCCGCCCGCGTCATTCCATGGTTTAAACGCTACCGTCCCCGCCCTGGCCAAACAGTCTGTAAGGGACGGTGGGTCGAGATCGTCTCCAACAAGCGCGTCTGCTACGCCCAATGGGAGGACTGTGGCCCCTTTACCACCGACGACTGGGAGTATGTTTTTGGAAATAAAAAGCCCAAGAACACCAAAAACCAAAATGCCGGTATCGACATCTCCCCCGCTGTCCGGGACTTCCTCGGGGTCGGCAACAAAGTGCAATGCCACTGGCGCTTCATCGAATTCTCGCAAGTCCCCCGCGGTCCTTGGTCGAAATACGGAACCAACAATCCCTTCGTCAATTACAAGGCCAACCCGGACTTGATCGCCAAAGAGCGCTTCCTTGAGTATCTGCGAAAGAAAAAACTAAGGGCCTATGGCAGGTAGCGGGAAAAGACAGGTATTCCTACCTGCCCCTTCTTATCTCCATTACAGTAACAACAATGGGATGCTACGCCTGATTCTCACGTTGTTATTTCCCGATATTTAAAAGCCGGCGGCCTGAGGTCGGTCCCCTTGAGATAGCCCTCCCAGTCTGCCAGCTTTAAGTCATCGCGAGGATTCTTCCGCGCCTTGATTCGACGATGCCTCTCGTCTTCCGGACAAGTCACAAAGATCACCTCAAGCTCACAGGAAAATCGCTCGGCCAATTCATCAGGCCATTCCGCTTTTCTAATTTCAGAAGTAAACGGTCCCACCAGCACTACCGAGACATGCGGAAGATTCTCCGCCGCCGTTTGAAAAAGACACTCGTAAACCGCCGTGCGAAATGCAGCGCGATACACCCCGGAATCCCTATCATTGGGATCAAACTCACCCAACTTCATCCCCGCCCGCACCACCGGTTCGGTCACGGTGTCGCTATCCAAAAAACAGGCCCTCTTCTCTGCCGCCAGCGTCTTCCCGTAGGTGCTTTTACCAACACCCGCAGGACCACAGACGACGTAAAGCCGCGGCATTAATACTTTCCTTCCTTCTTCGGCTTCCCTTCCGTCAGGAATTTGGAAACCGTCTCACGCGCATGCTTGCGACCCGCTTCGGCATCATATTCGCCCGCTTCCACTTGCGCAGCGTAACCAAAATGCAGCGCATACAGTTTCTTTTCGTCCACTTTCGACCTCAATCCGAAGCGATCTTTGGTGCGATAGACCTCATTCCACATCTCGCGAACTTCGGCCCAGTAGGCTCCGGTCTTCTTTAAGGTTTCCTCTGCCGCCACCAAGGACGGAGCGGTAATTCTCTCGTAACGGTTCACGCCCAGCTCCTGGCCCACGTATTTCGACAGCTTGCCATCCTTCGCAACCAACTTCCGATTGTTTTGAAGGTGCACCCAGCCCGTCGGGTTCACCGTAATCTCATGAACGCACTCAAGCACGTTGTAGTCATCGCGCACCGAAAACTCCCGTCGTGGCAAAGGACGCCAGGACGACTCGCTCGTCCAAACCGACATTCCGCCCTGATGGGACCATTTTCCGATCACTTCATAGCGCGGTGAATCATCCACCTGATAAACAGCCTGACTCCAAGCTCCCCTGACCGACTTGGGAGAGCGCTTCTTTCGCGCCCAAGTGTTTTCGCCTCGATAGGTGTGCAAGTCGGCGTCCTCGAAGGTCCAATCCTGCCGCCAATGCTTCATCACCATCGGTCCGGATTCCTTCCCGTCCTTGTCTTTGAAATACATCACCAAAGTGTGCTGCAGGCTGATGAATTTCTCCTCCTGCTTGATTACTTGCACGTGCTCCGTTCCCCATGAGAAATAAGGCTTGGGCGGTTGGTAGCCTTCAGCAAAACCCATCGTCTCGATAAAATCAAAACTAACCCGGTGGCTTCCTGTCATCGCCAGGATGGCCTGCCGGTCTCTTTCCAGGTCCCCAAGATCAGCTGACTGCAGTTTCTTCCAGTGAGCCGAAGCGTTCCCATCGAGCGTCACCTTGGTTCCCTTGGAGCTGCCGCCCCGCGGTTGCATCTTCTCCACCTCGGTGAATGGCCACGCAAAGACATGACCCTGCACTACTTTCTTTTCTTCTCCCTGGGCAAAGAGAACCAATCCGGCAAAAACGGTTAATCCGCGCTTCATGGTCCTATCATTTCGTATTTTTCGCGGAATGCAAACGAGGAGATCAATTCAATACCTTATCGAACCATGCTAGCACCTTTTTCTGATACGCTCCATCGTTCATCGCCAGGGCATTGTTGTGCCCTCCTTTTTCGACTTTGAAGAAGGTCTTTGGCCCCTTGGCATTCTTAAATAAGATCTCTCCCTGCCCAACCGGCACCACATTGTCGTTCTCGCCATGCACAATCATGAGAGACACCGGGCTCAGCTTTCCCACAAAATCCCGCGCCGAATGATCATCGCTCACCAGATCAGCCCCTAAGTCGCCGCCCACAATACGGGCCATATCCTTATAGGAAGCAAAACCAGCCAAACTAATGACCGCTCGCAAACCTATCACCGATTTCTGTCCCAGCGCCGCGATCGATTTAGGGGAAGATAAACCGAACTCCCCAGGAAATCCATAACGGGATCGTGAAAAGCCCCACAATCGAAGTCGCCAGCACCACCTGCACCGCCACGCCCGGGCTTCCCCCATAGTGCCGCGCCACGAAGACCGGGGATACCGCCGCCGGCATCGTCGCCTGCACCAGAAGGACAAGCTTCAGTTCGTGAAGCAGCGGAAGATACTTCGCCGCACACATGATCACCAACGGCATCATTACCAATCGCACCACCAGTCCCCCGATGCCGATTTTGACCGAAAGACGCTCTTTCCCGATAAAATCATACATCGTCGCCCCGATCAGCATCAGCCCCATCGGGAAGGCACAGGCCCCCAGCCATCCCATCGCCTGACGGGTCACCGAACCGACAATGGGGCCATTCTCCAGATCAAAAAAACGCCATCCTTCCGTCGACGACAAGCCAACCCCCAAAATAACTGCCACGATCGGGCCATTGATGAGCAACTTGGGATTCCCAAACACCGACCCGGTCAGAACCATCACTCCGACCATCCAGATCGCGATCTCCACTCCAAGACTATGCACAAACATCACCCCCAGCACCCGTTCATCACCTCCCAGGACCGGAGCGAGGGCCAACAAGATCGGAATCGCGGTGTAACCGTAATTCTGCACCCCCGCCGAAAGACAAAAGGTCCGCCGACCCGTCCCCGGTTTCAGACCCAGAATCGTCCCCGTCAAATAAGACAACAACATCCCGATCAACACCAAGCCACACCCCAGCCCAACACCCCAGGCCAGAACCGAACTCTGACGCACCAAATCATTGCCCAGGGTCTTATCCAAAATGAGACAAGGATAGAGACAGTGAATCACCATCTTCAACAAGCCCTTCTCCATATCCTCCGTCAGGACTTTGAACCCCCGCAAAGCCATGCCCACCCCTACCAAAAGATAGATAGGCAGCACCGCCTTGAGAACCACCGCAAATTCCACAGCCCTTCTCTGACTGCATTCCTTATAAACTGCAAGCCTCAGACTTCCGCTCACCCAATTCTCCCCTCTACTCCAACACCAGTTCTCAGCTCTCGATAGGATCTCAAATACTGTGCCGACAAGCACGATATGGTCGGCACCATGTTTCTGACAAGGAATCTGGTGAAAACACACAAATCGTCTGGTTTACCCAACAACGGAAGAAAAAATAGGTCAGCAAACTCCTTACTCTTAAACTACCAAAAGGCCGCTGAACTCAATGAGTATCAGCGGCCTTTTGGCAACCCGTAGGGGGATCGAACCCCTATTGCCAGAATGAAAATCTGGAGTCCTAACCATTAGACGAACGGGTCAATGTCGTGTGGGACGCGCGGGAAATATAATCGCAGCGCACTTGAGGCAAGAAGGTTTTTTCCTTTTTTTTAGACCTCGCCGGGCTCTCCCATCCCTTCTAAACCTCCGACATGCCGCAAATCCCACGATTTGAAGAAATCGACTATCAGCAAACTCCCCTCGGTGACCTTATTCTAAGAAAACGCACCGTACTCTCGCTGGAGAACAAGGAAATCTACGAGATCATCCTCGGGAACTCCTTCCTGATGTCGTCCCTGTTCACCGTGGTCGAGCAGGAACTCTCCTATCTCGGGGTCGCCGCCGTAGAAAAAGCCTTCCCGGACGAGAAACTCGACATCGTGGTAGGCGGCCTCGGACTAGGCTACACCGCACGGGCGGCCCTAGAGCACGATTCCGTGGGCTCCCTCCGCATCGTCGATTACCTCAAACCCGTCATCGAATGGCACGAAAAGGAACTCGTCCCCCTCGGCAAAGGCCTCAACGACGACCCTCGCTGTAGTTACGTCCTCGGTGACTTTTTTCAACTCTCACTCAACGAGGGCTACTCGTCCGAAATCGAGCAATTCCACGCCGTCCTCCTCGATATCGACCATTCCCCCGCCCACCTTCTCACACAGGACAACGCCGAATTCTACTCCACCAAAGGACTTGGCAAATTCGCCGAAAAAATCAAACCCGGCGGCGTCTTCGGCCTCTGGTCCGACGACCCACCCGAGGAATCCTTCATGGCCTCGCTCAACGAAGTCTTCGAAAGCTGCAGTTCCCATATCGTCCCCTTCCATAATCCCATCCAAGACGAAGACTTTGAGAGCACGGTTTACGTAGCCACGAAAGCCCGATAGCCTCCGGCATGGCAAAAATCGGCGACCTCGTCACCCTCCCCATTCTCACAGAAGCTCCCATCGGGGCCTTCCTCGATGGCGGCGAGCTTGGGGAAATCCTCCTCCCGCGTAACGAACGCCTCACCGACTCCAGCGACAAAGCCACCGTCTTCATTCACAACGACTCCGAAGACCGCCCTATCGCCACCGAAAAAACGCCCAAGGTCCTGCCCGGACAGTTCGGCGCACTCACTGTCCTCGCTTCCAGCCGTCTTGGAGCTTTCCTCGACTGGGGACTCGCCAAAGACCTCCTCCTTCCCTTCAGCGAACAACGCAGCCTGCCCAAAGTCGGCCAACCGGTCGTGGTGCATGTTTACCTCGACACCAAAACCGACCGCCTCGTCGCCTCGCAACGCATCTCAAAATACTTCCCCGCCGACTACCCGCCCTACTCCGCGGGAGATGAAGTAGACGTTCTCCTCTTTGGAAAAACCGAAATGGGCTACAAGGCAATCGTCGATGGAAAATACTCCGGTCTCCTTTTCGCCAACCAGGTTTTTCAGGAGCTCTTTTACGCCGACAAAATAAAAGCTTACGTATCCGAAGTCCGACGCGACGGAAAAATCGACCTCTCGCTCTACGCACCCGGCCTCGGGAAAATTGACGACCTTGAATCCCACCTCGAAAAAGAACTCGCGAGCCGTGGCGGCTTCTGGGCCCTCAGCGACCGCAGTCCCGCCGATCAAATCAACCGCGAACTCGGCGTCAGCAAAAAGATGTTCAAAAAGGCCCTCGGATCCCTCTACAAACAACGAAAAATCACATTCGAAGACGACGGCATTCGCTGGGTGGACTCGAAATGAAAATGCGCTAAACTCCTCCCACCAACACGATGAGCAAACTTGCCGCCCTTCCATCTGTCGAAAAACTCGCCGCTGCCCTCGCCCCGGACGTCTCGCTTCCCCGCCCCCTCATTAATCTCTTCGTGCGTCGAGAAATCGACCGCTACCGCCAACTCCTTCTCGCCGACGAAGAACACAGCCGCGAAGAAATCGAAGCCTCCACCAAAAAGGGCCTCCGCGAATTCGCCAACTCCCGCCTCCAACCCGTCATCAACGCCACCGGCGTGCTCATTCACACCAATCTCGGACGCTCTCCCCTCGGACCCCGCGCCGCGACTGCCCTCCAACAAATCGCGACCGGCTATTCCAACCTCGAATTCGATCTCCCCTCCGGCGCGCGAGGAAAGCGTGCCGGTTATCTCGAAACAGCCCTCGCCTGCCTCCTCGAAACCGAAGCCGCCACCGCCGTCAACAATTGCGCCGCCGCTCTCGTCCTTACGCTTCGAACCTTAGTCGAGGAAGGAAAAAACGAAGTCATCGTCTCTCGCTCCGAACTCGTTGAAATCGGCGGAGGCTTCCGCATTCCCGAGATTCTCGAAACATCCGGAGCCAAACTTGTCGAAGTCGGCGCGACCAACAAAACGCACCTATACGATTACGAAAAAGCAATCACTCCGCAAACCGCGCTCATCTTAAAAGTCCATCGTTCCAATTTTTACATCGATGGATTCATCGGCGAACCCGAAATCCCCGAGATCGCCAAACTCGCCCACGACAACGGTCTCCCTCTCGTCGAAGACCTTGGCTCCGGCGCTATGATGGACACCGACAAACTCGCCCCCATCGAACACGAGCCGACTCCGCAGGAATGCCTGAAGCGTGGAATCGACCTCGTCATCTTCTCCGGCGACAAACTCCTCGGCGGTCCGCAATCCGGCATCATCGGAGGCCGCTCCGATATGGTCGCCAAGATTAAGAAGGAACCCTTCTTCCGCGCGGTGCGATGCGACAAGCTCATTCTCACCACGCTTCAGGAATCGATTGATCAATACCTCGAAACCAAAGCCGACCCCACGCTAAGTGATGTCCCCGTGCTCACCTTTCTCCGCACCGAAGTCGAAGCGCTCAAAACACGCGCCGAAAAAATCATCACTGGGCTTTCCAGCGAGAATGCCGGGATCAGCATCGTAGACACCACCGCCCGTCCCGGCGGAGGCACCATGCCCCGAAGTGAGTTCCCCTCCGTCGCAATCAAGATTGTTCCGAAGAATCAATCGGTGCCCAAGCTCGCCCGCCAGCTCCGCAACGGAGAAACTGCAGTCGTCGGCTACACCACCGACGACGCACTCCTTCTCGACCTCCGCACCATTTTCCCTGAATCCGATGAACTAGTGACCGAGGCTCTTTCCGCAACTCTAATCAACTAAACATTGCGGTTATGAAATATCTTCTCGCCATTCTCTTCACTCTTCCTCTTCTCGCTGAAGATGCCATCACCCGTGTCGCGGCCGGTTCTTGTTACAATCCAAAGCGCGATACCTTGGGACCCTGGACCGTTCTTACTAAAGAAAAGCCCCAACTTTTCCTCTTTATGGGCGACAACATCTACGGCGACACCGAGGACATGGATCTTCTCAAAAAGAAATGGTCCGCTCTCACCTCACGACCCGACTACATCGCCTTTAAGAAGCAGACTCCCATCCTCGCCACCTGGGACGACCACGATTACGGCAGGAACGATGCCGGCACCGAGTATCCGAAAAAGAAAGAATCCCAAGCGATCTTCCGTGAAGTCTTCGGCCTCCCGCAGACCGGCGTCGAAGGAGTCTATCATTCCAAGACCACGGGCCCCGAAGGACAACGCCTACAGGTCATCCTCCTCGATACCCGCTACCATCGAACCAAACCCAAGAAAGCCCGATCTGGCGATCCCAACGCTACCATCCTAGGAACCGAACAATGGAAGTGGTTCGCCGCAGAACTCAAAAAGCCAGCCGATCTCCGGCTCATCGTCTCATCCATTCAGGTCATCTCCTACGAACACCGATTCGAAAAGTGGGCCAACTTCCCCAACGAGCGAGCCCGCTTCCTCAACCTCCTCAAGAGCTCAAATCCCGGACCCACTATTCTCTTGAGTGGCGACCGCCATCTCGCCGAGATCTGTAAAATCGGTCGAGCAGAAAGCGGTCTCCCCTTCGACCTTTACGACTTCACCACCAGCGGCATGACCCACGCTGGCTCCAACGACAAAGGGTGTCGTCTCAGAATCCCCGGCTCCTACACCAAGAAAGAAAACTACGGAATCCTCAACATCGACTGGAGCGGGCAGGAGCCCAAAGTCTCAATGCATGTCAAAAGCGTAAAGACCGGCAAAGCTCTCCACACCACTGTAGCCGACTTCTCAAAGTAGGCTCATTTGATCATCCTCTGAGGCAAAGCGCACTCCCACGCCAAGAAGCCTCACCGGCTTGCCTTCCCCTCGGCTCCAGGCCAAGCGCAGGAGATCTTCATAAACCGATTCCTCCATGTCACTCCCCGCCGTTTCGGCAGTTGTTTGCGTGAAGTCATCGAACTTCAACTTCACGACACGGGACTTCACGTCCTGATCCGACTTTCGCAGGACCGACTCCTCAACCTCGACGCGAAGCTTTCTTAAGACATTCATCAGCCAGTCGAGGTCATTGATGTTTTCCGAAAAAGTCCGCTCCTTGGAAAGAGACTTCCGCGTACGATCGACCGAGACTTCTCGATCATCTCTCCCGCGACTGCGTTCATAAAGCTCAAGCCCCCAACGTCCCAACTTCTCGGCCAATTCGATCTTGGAAAATCGTTGTAGATCTCCGCAGGTCGACACCGACAACTTCGCCAATGTCTCCTGCCCTTTCTTCCCAACGCCATTGAGCTTGGCAACCGGTAGCCCGCGCATAAAGCCATCCACTTCCTCCGACTTCACCTCAAGCTGACCGTTCGGCTTGTTCCAATCGCTGGCAATTTTTGCGATCAACTTGTTCGGCGCAATCCCGGCGGACGCTGTTAGCTTGGTCTCTTCATAAATCCGCTCCCGGATCTCCTCCGCTAAGGCGGCCCCGGATTCCTTGCGATGACTCAAATCCAAATACGCTTCATCCAAAGATAGCGGTTCGACGAGATCGGTGTACCTCGCAAAAATTGCCCTCACCTGATTCGAGGCCTCGCGATAGGCCTCAAATCGAACCGGAGTCAGAATAATCTCCGGACACAATTGTTTCGCTTTAAAAACCGGCATCGCGGAATGGCACCCAAACTTCCGGGCTTCGTAATTCGCCGTCGTCAGCACTCCCCGGCCCGAACTTCCACCCACTCCCACCGGCTTCCCCTCCAGCGAAGGATCATCGCGCACCTCAATCGCTGCATAAAAGCAGTCCATATCGATGTGAACGATCTTGCGAGTCATGACGTGGCAGCGCTCAAAGTGCCCAGAATGGGTATTCCAAGCGCCATGCCATTACTCTAGTCGAGGCGAAGCGCTTGAAAAGCGCCGCCACAATTAAACATCAAAGAAGTCGTCACCAAAGGCACCGGACTTCTGAAGGTAGTAGTCGTAGCCGCCGGAGTATTTCTTCACCTCTCCGTCGGCGACGTGCCAGGTGTGCTCGGCGAGAGAGCGGATGAAGTGCACGTCGTGGGAGATGAAAACGAGCGTTCCTTCATATTGCTTCAACGCAGAGACCAAGGCCTCAATCGAGGTCATATCAAGGTGAGTCGTCGGCTCATCCATCAGAAGAAGGTTCGGAGGATCCACGAGGAATTTCACCAGCGAAAGCCTGCTCTTCTCTCCCCCGGAGAGAACTCCGACTCGCTTTTGTACATCGTCCTTCTTGAAGAGGAATGACCCCAAAATGGACCGAGCTTCGTTCTCACGCATCCCGCCACCAGCATCAACCACTTCTTCAAGAACGCTGTTGTTCTCGTTTAGAGTCGCGGCACGGTGCTGGGAGAAGTAACCAATCTTGGTTGTTGTCCCGACGTTGCGCTTTCCGGCATCGCCCTTCTCAATGCCCGCGAGCATTTTCATGAGAGTCGATTTACCAGATCCGTTTGGCCCGACGAGAACGATGCGGTCACCACGCTCAACGAAGACATCGAGGTTGGTGTAGAGAACATTGTCGTCGTAGGCCTTGCTGACATTCTCAAGGGAAATGACACGCTGCGTAGAACGTGGCGGCTGGGGAAAGTGGAAATGGAAAAGCTTGCGAGGTTTACGTGGCTTGGGCAGACGCTCCATCTTCTCAAGCATCTTCACACGGCTCTGCACTTGTGACGCTTTGGACCCAACCGAACGAAACTTATCGATGAATTCCTGAATACGGGAAATTTCCTTCTTCTGATTCAAGAAGGCTTTCAACTGCTGATCGTAGCGCTCCTCTTTGAGTTGGAGATACTTGGTATAATTCCCAGCAAAGGGAACGAGTCTCATCTCATCGATCTCGTAGACCTTCTCGATGACGCCATCCATGAAGGACCGATCGTGGGAAATGATGAGAAGCGCCCCTGGATACTGCTGCAGGTATTTTTGAAACCACATCAAGGAGTGGAGGTCCAAGTGGTTGGTCGGCTCGTCAAGCATGAGGAGATCAGGCTCCTCCACCAAGAGGCGAGCAAGATGGGCACGCATGACCCATCCACCGGAAAACATGTTCGCAGGTCGACCGAAGTCCTCCTGAGCATACCCCAGTCCGGCCAGGATCTTTTTGGCTTTGGGCTCAAGTTGGTATCCGTTGAGCTCTTCGTATCGATCCTGGGCCTTCCCAAACTCATCACTGTCATCGGCGGAGGTCCGCATCGTCGCCATGACAGCCTGCAGTTCCTCGCTGATTCCCATTGAAATTTCGAGAATGGTCGCGTCACCGGGATCTCCAGCTTCCTGGGCGAGATAGCCCACCATGCCATACTCATCGAGATCAAAGGTTCCTGAATCCCGATCTTCCTCACCAAGGATGATTTTAAAGAGGGTTGTCTTCCCTGCTCCGTTCGGACCAACCAAGGCCACACGCTCACCCCAGTTGATGGTCATATCGGCTTCTTCGAAGAGAACTCGCCCACCCAAGGCCTTGGTCATTTTCTTGATCGTCAACATGGCGGCGTGGGTGTCAGGGGAGATGGCCTGAGAGTCAAGTTTTTTGGGGGTTGGAACGGCCAAGAGACCTAAGGCATATCGCAGGAGATGAGACTCCTCTTGGGCGGAGACAGTTTCCAAGGACACCTTTTAAGGGCCCGCCTTTTTCTTACCGGGCAGGTGTATTATTGAAGTCTTCAAGATTCCTTGGGACACAATGAGGCATTCTTTTCATCGGGAGAGACATCTCAAAGGTGAAATCCTTTGAAGAAATATTAAGAAAGTCTTGAGGAGTCGCCAAATGCCTCGTTTGACCTTAGCGAGAGGAAGGAGGACTTGTCTCTGAAAAGGTATCGGCTAGCGCTTGCGCAGGATTGGTTGCCCTCTAGGATTCTTGAATGTCTTTCCAACATTCGGTCTGTCGCTGGTGCTTTGAGTCCCAACCCCTCTCCACACTCGCGGAATGGTGCCGGGATCTGGGAATTCAGGGAATTGACCTCCTCCATCCGCACGAAGTGACCGAAATTACGTCCTTTGGCCTAAGCTGCCCGGTAACTGCGGCTCCCGAACATCAAAGCGGACTGGGCTGCATCGAGAAGGCCTTCAACAAACCAGAGCACCACGCGACCCTGCTGGAGATTTACCAGAAACTGATTCCCGAGGCCGCCGAGGCGGGAATTCCCAACGTCATCACCTTTTCCGGAAACCGCGAGGGTCTGAGCGACGCCGAGGGGATCGAAAATTGCGCGGGGGGTCTGGAGCCCCTGCTCGATCTCGCTGACAAATACGACGTCACCCTGATCATGGAGCTGTTGAACTCCAAAGTGGATCATCCGGACTACCAATGTGACCACACGGACTGGGGAATCGCCTTGTGTGAGAAGCTCGATTCCCCGCGCTTTAAGCTTCTTTACGACATCTACCACATGCAGGTCATGGAGGGCGATGTCGTGGCGACGATCAAGAAAGCCGCCCCTTACATTGGCCACTACCACACCGCCGGCGTGCCGGGACGCCATGAGATCGATGAAAGCCAGGAACTCTATTACCCCGCCATCATAAAAGCCATCGAAGCAACAGGCTACGATGGCTTTGTGGCGCAGGAATTCATTCCCACCTGGGACGATCAACGGGCCGCTCTGGCTGATGCCATCGCCCGCTGTTCGGGTTAATCCTGATCCTTCTCTTTCTCCTTTTTACGGGATTATTTTTCTTTTTCCAGAACCCGACCCTGTTCTTCGAGAAAGATTCGAGCAGCATTAAAACTGGCGCGAGCGTAGTCCCGGAGGCCGGAATCATCGAGAAGGGCGAGTCCCTCCTCGGTCACTTCCGATTCATAAATCTTCCAGGCTTTCTTACGAAGGTGATCCTCATTGACCGGCGGACGGGCTTTCACCTCGCGTTCGCGATTATTCCCGCGACCCCGGCCGCGATTACGTCCACGACGTTCGCGCTGTTCACCACGATCCTCGTCTTTCGATTTTTCCTGTTTTTTGGACTCAGAAGCATCATCCGAAACAAGTTTTTCGACAGTTTCGGATTGCTCCTCGCTGGCGGTATCGTCGGATTTCGCAGCTTCGCTTCGAGCATCACGAACACCACCACGGGGGTCACCGGACTTTTTGCGAGGCGCTTTTTCAGAGGCTTTCTTTTCCGACTCGGCATTGGCGGCCGGTTCATCCAGTGGAAGCTCCTCGGACGGAGATTCTTCAGTTGATTTTGGAGCCGTCTTTTTAGCGGCTGATTTTTTCCGCGTGCTCTTGCGCGCGGCCTTCTTGGAGGGAGGTGTCTCGTCGGACATAGTATTATGTAAAGAGGCGGAGGAGTCGACTCCCCCGCCATGAAATGGGTTTTAGTTCCAGTGAACTCAAAGATCAATTATTTCCAGATATCGTCCAAGGTTTGGTCGTTATCCGCCTTGCTATCGATGTTCTCGTCAGATGGTTCGTTGTCAGGGCCGATCGACCAAATATCGAAAGCTCCATCGTTTTTCACAAGATCGTTTAGATTTCCATCGATATCGAGAGCTGAGCGATAGCGATACGACTGACCGTATCCATCAAGAATGGTTCTCTGGCCACGGGTAATTCCAACAATCGCCGAATCTTTTCTCAATAGATCGGGCCAGTAGATTTCCTCGGTTGGGTCATCGCCCTGGCCGGAGAGATCTCCCGACAGCGCCTTGTAGAGTTCGACAGTGATCAAGGTCTCACCGACAGGATACGCTCCATTATCGGTTTTATAGCTTTCCACATGTTGGGAAATATTCTGAAGGTTAACCTGGGTCAGTTTTTTGGCCTGGCTGTCTTTGATCTTGGAGAGGGCTCCAATCACAATCCCTCCCAGAATCACGATAATGGCGACCACCACGAGAAGTTCGATCAAAGAGAACCCTCGACGGGACGGGCTTGGGTTCGGTGAAAATCTTTTCATCGGATAATATCGATTCGATTTAATCAGGGTGCAATCGACAATTTTCTAGCCGCCCTGCATCTGCTGAATGACCTTGATAAGCGGCAGGAAGAGCGCAAATACGATAGCACCAACCACGAGCGCGAGAATCACGATCATGATGGGTTCCAGAATCGAGGTCAACGCAGTCACCGCGCCATCGACTTCATCGTCGTAGACATCGGCGATCTTCAGTAGCATTTCCGGCAACTGACCGGTTTCCTCCCCCACATCGACCATGGAGGTCACGAGGTTGGGGAAAATTCCCGAAGAAGTCATCGGAGCGACAATGGATTCACCTTCTTTCACCGCGTTGTGTACTTTATCGATGGCATTGGAAACGATCACGTTCCCTGCGGTATCGCGGGTGATGTTGAGCGCCTGAAGGATTGGCACACCGGAAGTCACGAGAGTTCCGAGCGTCCGGGTAAAGCGGGCAATCGCGCTCTTTCTCTGGATATCACCAAAAATAGGCACCTTGAGTTTGATGGAATCAACAATGACACGCCCTTTCTTGGTACGGGTCCAGGCTGCGAAGCCGAGCCAGGTCAAAACACCAGCAACAAGAATCCAAACCGAGTTCGGCAGCACGAACGAGCGAGCCAGCATCCAATCGGAAAAGCCAAACACCACGCGCGAAATCAAGGGAAGCTGGCCCCCTTCCATATCCTGGAACATCGCACGGAACTTGGGCACAATGAAGAGCATGAGGAAACTCATGATAGCCACCGCGATGAACATCACGATTAAGGGGTAAACCATCGCGGAGACGATCTTCCCTTTCAGCTTATGGGCCTTCTCCTGGTATTCCGCGAGGCGGGTCAGAACAACTTCGAGAACACCACCAAGCTCACCGGCTTTCACCATGTTGACAAAGAGCTTATTGAAAATCTTCGGATGTTGACCAAGGCTCTCTGAGAAAGTCGAACCTCCCTGCACGGAATCGGCGAGATTGTTGATGGTCGCTTTCAAGTTTGGATTGGGCTCCTGTTTGGACAACACATTGAGTCCGCGGAGAAGTGGAAGTCCTGAGTCGATGAGGGTCGCCAGTTGACGAGTGAAAATCATCAAAACCTTGGGCTTCACTTTGCCACCAAGCTTACTTTTGCCGCCTTTGCCCTTCTTGGCCTTCTTCTTGCCGGTGGACCCGGCAAGCTTGCCTTTGCCCTCCTCGACAACTTGAGTTGGGTAAAGGCCCTGGCCACGGAGTTGCTGGGCCGCTTCAGCGTCGGAATTGGCTTGCACGACGCCAGTGGTCTGCTCGCCTTTGGCGTTGAGTGCGATATATTGGAAATTTGCCATTAGAATGATCGTGTGTTGAGTAGTTCTAAAGAAGATGTGAAAGGGTGTGGAAGCTTGAAATTCCGAAATCGTATCGGAATTCCAAGTTTTCGCCCTGATTAGGTGTATTTAAGGACCTCCTCAATGGTGGTCCGGCCCTCGTAGATACTGCGAAGTCCGTCCTCACGAAGTGTGACCATGCCGAGTTCGATCGCCTTCTGTTTGATGACGACGCTCGGAGCGCGCTCAATGATTAATTCACGAATAGGATCGGTGATATTGAGCAATTCGTAGAGACCTGCGCGGCCCTTGTATCCGGTTTCACCACAGGTTTTGCAGCCTCTCCCGGTAAAGAAGCTCTTGTCACCCAGTTCGTGAGGAGAAACTCCCAATTGACTGAGAATGGCCTCGCTGGGCTCGTAGGGAGAATTGCAATCGGCGCAAATTGTTCGAAGAAGTCGCTGGGCAAGAATTCCCTCAAGCGACGCGGCCACGAGGAAAGGCTCGGTTCCCATATCGACCAATCGTGTGATAGCTCCGGCGGCGTCGTTGGTATGCAAGGTGGAAAGCACCAAGTGACCGGTCAGGGAAGCCTGAATGGCGATCTGAGCAGTTTCAAGGTCCCGCATCTCCCCCACAAGAATCTTGTCGGGGTCCTGACGAAGGAAAGCCCGGAGGATTTTCCCGAAATCCATTCCAATGGCTTCGTTCACCGGCACCTGAATAATCCCGTCGACATCATATTCCACAGGGTCTTCCGCTGTAAGCAGCTTGGTATCAATGGTATTAATCTCACGAAGAGCCGCATACAAGGTCGTGGTCTTTCCCGCTCCGGTCGGCCCGGTCACGATGAAAATTCCATTTGGCATGCGAATGGTATCATGAATGTATTCATGAATCGATTTCGGCAATCCAAGGTTATCGAGATTAAGATTCACCGAGTTTCGGTCGAGCACACGAAGCACCACACTCTCACCATACTGGGTGGGAAGTGAGGAAACACGCATATCGACCGACTGGTCGCCGACCTGCTTCACGATACGACCATCCTGGGGAATCCGCCGCTCCGCGATGTTCATATTCGACATCACCTTCACGCGGGAAATAATCGGCAAGGCCAGATGAACCGGCGGTGGAGCCATCTCATAGAGTGATCCGTCGACGCGGTAACGAATTTTGAAATCCTCCTCAAATGGCTCGAAGTGAATATCGGAGGCCTTCTCTTTAATCGCCTGATATAGAACCAGATCAACATAGCGCATGATGGGAGCAGAGTTCGCTTCATCTTCCATCTCGCTCTCGCCTCCCTTGAAATTCAAGCCACCGTCCAGCTGGCTCAAAATGTCATCCATGGCCTTTTCCTGGCCGCCGTAAAATTCGTTGATTTTTTCCTCAACCAGATGATCGGCAGCTACCAAGAGGCGCACTTCCTGACCGATTGAGAAGCGAATGTCTTCCACGATCTGTGGGTTCAAAGGGTCGGTCAGCACGATCGCCAGTCCGGCATCGTCATATCCCACCGGAAAGGCTCCATGCAGGCGGGCGGTTGCAGCCGGAACGAGATTAAGCAAAGCTTCCGGGGCTTCGAATCCATCGAGATCGATGAAGTCGGTTCCCAATTCCTGAGCAATGATCGGCCAAATGTCGTTTTTATTCGAGATGACCTGGTAATCAGCGAGGATCTCTGTGACCTCCTTACCGCTGTTTTCGACTTCCGAGAGAATGTCCTGTGCCAGAGCGCCGTCGACCATGCCGCGGCTGAGGAAAAGATCTAGGACTTGTTGGTTATCCATTTAATGAGAAAAGTAAAAGTTGTGTGATAAAGAATTATTCCGAGTCGGACATAGTGACTCCAATGACTTCCTCCGCCGAGGTCATCCCGGCGAGGACTTTACGAATGCCGTCCTCTCGCAAGGTCCGCATTCCCAACTCCCGGGCCCGACTGCGAAGCTGGGGCGTACTGAGGTTCTGGTTAATCAGATGACGCACTTCGTCGTCTACAAGGAAGATTTCGAAAATACCAATTCGACCCCGATATCCCCCACCGCGACAATTCTCACAACCGACAGGTCCCATGATGTTCCCTTCCGCAATCGCCGACTGGTCGATGTTGAGTGAGCGCATTTCCTTCTCGGTAAGCACCGCCGGAGCCTTGCACTTGTCGCAAAGCTTCCGAACCAATCGCTGGGCCACCACGGCGCGAACAGCCGAGGCGATCAGGAAATTTTTAATCCCAATATCCGACAATCGAGCAACTGTACTGGGAGCATCATTGGTGTGAAGGGTCGAGAACACGAGGTGACCGGTGAGCGAGGCGTTAATCGCGATATTCGCGGTTTCCTTGTCTCGAATCTCCCCCACCATGATAATGTTGGGCGCCTGGCGTAGCATTGAACGCAGCGCAGCCGCAAAGGTCATGCCAATGTCGGTTTTCACCATGACCTGGTTAATTCCGGCCATTTCATATTCCACCGGATCCTCAACCGTGATAATTTTCCTATCCGGTTTATTGATCTCGTTCAGGCAGGCATAGAGCGTGGTCGTTTTTCCGGACCCGGTCGGCCCGGTCACCAGAATGATCCCGTCGGGCAACCCAAGCAACTCGCGGAAAACCTCCTGGTCATCCGAGAGAAATCCAAGCTGGGGAAGGCCCAGACTGAGGGCTGACTTATCGAGAATACGCATCACGATACTCTCACCATGGTTACTGGGAACCGAGGAAACACGAAGGTCCACCTCCTTCCCGCCCATCTTCACCTGAATACGGCCATCCTGAGGAATGCGCTTCTCCGCAATACTCATCGTCGAACTCATCACCTTGAGACGGGCGATCACTGCGGGAAGGAGTTTTTTCGGATGATTGGCAACCTCCACGAGCTTTCCGTCAATTCGGTTTCGAATACGCAGGGAGGTCTCCAGAGGCTCGATATGAATATCACTCGCGCGCATCTTGAAGGCATCCACAAGAATTCCGGAGACTAGCTTAATCACCGGAGCGTCATCACCGTCGTCCTCACCTCCGGCACCGACGACAGTGAGGCCTGCCGCTTCGGACTGCCCCACCTCCTCGCCAAAGACCTGTTGCCAGGCGCTATGAATTGCGGTTGGGGTCGCGGCATAGAAATTCACTTCACGGCCCACCACCAAAGGCAGAGCATCCGTCACTTCGAAATTTAAGGGGTCAGCAATCGCGACACTCAAATACGAGCCATCGTCAGCAAAGGGAACGGCATTAAATCGACGGCAATCTTCGAGAGACATCACATTGGAAAAAACAGGATCCACGAAGGCATTGAGGAGATCCACCACCTGGGTCCCGGCTCCAGCTGCGGTCACCTCGGCGATATTCCCTTCTGAAACGTCGCCCTGATCCAGAAAATGCTGGAGTAAATGTTCATCCCCCAACTTGCTGCGGACATCTGCGGCGTGTTCGGCCGTCATGTGCCCCGCTTCAACCAATAGCTCTATCAAATAATCTTCGTTCGAATACACGGTGTCGTTTTCGGTGTGCGTTAAGCCGGAGCAGCAAAGCCACTTTCCAGCATCCGTGAGAGCTTGCGGAATCCGCTCTCAGGTGTCAATGCACCGAATCCGATAAGGCGAAAAAACACGGGAATCCCCGTAGCTAAAGGCCCGGAAAGACCTTCAATAAGAGTTCCTCCTGCCGGAGTGACATAATTTTTGCGTCTGCCGGATCACGATCATCAAAACCCGCAAGATGTAACATTCCATGGATTCCATAAAGAGCAATCTCGCGATCTGCCGAAGTCCCAAATTCGACCGCTTGCTTTTGAGCTTCTTCCACCCCGATCAAGAGCTCTCCGTGTTCGAAGGTGATCACGTCCGTTGGAGTGGCATCCTGCAAAAACTCACCATGAATCCGAGCCATTTCCCCGTCATCCAAAAGTGAGATTTCCAATTCCTTCAAATTTGCAATTTCCCCGACTCCGATCCCTTGAAGAATGGCTGCCACTTGATTCCAGCCAGATTCGAGCACCCCTTGAAATTCGGATGAAATCTCACGAGACCGACAGCCTGGAAAAACCTCCACCATCTTACCGATCGGACCTCAACTTTTGACTACGAGCTTTCTCGAGAGCATCAACTGACACCACCTTGCCCCCTTTTGTTCCCAGGCCGGACGGCGGGTCCTCGACCTGATCCTTGGGATACTCAATCCGGGTATGCAACATGCTTCGCAAGGTCTTGGAAAAGACCGTCCGAACGGTTGTCAGCTCGGACATGGTCAAACCACAGGCATCAAGCTGCCCGTCCTTGACCCGTTTAAAGACGATCTCATCCACCAGAGCCTTAATGCGGCCCGGAGATGGTTTGGAAATGGCTCGTGACGCACTCTCGATTGCGTCGGCGAGCGAGATAATCCCGCTTTCCCTCGATTGCGGAATTGGACCGGGGTAGCGAAAACTTTTTTCATCCACCTTGGGAAGATCGTCGACTTCCCCACCCTCTTCTTTTCCGCGGTTCTCCTCCTCCAATAAGCGCTCTTGGGCCTTGCGATAGAAATAGTAGACCAGCGAATCTCCATGGTGCTCCCGAATCACCTCAAGAATCCGCGGATTCAACTTATCCTTGATCGCCATATCGACACCGTCCTTCACGTGCGCGACGATAATCAGAGCACTCATCGTCGGGGTGAGTCCGTCGTGCGGATTTTCGCCACCTTGGTTTTCGATAAAATACTCGGGCTTTTTCAGCTTCCCGATATCGTGAAAATAGGCGCATACCCGACTCATCAAGGCGTCGGCTCCAATCGCCTCGGCGGCGCTTTCGGCAAGGGAGGCCACGATCAAACTATGATGAAAAGTGCCCGGAGCTTCTATTTGCATCCTCCGCAGCAAGGGATGATTCAAGTCGCTCAATTCAAGCCAACTGATTTCAGTGGTCAGTCCGAAGACGCCCTCCAGGAGAGGAAGGATTCCGCCCACAAACAATCCCGTAAGTAAGCCTGTGATCAAAGCAACGAGACATGGCTTCCCAAAATTCTGCCACAACGCGCTCCCATCGAGGCCAACCGAATCGAGCGAGATTTTAGCAAACAAAAGGTCGACCAAAAGCGCTCCCACACCCACCCAAAATCCAGCTCGCAATAAACGACCGCGCTTTCGAACTTTCTTTGTCGCGAACACCGCAATTAAACCACAGAAAAGGCTGATCGCAAAAAATGACCACCGGTCATCGGCCGGCATGGCGAGCGCCCCAAACATGCTCACGAAAACCGCCGAGTAGACTCCCGCCCTCTGCCCAAGCAGCACGGAATGAACCATCGGCGCAAAGGCCAGAGGCAGAATTAAAAACTCATACTCTTCCGGCAGGGCTGTGCCATTGGCAAAGCCGCAAGCCACCCGAACCAACCACAAGTGGGCAAGTATGCCGCCAAAAACAAGAAAGACGGTGCCATTCCGGCGAGCCGAGCTTTGATGATTCAAATGGAAAATGGCCAGCGAACACACCAGAATCACCCCAGCAATCGCCAGCAACCCAAAGCTCGCGCTCTCCGTTCCGATCAACAGGGACAGCAGGCTCACTGCGAACCCTATATACAGCGCTCCGCGCAGAGCTAAACTCCGACCGAGCTTTTCGAAGGGGCCATCATCAGAACTTGTGCGACGTTTTTTACCCGACGACAAACCCTGCTGAACCAGCCGCCAACGTTTTATGACATCAACTAATCCCACAATTTAGATTCTTGTTGCGATAAACCTCAAGAGGAAACCTCTCTGCAGATAGCTTCTGGGCCAGCCACTAGCAAGCAGGAAGCCCAAACGACATCCTCACCCCAAAATCTCCAGGGGCCAAAATCCTTCTGAAATCAACCCAAACGGAAGACAATACGGGCCTTACTGGTGTCATAGGGCGACATTTCCATTTTCACCCGGTCCCCGACGACCAGACGAATGAAACGCTTACGCATTTTCCCGGAAATATGGGCCAACACCTCGTGACCACTGGGAAGAGCCACTTTAAACATCGTGCCCGCGAGAACAGCTGAAATCGTACCCTCAATCTCGACGGACTTGTCTTCACCTTCTTCATTGGGTTTCTTATCCCGGTTGAGATCATTGCGACTTCTCCGGCGACGTCCACCGCCTCCTCGGCGAAAATTTCTTGGCTTGGCGATAACTAAAAAGGGGTGTGTTTTGAAGACCACCGGAATCTCCGGCTGGGAAGAGTATGTTTCCCCTACATCGCAATGGCAACGGAAAAAATCGCCCCCCTAGGTCTGGAGAATGTAAATTGGCCTTTCTCATTCCTTCATTCCCACTTAGAATGTCCCCCGATGGGCATCTTCGACAAACCCCGCCTCAAACACAGCAAGAATCGCGGAAGCGTTCCCGACGACCTATGGACCAAGTGTCCCGAGTGTGGCGAAATGCTGCACACTCTGGATCTGAGACAACACGATTTGGTCTGCCCGCATTGCACCCACCATTTTTTGATGGGAGCTAACGACCGCTTCAAACTCATTGCCGACCCCGACAGCTTTGAGGAAACCGACGCTGACCTGGTCTCCACCAACCCACTCGGCTTCGACAAATATCAGGAGAAAACAAAACTCCTCCGGGAAAAGACCAAACTCAATGATGCCGTCGTCACGGGACGGCTCTCCATCGGCGGTCACCCTGCCGTTGCTGCGGTCATGGACTTTAAATATTTTGCCGGTTCGATGGGCTCCGTGGTCGGAGAAAAAATTACCCGGGCCATTGAAACCGCAACCAAGGAAAAACGAGCTATCCTCATCTTCTCTTCATCATCGGGGGCCCGCATGCAGGAAGGCATGCTCTCCCTGATGCAAATGGCGAAAACCTGCGGAGCACTCTCGCGACACTCCGAAGCGAAGCTCCCTTTTATTTCTATCCTCACCCACCCCACCACCGGAGGAGTCACTGCATCCTACGCGACCATCGGAGACATCAATCTCGCCGAGCCAAAATGCATGATTGGCTTTGCCGGCCCTCGTGTGGTGAAGGAAACCACGCATCAGGATCTTCCTCCCGGATTCCAAACCGCGGAATTCATGCTCGAACATGGCTTGGTCGACCGCATCGTTCACCGTCGTGATATGCGCCTCAAACTCACCGACCTACTCGGTTACATGATGCCTCAATAGCAGGAGGATTTTTGCGGGAACATCAAACGTCTTCCGCCATGGAGCTCCAAGCGGCACTGCAACAACACTTTGGCCACGACACTTTTCGTGAGGGCCAGCAAGAGGTCATCGAGTCCCTCCTGACCGGGCGTTGCTCACTGGCCGTCTTTCCCACCGGAGGAGGAAAATCGATTTGCTACCAGCTCCCCGCCCTCTTGCTCGACGGAATCACGCTCGTCGTCTCTCCGCTCATCGCCCTGATGAAAGACCAGGTCGACAGCCTGCAGGCCCGTAATCTCCCGGCGGCCCGACTGGACTCAACCCTCAGCGCAGAGGAAACCCGCGCACTCTATCAGGATCTGGATTCGAATAAGATTAAACTTCTCTATGTCGCACCGGAACGTCTCGCCAATGAGAAATTTCGCCATCGTCTGGAAAAACTCACCATCTCGCTTCTTGCCATCGATGAAGCCCACTGCATTTCGGAATGGGGACATAACTTCCGGCCCGACTACCTCAAACTCACCCGCTTCGCCGAAGAGCTTCAGGTTGAGCGGGTTCTCTGCCTCACGGCAACAGCGACACCGCAGGTTTCCAAAGACATTTGCGACCACTTCCAAATCTCCCCGGACGACCACCATCAACTCACCTTTTACCGACCCAACCTCCACCTTTCGGTCACCCCTCTCGCAGATTCCGACCGCAGGAATCACCTTCTTGAAAGACTCAAAAGCTCTCCCACCCGGGCCACCATTATCTACACCACCCTGCAATTTGGTGCGGAATCCCTGGCGAGCTTCCTCAATAAAAACGGCCTTACCGTCCGCCCCTACCACGCTGGCTTGAGACCGGAAGTGCGCTCTGAAATCCAAGAGCAATTCATGTCCGGGGAAACCCCTGTCATTTGCGCTACCATCGCCTTCGGCATGGGTATCGACAAAGCAAACATCCGGGCCATTTATCACTACAACCTTCCCAAATCCCTCGAAAATTACACCCAGGAAATCGGACGGGCCGGACGTGATGGCGCGACCGCCCATTGCGAACTCCTCGCATGTCGCGACGACCTGAGAGTCCTGGAAAACTTCACCTATGGAGACACTCCGCAACCCGATGCCCTTCGCGCCATTCTGCGGATCCTTCTCGACCAAAAAGGTGAATTTGACATCTCAATCTTCGAACTCTCCCGGGCCCACGACATTCGGCCTCTGGTCATCAACACCCTCTTAACCTACCTCGAAATCGAAGGCCACCTCGCTGCCACCTCGCCGTTCTACGCCAGCTACAAAGTGCGCTTTAATCGATCACGGGAACATCTCCTCGCGGGTTGCGATCCGACACAAAAGACCCTTCTCGAAATTCTTTTCCCACCGGCAAAGAATGACAACTGGTGGCGAGAAATCGATCCCGGCGAAGCTGCAGACGCCAGCGGAAAAACCAGAAAGGAAATTTCTCAAATCCTCACCGAACTTGAGGACCTTGGCGACCTCATCGTCAAACCTTCCAAGGTCAGACAGGGATATCGTCTTCTCAAAAAACCGGATTCCCTCTCCGGACTCACCAATCGCTTGGTTCAGCTTTTCCAACAAAGGGAAACATCGGACCTCGCCCGCCTCCAAGACGTCGTCAATCAGGCACTTTCTCCCGAATGCCTCTACCAATCGCTCCTCTCCCATTTTGGAGAAGAAATGGAACCCTGCGGGCAATGCTCTCGTTGCCGGGGAGATCGTCCGCCGGATAAGCTCCCCGCCACCGGGACACCCGACCCCTCCAGCGAAGATCTCACCATCATTCAAGAACTCATCCGTCAAAAACATCCCGGCTTGCGCACACCACGTCAACTTGCCCGCTTCCTCTGCGGTATGACCTCTCCGGCAACCAGCTACTATTGGTATCTCCCCGAGGGGGCGAGAAAGAAAGAACGCATTACCAATCACAATGCCTACGCCCTATTGGAAACTCATAGCTTCCAGGACGTCCTCTCGCTTTGCGAAAGCCTCATCATCCCATAAAAAAACGCATCCTCCGGAGAAGATGCGCTTTGAAATGTATTCGCCGAATTAGCGGGAGCCGGGACGGCCTGACCTCCGCTTGATCAGAGGCTTCTTCTTAACCGGTGCCAGGGTCGTCTTCTCGGCCGCCGGGGCAGCTGAAACTTGCTGACTTGGTGTTTCTTGAGGCATCGTGTCAGCCTCGGGAAGCATGGACGCCGGAAATGCGGCAGCAGCATTACTGGCATTCTCCGAGGTATTCTCATAACGTTCGCGATAGGCCACCATCTCGTCTGTGCCGGGAATAATCTGAGGTCTAATCATAATGATCAACTCACTCCGGGATTTCGTTTCACTATCGAATCCAAATAACCTTCCAATCCCAGGGATCCGGCTTAAGACCGGAATTCCATCTTTGGTCTTTCCGGTATCTTCGGTAATGAGCCCCCCCAGAACTACCGCCGAGCCATCTTGCACCGTGACCGAAGTCGTAAGCTCCTCGGTGCTAATATCTGGAACTTCCAATTCGCCAATCCGGCGAATCTGTCCCACGCCATCTTTCACGATGGAAATTTCAAGCGTCACCTCATTATCTGAGTTGATCAACGGTTGGATCTCAAGCTCCAGAACAACATCACGATACTCAACGTTTGTAGTCGAACCATTGACGTTTCCGCCAGTGAAGGTGCTGGATGGCACGGCAATTCGTTGACCTGAGGAAAGATTGGCAACCCGGTTATTTCGAGTCATCAGAATCGTGCGATTGAGAGTTCGGAAGTTGGTATTACTCTCCAAGGCATTGACGAAGACCCCTAAATCATCTCCGATCAAGCCATAGAGCGCGACTCCCTGACCTTCCGATCCACGAGCAGCCAACAGGTTACTCATGCTATTGAGAGTGCCAGGATCAATCACCGAAGGAACACCAAAAGAAGTATTGAATCCCACCCCACTCCCTTCGAGAATCTTGGCCAAATCAACGCCGAAGTTGTGTTGGTCTGTCAGACCATAACTTCCCACCACTGCGGAAAGCGCAACTTGTTGGGACGCAACATCAAGGTCTCTCACGAGATTCCCAATGAGTTCAATATGATGTGGCGGACCATTTACAATGATACTATTCGAAACGTTATCTCCCACCAGGTGGGTCTTGCCGATCAAGAGAGATTCCGGAGCCGTCGGAATGTCCTGAGCTTGAATATTGGTCCGGCTGCCGCCTCCACCAGCTCCGCCCGTTGTGCTATTCCGGGTTGAAGAATTGGTCTGGGTGCTCCGGCTGTTATTCGTCTGGGTTGTGCGACTGCTATTGGCCCTCCCGGCTGATGACCCGGAAGTCTCGCTGAGAGTCGCCGTGATGGCATCCTGCGCAGCCTGTAAAAACTCACCCACACGAACATAACGAAGTTTGAAGACCGCGCTATTTTTATGGCTACTGGCGATATCAAAATTCTTCACCAAGGCCTCCACTGCAATCAACTCGGCCGGACGCCCGACGAGTAGAATTCGATTGGTGCGACTATCAGGAATAATCTTGATGGGAATATCCTCGCCGGCACCACCAACAACACCGGTGGTTCCGGGAGCCGGCGGTGTATTGGTCCGGGTCGAAGTGCGGGTCGTTCTCGTGGTCGAACGATTACCTCCCTGCTCGTTGTAAATTTCATTGAGTCGTTCTGCAATTTCATCAACATCAGCAAACACAACTTCAACCCAGCGTTCCCCAATGGGGCTACTTACATCGATGTCCTTTTTAATCTTAATCAACTGCCTAATGAGAGCTGAATTCTCGGTGATCAAAAGTGACGATGCATTGGTCACGGCGGAAATTTTTCCTGAAGCGCTTAATTGCCCCACTGCCGACTGAAAAATCTTCTCAGCCTCTTCCGGCTTAAGGTGATCAAAGAACATCTTATAGGTCACTAGCTGATCTTCGGTGGGAAGGTCGAGAGGGTCAGTGATATAAGCCATCGGAACATTCCCCGGGTTAGTGATTGGTCCCGAAGGCATCAGTCGGACCAACTCCGGGTCCAGAGGATCCGGAAGAATTGCCAGCCCCTCCATCAAAAGAGCCATTTTAAGTAACTTGGCAACATCCCCATTGGTCAGAGGACCACGTTGGACGAAGAACACTTCGGCCTGGGAGGCCTGGGAACTCATGATAACCCGCTTTCCAGTGTGATCTTCATAGAGCTGCGCCGCTTCCAGTCCGGTCAGGACAGGATGCTCAAGTGCAGCCCCCTCAGGGACGACAATGGCATCAGGGTCGAGATTCTTGGCACGGGCCGCCACTGCACCGGGCAATGCCGGCTTAATCTCCGGAACGGGAGCCGGGACAGCAGGAGCACCCGGAGGCACAGGAGCCTCAGGCACGGGAGCATTAGGCACAGGAGCCTCAGGCACGGGAGCCTCAGGCACAGGAGCAGGTGCGGGAGGTTCCTGGGCCGAAGCGATGAGAGTCAGGCCAATTAAGGCAGTCAGGGAATATTTCATACGATAAAGTGATTAGGTTAATGATTGGGCTCCTTATTTAGGTCGGGGCACGTAGCGCACACGGCTTTTCTTAGGTGGTGTCGAGGTTCCTTTTGTCCCGGTTGAGCCGGTGGTTGGTCTTGATCCGGCGGCAGAGGGAGGACTTGGTTTCCCGGTGCTTTTACTTGGAGTGCGGGACCCACCGGGGATCGGCGGTTTACTTTGGCTCGTCGATCCTGGACGCGGTGGCTGCTTGCTGCTGGTCTTGGAGCTCTTGGAACTCTTGCTCGGACCGGCAGCCCGCTTCACCACGAGGAATTTGGGGTCATATTGCACCCAACCTCGATGCGGGCCTTTTTGAAGATGCACTTCGGTATTGAGGAAACTCCGGGCCATCTTGACCTCGAGAATCGCAAACCCCAATTCGTTGGCATCCGAGCCTGGAATTTCGACCCGCTGAGCCCGGTCCTTAGAATTCACCACGGTGACAATCTGGCTGTCCTTATATTTCCGAACGCCCATAAGCACCCAGTCTTCGAGGTCGTTCTTAACTTCTTCCTTCTCCTCCACCGGCGGAGGATCAGTGAAGGGAGAACTTCTCCAAAGATCATAATAACGACTGGGAATATAAGTCTCCGGCGGTTCATCGGCCTGGAGAGTGGCTGCGGTCACCGCGCAAAAGAGAATGCTGAGAAGTTTCATGGAATTATACAGGGTTATTAGGAGCGGCGAGGATGATAAATTTCTCCACCTCCACTTCGATATCGATGCGGGTCAGATCGTTAGTCTGAGGCTTCATGATCAATCGAGTGATGACTTGAAACTGGCGGGGTTGGTGCACGCTCATGATCCACTGCTGGACTTGTTGCTCCATTCCGGTGAGTTTGTATTTCACCCGAACGCGGGTGTAGTAAGGCCCCTCGACATGAGGTAGGAATCCTTCATCACGGGTGGTCAAGCCCCGGGCATCCGCCTGCTTTCGCATGAAAGTCTGGAGCTTGGATTGGGCTTCGGCGTAAGTTGTGGGTTTTCCTTCGCTGTTTTCCAGCCAATTCATCGATTTCTGCCACCGATCACTCTGTTTTAGATTCCCTTCAGCCCTTTTATACTCCCGCTCCAGGCCCGATACCTTGGCGTTGGCGGCAGTGATTTTCGGAGCATACAACTTCTTATAGCCCACCACATTCAGCACCAGAAACAAGGTGCCACAGAGGAGAATGAGGAGGTTCTTTTCGCGAGGTGTCATTTGGTAAATTCGTTAGTTTTGAACTTCTGCTGTATAGATAAAGCTCCAGTCACCATTTCTTGTCTTCGTTGGTGTCTGCATTATCCATTTAAAATCCTCAAGATCGGCAGCTTTGATCAAGCTATCGTTGTATTCGCCAATCGGAGCGTTCTCGGGAGCTTGCCCTTTGACAGTAACTTCCCGGATCATTTGCCGCCCCCCATCGACATCCTTGAGCTGATTGATCACCTCCACATGTGTCAAACGAACATTGCGCTCGGTCTTGGTATTAGGCAAAGCCTTGTAGATCCTAAAAAGAACCTCGTATGGGTAAAATTCATTATCCACTACCGGAGCGAGCTCATCCCATTTATCCTGATGCACCTGCAATTTTAGAGCTTCAGGCCCCAAGGATGTTACCTTTTTCTGCGCAATCGTTACCCTTTCCTCAGCCGACTTAAGATTGAAGAACAAGAAACCGACCAAGCCCACATAGGCAATCACCGCAGCCGCGACCATCAGATTGCGGTTCCGTTGGTTCTTTTTATCCATCCGCTCGGCCCGGACATCGGCCGGGAGCAAACGGCTCGGCGGCGCAGGCCAGCTTGGCGCGGGCTTCGGCGCGCTGCTGGCGGAAAGTCCCAATCCACGCGAAAAACTTTCCAACTCCTCGGGCCGGGCATCGGTGGCCGATCCGTGCGACCAGACGACGACCTCATCAGGAAAAGGGTCTAGCACGCCTTGAAGTTGCAACTGGGTCAGGGCCAGACGCACGTCGTTCCCACCCCGCTCATCCAGGCGGTCGCCGGAAAAGCACTGAAAATAGAGCACCCCACTCGGCCGACCGATCGCAAAGACCCATCGTCCCAATTCACGCCAAACAACCACTTTTCCCTCGGGGAGCGGAAGACACCGCGGCGAAAGGTCAAAAGCTTGCGGGCTCCGACGAGGCAGCTGGCCTTCCTGCGGCGGATTCAAAACCACTGCAGTGAGGAGAGTCTCTTCACCGGACTTTCCATAAACGAAATGATCACTGAGCTGGCCCCCATCGAGAGCGGGACGTGTCCCGTTTTTCTCCAAATGCATCATCGCGAGATCTTCCAGGATGGAAAGATCGTCGGTCTGAGCCTTGAAAGGCAAAGAAGACAACTGCCTCACTGGCAGCGCCATCTGTAGCGGTCCGGTAATCTTCTCAGTCACCTCCAGAGCCAACAAATGCTCGGTCGACACCTGCAGCTGAAAGCCCTCGGCGGCCGTACCATTCCAAATTTCCCAGCCTTCCGCTCCCGGGAGGAACAGACATAAGTCTCCTTTCTTCGCACTCATTGAATTAACTCTTCTCTACGGTCCAAAATTGTCGGTCGCCCGTTGCTTCGGTTCTGAATAATCAGAATGATCTTACGTCTGACGCTTCCTGAAAAGCCGATACTTTCAATTCGCGTCACTTGTTCGGCCTGAGGGTTGAATCGGGCTCCAAATTGAGCCTGCTCATCAGGGCTCATTCCCATCTGATTCATAAAATCGGCAGACCCTAACTTCTGATCATCTTCGGTCCGCCGGATACCATCCGGTCCATCGATAATCTCCACCAGGGCAATGGCCTCTTCAATATTTCCATCAGCTGCGATCGCAAGATACTCGGCTGGAGCCTCATTGACATCCAATCCCCCGCTGCTCCAGACCGTAAACCAATCCCGCCAGCGTGGATTGGCCGCCTCGACGATTTCCATCCCGCGGACCAACCTCATTTCGTCGAGATCATAAAAAGGACGATTAAAGGGACGATTCAGAAACCCCTGCCCCTCATACCAGTCCAGTTCAGCACCATTGAGCTGAATAGTATCGTCGCTATCGATCCAATCCATCAAGGCGTCGGTGATTTCCGAAGACACATCGAGATCGATTCCCCAATGATCGAAGATTTGGCGCAACAGCACCTTATCCTGACTCATCAAAATGAAATTGATGTTGAAGCGGCCACCTTCGGAACGAATTTGCGCGTTAAAGCCACTTCCGTTTTCAAATCTCTGCCCGAGCATCTGATCCCAAATCTCCACCCTGGGATTTGCTGCAATTGCGATTCCCATCTCGGCATACTGTCGTGCTTCAATCCCAGCCACCTGGGAGCTCACCACCTCCATCTGGTAACGTGCCACGCGGAGCGACGCCACAATCGCCAGCCCCATGACTGCCATAATCCAAAAGACCGCCACCATGGTGGCGCCACGCTTGAGTGAGTTTTTCCTCATCGGCCACCCCCCTTTCCAGCTGGTGGACCTGTCGGACGCTTGGCCCGGTCAGATGCACTTCCCCCACGAGAACCTTCAGGATTCGGACGAGGGTTGGGGTTGATCGTTGCGCCACCGGCATTCGCTCCATTCTGCTGAGCAGCCGATCTCGCACTATTTTGCAATTGGCGCATCCGTGTCACCGGACTCACCTTTGTCGGGCACCAAAACATCCGACGAATCACCTCACCATTCTCACCGAACTGAGCGGTCAATTCAATGAAAGTCGGCAACCTGTTTCTCACTTCCCATTCGTAGGGCCATTCGTCGCGCTCCACATTCAGGTTTCGGCCATCGAGGACGTTCCATTCAAAACGTGAAAGACCTTCGAGCAAAACAACTGAAGCGATCGGCTCGATTCCCCTCTCAGCAAGAGTTTCGTCGGTATCGAGGATCGGCTCATCAAAATATTCGATAACAATATCCAAGCCATCCAAATCCTTGACCGTGATGATCCGCATCGCCTCGGCTGACATGGGAATTCCGCCCCAGTTAAATGATACCGGAGCATTCTGAAAAGTAAGCTCCGAGAGAAACGGCTCGGATTCCGAGGTTGGCAGCAGATCCATCCGGCAGTTTCCCGGCAGTTCTTCGAAGTGCCTTTTCATCAGGGTGAAAAAAGCATCACGGGTAATCTCTTCGCTCTGATGATCAACCATGGCCCTGGTCGACTTCACTGTCGCATCAGCGAGTTTGAAAATTGATCCCATCAACAGGCCCATAATGACCATGGAGAGCACAAGCTCCACCAAGGTGAAACCATTCCGGGAATATCGGGCGCTTCGTATCATGGCTTGTAAAGCGGGAGATAGCGCCAACCGACTGCGCTTTGCTCTTTCTCAATACCATCCAAAGTGTAGCGGGCGGTTACCACCACCTTAAACATCTGCGTCAACTCGATCCCCTCTTCGTTGTAGAGTTCCTCCATCGGCTCAATCACCGTGACCACCTCAATCCCCCGCTCATAGTCAGCGACGATTTCTCCCTCTTCCAGAGTCGGGTAATACAAGGTCTCACGCAGCGCACTGTCGACTACCTTGGTAATGGCGATTTGCTCCTCTACCGCCATGGAGTTTCGGCGAAGAGCTTTGAGCGCTCCGGTATAACCAACCGCCAGAATGGAAAAAACCATTAAACCCAAGACCACTTCCATCAACATGAAGCCGCGCTTCCTGGAACTCAAACGCGCCTTCATTTGGTTCCGGTAATGGTTAACTCTTCATCCTCCGCCAATCCGGTCAGCGGATGGTAAACTCGGATCAGACTATTGTCGCCCTCGTCTTTGACGATCTGAATCGAAATTGGCTCACAAAGCCCATTGGGTTCGTGAATCCACCGTTCAACCCTATCGCCACGGAGCAACACAAAATCCTTCTGACCCCAGCGACGCACATAAATATCGTAATCAGGATCAACGGTCGCCACCCGCGGCCACCCCAGACTTTCGAGGGGCGCCAAGGCGCCATTGCGGGCTTGCCCTTCACCAGACAATTCAGCCTGAAGCTCTTCGTTGGGATTTACCAGAGGAGTCATCGATGCCCCTCCCTCTTTGAGCTCGATCAAAAACGATTGCTGGTAGCTCACCGACATCGTCCGTGCCGAGATCGCCATCTCTTCAATCTTCCCGTGCTCCTCCCGAAGGAGTTTTTCTTCATTCGGGGTATTGGCAACAACCGCCACCGTGCCGAAAAGCACCACCGCCACTCCCAAAACCACAACAATCTCGATAATACTGAAACCTGGGCGGTTCAGTGATCGTCGAGAGTCATGGAAGAAGTGACGCATTGAATTGTTAAGAATTAGTCCTGGCTACTCAGATCGTCCTCGTTGCCAGAAACACCATCCGGTCCGTTACTGATCAGCTCGGGCTCGTTTGGCTTTTTCGATCCGGGAAATTTATAAGTGTAAGGATTCCCCCAAGGGTCTTTAGGCATTTCAGGAAGAGATTGGACCCAATCGCGGGGGATTGGGCTGGAGCCCGGCTTCTTAATCAGAGCCTCCAGGCCCTGAGGCTCGGTGGGATAACCATTTCTCCCGATATTGCGATATTGATCGAGGTGAGTAATCAAAGTGGTGAAATCCTGGCGAGTGGTCTGCACTCTGGCAGAATCACCGAAACTCTTGGACGCGAAGATCACCGAGCCCAAAATGACTCCGATGATTCCCATCACGATCACCATTTCGAAAAGACTAAAACCCCGAGCCAGTCGGGGACGACGTTGATTGTTTTTGGTATCTTGAATTTTCATGTTCTCAACTGCGAGGAACCTACACCGATACAAACGCGGCACG
Organism: Akkermansiaceae bacterium; assembly: GCA_029253285.1. Taxonomy (GTDB): domain Bacteria; phylum Verrucomicrobiota; class Verrucomicrobiia; order Verrucomicrobiales; family Akkermansiaceae; genus SW10. The sequence continues at coordinate 10,423 of JAQWZU010000149.1, read as the reverse complement.
ACCCAAAAGTTGTCGGTAAATTAGCCTATTTTCGGGCCTTTTCCCCTATTCGCCATGTTTTAGGGCCAATTTGGCCTAAAACGCCTCTTCAACGAGGTTCACATCGGGCTTTTCCCCTTCCTCCAGAACGATTTCCACCACGTCGTATCGCCAGGAAATCTTCCGCCGCCGGTCCTCCGGTTCGTCAAATCGGCGCTCCCGCCCCAGCAGACGCAACCACTCCGTCGCACCTCGAATGATCAAGGCCTGCTTCTCGGTATTCACCGCCCTGAGCGGGCGCCCGAAATCACGTCTCGTCCGGGTTTTCACCTCCACAAAAACGAGAAGATCGAGATTCTCCCCCCCTCTCATCACCAAATCGACCTCCCCGCCTTTGGGAGCCCGGAAATTCCGATAGAGAACCTTCCATCCGAGACGCTGGAGATGCCTCGCCGCAATCCTCTCTCCGATTTCGCCAATCTCCCTCGGCTTAAGATTCGTCAAGCGGAAGGGAGAGCTGAGCAACGGGCTGAAACGAGCGACGGTGGAGCGGACACGGGCCATAGCGTGCGAGAGCTTCCAAATGCGCTTTTGTCCCATATCCTTTATGACGCTCAAAACCATACTCAGGATAGCTCTTTGCGGCCTCTCTCATAATACGATCTCTCGTCACTTTGGCAAAAATACTCGCCGTGGCAATCGAAAGTGACTTTCCATCTCCTTTTACAATTCCTTCATGCGGATAGGGAAAATTCGGAACGGGCAATCCATCGATGAGACACATCCCTGGTTTCACCTTCAAAGCCTTCACCGCGCGGGCCATTCCGAGGTGGGTCGCTTTGAGGACATTGACCTCATCAACCTCGGACGCCTCGACAAGACTGACCGTCCATAGAATATCATCCCGCTCGACGAGTTCATCAAAAAGCTTCTCCCTCGCTTTCTCGCTGAGCTTCTTGGAATCATTGATCACCGGATGGAAAAAATCCTCCGGCACAATGGCCGCTCCCACCGAAACAGGTCCGGCCAAGGGCCCCCGCCCCGCTTCATCCACCCCAACGACAATCCCCGTCGAGGCATAGCGCTTCTCATATTCCAGATCAGGCATGACTGAGGAGAGTCTCTTCCGCGCCTTCCAAAGTCTCAAGCACTTGATCCGCGCCGCATTCTCTTAACTGATCCGCACTAAACGATCCGGTCGCAACGGCCAAACAAGGCGCTCCGAGCGCATGGGCACAAGCGACGTCTTTCGGAGTATCTCCAATGACGAGAACATCATCTGCTGAAAATGATTTTCCGGTATGACGATTCGCCCGCTCCAACGCGATTGGTCCGAGCTTGTTCCGATCCCAATGATCATCTCCAAAGGCCCCGAACTGAAAGTGCTCCGCTAATCCGTAATGCGCCGCTTTCACGATCGCACCTTGCTCGATATTTCCGGTCAGCAGACCGAGCGTATGGCCATCCGACTCCAAGGCCTCTATCAAGCGATCCACTCCAGGAAGAACCTTCCCCTCAAACTCATCCGACTCAAGATTCCGCTTCATCAGAGGAAGATAAACTGCATAAAATTCTGCCTCAATCGCCGCGTCATAAGGACGATCGAAATGCTCGAACAATCCGCGCACAATTCCACTGTCGGTACTTCCAGCCAGATCAAGCGGAGGACCTTCGTTTCCGAAGATCTTTTCCGCCGTCGCACTGATCGCTCTCAGCCCGGCGCCACCCGTATCGATCAAGGTGCAATCGATATCGAAAAGAACGAGCCTGGAAGACATGAGGTCTATTCTTCGCCTTCCTCGTGCTCTTCTCCGTCCTCAATATCATCATCGTCGTCGAACTCAGCATCCTTCGCTTCGTCCTCGTGAATTAACTCGCCGTGGGAAAGCATAAAGTGGCGCTCTCTCTTCTCTTCGGGAAGTGGTGACAAAACCATTCCAATGGCACGACCGGCCAGCTTCGGCTCCATGTCAACATGAGCCATCCCTTTAAGATCATTCTTCACCCGGTCCATGACAATAAAGCCAATATCGCGGTGGGCGTTTTCACGACCACGGAACTGAAGTTGCACGCGCACCTTATGACCTTCGTCGAGAAACTTCTCAGCGCGGGCGCACTTAATGTTGTAGTCATGCTCTTCCGTCCGGACACGGAATTTCACTTCCTTCATTTTGGCCGGACCTTTGCTCTTGGAAGTCTTTTTGAGCTTGGACTGCTCATACTTATATTTGCCGTAATCCACGATGCGACACACCGGTGGATCCGCATTTGCTGCAATCTCGACGAGATCAAGCCCAACGGACTTGGCCTTATCAAGCGCTTCACGTGTTGACATAACGCCAAGCTGTTGGCCTTCGCCGTATACAACTCGGATTTTTGGAGCACGAATACGATCGTTCACCCGGGTCATATCCCGACGTGCTCTTTTGAACTTCTTCTTCTTGGCTATGGTCTTAGCTGGTTGTGGTTTTGGATGACACTTCCCCAAAGGAAATGTCGCGAAGGATGACGCGCTTTAGTTGCGCATTCGAACTCAAGACAGGAATCAATGTGAACCTCGCTCCGATCATCATAATGAGCGGGTGGTAATGTCTTGAGAAATCTTGGAAATGAAATCATTCATCGGAATACTGCCGAGATCGCCTTGATCTCGTTGGCGCACGCTGACCGAGTTTTTCTCGACCTCCTTGGCGCCAATGACGGCAAGGTATGGAACTCGATCCATCCGCGCAAGTCGAATCTTAGCACCAATTTTGTCACCGGTATTATCGATTGCCACGCGGGCTCCCACGTCGGCCAGGGATTTGACGAGAGCCTCAGCTTCCGTGGTGAATTTCTCGGAAATTGGGAGAACGCGGACCTGCTCGGGAGCAAGCCACGTTGGGAACTTTCCTTCGAAATGCTCGATGAGGAGCCCCACGAAACGTTCCAGAGAGCCAAATGGGGCCCGATGGATCATCACCGGACGGTGTGGCGCGTTGTCCGAGCCAATGTAGCTGAGATTAAAACGCTTCGGAAGATTGTAGTCCACCTGCACTGTCCCGAGCTGCCAATCACGCCCAATGACGTCCTTGACCACGAAATCGATCTTGGGACCATAGAAGGCCGCTTCGCCCTGTTCCTCGGTGTATTCCACCCCAAGAGTCTGGATTGCCTCACGCAGCGCAGCCTCGGCCTTATCCCAGTCTTCGGGATCGCCGACGTATTTATCGGAATCCGGATCACGGAGAGAAAGTCGAACTCCGTATTTAGTGATACCGAGAGTTCCGAGAACCTTCTTCACCAATCCAAGGCAGCCCTGAATCTCATCGCCGACCTGGTCAGGCGTGCAGAACAGGTGGGCATCATCCTGGGTAAAACTTCTTACACGGGTCAACCCGCCAAGTTCCCCGCTTTGCTCCCAACGATAAACCGTTCCGAACTCCGCCAGACGGACCGGCAGGTCGCGGTAGGATCGATGCTCGCTATCAAAAATCTTAATGTGATGCGGGCAGTTCATCGGCTTGAGAAGGAAGCCTTCAATCTCACCGGTGGAAATCTTGTTCAGCAATTCGCTGCAGGAAGCCCCCTCATCGGAAAGTTTCTTAAGAGCATCCCGCTCCACCACCGGCGGAAACTGACTGTCTTCGTAATACGGAAAGTGACCCGAAGTACGATAAAGATCCAACTTACCAATGTGTGGCGTGAAGACCTGAAAGTAACCCTGCTTGTCCAACTCCTCTGTGATAAAATCCTGGAGTTCACGACGAATGATTCCACCCTTCGGTTTCCAAAGTGGAAGTCCCTGCCCCACCGACTCATCGAAGGTAAACAAGCCCATCTCCTTTCCAAGACGGCGATGATCGCGCTTCTTGGCTTCTTCGAGGCGCTCAAGATGTTCATCAAGAAGCGTACGGTTTTTAAAACAGGTACCGTAAATCCGCTGCAGCGACTGACGGTCTTTGTCGCCTTTGTAAAAGGCGCTTGCCACCGACATTAACTTGTGAGCTTTGCAATTCCCGGTGCGGCCGACATGAGGCCCCGCACAGAGATCCCAAAAGTCGCCGTTCTTAAAAATCGAAATCTCTTCGTCTTCCGGAATGTCATTTAAGAGATCCACCTTGAAGATCGATTCCACCTCGCGCTCGGCGACCGAGGCTAAACGTCCCGATTTAGCCATCACCATCGCCTCATCACGACTCACCACCATGCGTTCGAAAGGAGCATTCTCCTTCACTACCTTTTTCATCTCAGCTTCGATTTGATCAAAGTCCGCCGGTGAAATCCGGTGCTCCAGATCCACGTCATAGTAAAATCCACCCTCCACCGGAGGACCGGCCGCAAACTGGGCATCCGGCCAAATCCGCGAGATCGCGGTCGCGAGCACATGGGCACAGGAGTGGCGCAGGCGCTCCAGATCGGACATCTGGTTGCGTTCTTCGAGAGTCTTACGGTCTTTTTCGTCAGCCATGGGCGGGCGAGATAAAGCACCAGAGCGGGGGAATTGCAAGCGATTGTCGGTTTGATCCTCGATTGCAAATTTTGCCGCCTGTCGCAGGATAGCGGTATGGGAAGACCCACAATATCAGATCGCCTTTCGGTGAGGGAAAAACCAAGCTTTTCCGGCGTCATGTTCCAGCGCTGGTCCGAGCTCCTCTTTTTGCATTGGGAGATCGATCCGAACCTCGTCAAAGAACGACTGCCCGATCACCTCTCGGTGGATATTCACGAAGGAAAAACCTACCTCGGCTTGGTCCCTTTTTTCATGCAAAAAGTCCGACCACGCTTTCTTCCCTGCGCTCCCTGGCTATCCAACTTTCTCGAACTCAATGTAAGGGTCTACGTTCACGATCAACACGGCCGTCCGGGCGTTTGGTTCTTTTCACTCGATTGCAACCAACCGATCGCCGTCGAACTCGCCCGTCGGCTTTTTCATCTGCCCTACCAACACGCCTCGATGAGCGCCGAACCCGCGGAAGGCTTCATGAACTACTCCTGCCTACGAAAAAGCCAGGAGCAACCAGCAAGCTACCTCTATCGAGGTAAGGGCGAGGTTCAACATGCTGAACCCGGCTCTCTCGAATTCTTTCTTCTCGAGCGCTACCTCCTTTTCTCAACCAATCACCAGAACCAGCTCTTCAGCGGACAAGTCCACCATGTTCCCTATCCCTTTAAAAAAGCCGAGACAAGCGAGTGGAGCAAAGAACCTCTCGTCTGGAGCGGTTTCCACTTGGAGGGCCCACCCGTTTCCTCTCTCTATAGCGAAGGCGTCGACGTCGAAATCCATCCGCTTCGACCCGTGGCAACAGGATAGAAAAAGAGTGGTAAGGTCACCCTTACCACTCTTCACACCTACGATCCCAATCGCAATGGATTGTGTTATCTAACCTCAGCTAGCTTCTCTCGAAGGAAAAACCAGCATCGGCTTCTCGCGTTTTCGCAAATTTTTCCGCATCTTGTCGAGCGCAATATTCTGTAATTGACGAATTCTTTCTCTGGTGACCCCAAATTCACGACCAACTTCTTCGAGTGTCATGGGCGTTTTTCCGCCCAATCCGAAGCGTGCATCGATGATTTTCGACTCTCTTTCGTCCAAAACTTCCAGCAAATCGTCCAATTCACCGTGCATATTCTTATCTGAAAGCGCGTCGAGAGGATTCACAGCCCTTTCATCACCAATGACTTCCGAGTAACTGGAACTTTCATCGTCCCCCACCGGGGCATCCAGGGAAGTCGGACGCTGGGCGGCCCGTTTGAGCATAGTGAGCTTTTTCCGGGAAATACCGGTCTCCTCACAGAGCTCTTCATCAGTAGGCTCGCGACCAGAGGCCTCGGTCAGCATACTTGAGATCCGGCGAAGTTTCGCGATTTTATCAACCATATGGACCGGAAGGCGGATCGTTTTGCTCTGGTTAGCCAAGGCCCGCTTAATGGACTGCTTGATCCACCATGACCCGTAGGTCGAAAGTTTTCCGCCTTTCGCCGGGTCAAATCGCTCCACGGCCTTCATTAGTCCTATATTGCCCTCCGAAATGAGATCCTGAAGCGGTAGTCCGTAATTTGAGTAATCCTGGGCGATCTTAACCACAAGGCGCAGATTCGCTTTAATCATCTGGGTGCGAGCCTCTTTATCGCCCTTCTTGATGCGGGCGGCCAAGTCGACCTCTTCTTCAGTGGTCAGCAAGGGAGTCTTCGAAATCTCCCGCATATAGATTCTTAGACTGCTGTCAGAATCATACTGAGCGAGCGAGCGATCGGATTTAGGTGCTATTTTCATAATTCTTCTGGTTTCAGGTGAAGCGTGGTCATTCGGGCCTTTTGCCTGAAAAATGTCTTCACATTGTAATTTCATTCACTGCCAATCAAGACGCACGCAGGGTGCCGCCTGTTACTTTTTTTTGGGAAATCTCGAAAATCTGAGTGACATCTTACAAGAGATCCGAATTTTAATCCGCTTTGGATACTTCTAATGAAACGATTAGAGACCTCTCTCCATCAGGACGATTCGTTAAAAATCCGTGAAATAGTCACATCTCCATGCAAATCCTTTTGAATTGGGGATCTGGAATCGGGCGTTATACCACATCTGCCCCAAAAGCCTGGGACATTTTGCCCCAATTAGCAGATTCTTGAACCAACTTTCCCCACTTCCCTTGCCCTCTCCACACAACCGAATTAAGACAGCACTACTGTGAGCGACATTCCTCCTCTTTTTCATTCCGTCGAGCACGACGGCCCCTTTAAGTCATGCCTGACCTGCAAAGAGAGTTTCGACGAAATCTCCGACCCCTACACCGTCACAAAAGTCTACAAAGGCCCTGAATGTGTTTTCGAATACGCGATGTGTCTCTCCTGTCGGCAGAAAATGATCGATGAAATGTCATCGGAATCCCGCGACACGCTGGAAAATCATTTCCAATCAAATAAAAATCTCAGGGAGCGCGAAGATCGCTTTGACGATAGTGAACATCACACCGACTACCTTCGCGATTGCGCTCATTGTCTTAAACCACTGAATGAGATCAAAAACTACTCCATCGCCTGTATGGCCTTTGGTAGCGACATGGTCTTCGGCCCCTTCCCCATGATGGTGTGCTCCGAGTGCGAGGAAGCGATTCAGGAAAAACTCTCTAAAAAAACACGAGAGGAATTTGATCGCTTCGTGTCTGAAAACTTCGAAGGCCCTCCCGCAGAATCAATCGATCCCCCGAGAAGGCTTCCTTTGTTGGTTTAACCAGTCGATCGACTATCAACGATTACCTCAGTGGCGACGATACCCTCCATGGCCATAGCCACTGGCGTATCCTCCTGTTCCGCAGCTTCCACCGTAGCTACTTCCGCCATAGTGACTCTCGTGGCCGCTGCCATATCTGCTTCCGCCATAATTTCCACAACCGTAATTTTTGTAGCGCTCCTTATACTTCCCGCGGTCTTTCCCAGCGGAATAAGCAATCGCGCCAAGAGCCGCAGCCCCCAGAAGAGCGCCTCCCGGAGTCACTGCAGATTGAGCACGTCCGTATTGATCATAAGAAGTTGTGCAGCTCACGCCCATGCTTGCGATTGCTCCGGCCAGTCCAAGTCTCAGTAATTTTTTCATACAATTCTGAGACCATCACCACCCGATTTTCATTCAAAGAGATTCAGTTTTTTCTCACTGAAACAAACTCAACAATTCGTCTTCTTCCAATCCTGGCACCAAAGCCCCCGCCCCATCGAGCGCCGCTTCCATCATCTGCTTCTTTTCCTCCTGCAAGGCGAGAATCTTTTCCTCCACCGTTCCCCGCGTGATGAATTTATAACTCGTCACCACATTCTTCTGTCCAATCCGGTGCGCCCGATCCGTGGCCTGCGCCTCCACCGCCGGATTCCACCATGGATCCAAATGAATCACGGTGTCGGCAGCTGTTAGATTCAAGCCCACCCCTCCTGCTTTAAGACTGATCAAAAAGACCGGAGCGCTCCCCTCTTGAAATCTCTCGACCACTTCTCCGCGCTTCCTGGTCGAACCATCGAGGTAACAATAATCCCACCCTCTCTCTAACAGCATCGGCACAACGCCCTGCAGCAACTGCACGAATTGACTAAAGACCAGGACCCGGTGTCCGCCAGCTACCGCCTCCTCCAGCATCTGCTCCAACTCATCCAACTTGATTCCCGCGTCTTTGTCTTCAACTTTCAAATTCGGCAACAAGCGAAGATCACAACACGCCTGGCGAAGTCGCAGCAGTGCCGTCAAAGCCACCATCCGTTTCTTACCATCCTCGGCCGCATCCACCTGCAAACGACTTTCCTGAAGCAGCTGTCGATAGATTCCCGACTGCTTCGAGGTGAGATCACAATAGCGAACCTGCTCGATACGCTCGGGAAGATCCTTGGCCACTTCGGACTTCAGCCTCCGCATCACCACTGGCTTCAATCTTCGAGCAAGTCGTCTCGCCAAAGCGGGATCACCACCTTTGCGCATCGGCTTTTCGAATCGTTCCATAAACGCCTTCCGCGGCCCCAAATATCCCGGCAGGGCAAAGTGCATGATCGACCAGAGATCCTGCAGGGAATTCTCCACCGGCGTTCCGGTCACAGCAAAGCGATGCTTGGCTTTCAGTTGATGCACCGCCTTGGAAATTTGCGCCTCGGGATTTTTGATCTGCTGCGCCTCATCGAGAATCGCGATTTCAAATTCCTGCGCATGAAATTTCTCGGCATCGATTCGTAAAATGGCATAGCTCGTAATGAGAATATCAACCTCGGGAATCTCGCCGCGCTTTCCACCAACAAACTCGGCTTCGCTCAGTTCAGGAGTCCATTTGCGAATTTCCGCGGCCCAGTTGGAGACCAGAGAGGAAGGACAAACCACAAGCGTCCGCCCACCCCGAACCTGCACAAAGGTCAGTGATTGCAGCGTTTTACCCAAGCCCATATCATCGGCCAGAATCCCTCCCATTTGCAGTTCACTCAGACGATACATCCAGCGCACGCCATCCGCCTGATACGGCCGCAACACCTCGGGCAGGTCCAATTCCATCTCTTCGTCGTCCTCAACCGACATTCCAAAATCCCGTGCGCTGTTTTTCAGGAATGCCGCTTGCTGCGCGTTGACTTCAAAAACACCCGACGAGGATTGGGTCGCCTCGGAGTCAGTGAGCGTTTCATTCACCTCCTCAAGATACTCCGCGTCGACCACCGCAATCTTACCCCGCCCAAAAATCTGCTCGGCACTTCCCATCCGCAACATCCGTTGCACCTGATCCCGATCCAACTCTTCCTCACCCGCATGAAAGCGCGTCTCCACCGTAAACCAATCCTGTCCCGAATCCCGCCATTCCCAATCGGGCTTCACCGCCACGACTTGCTGCGCTGCCGTCTGAAACCTCTCACCTTTCATTACCGACCATTGAGGAGGCAATTCCGCAAAGGCATGAAACTTCAAAATCTCCTCTCTCTCCCGTAAGGCCATGCGCCCGCCTTTCAAAGGCCCCTCAAATCCCCAGGCCCGGAAAAAATCAATGACAGCATTTTCTTTACTGAAACTCGTCAGCAACCCTGTTGCCCCAACCAACTGTGGCTCGCCATTCTCACACGATGCCTTCTGGCCATCGTAACGAAACTCCAAACGCGCCTCCAAATGCCTCAGCGAGCCTTCCAAATGCACTACAACATCCGGCACACCCTCCTGCGGAAGCGCCTCCCAAAGATCCTCCGGCACCTCAAACCATCGCTCCAACTGGCTAAGCACAAACTGCGCTTCCGCGGCACTCACCCGAAATCCGGATTTTAGTACCGCTGCATACTTTTCCGGCAAGCCCAAAGCCCGGGGATAAAAATCTCCTCCTTCCAAATTCCACGCACCCAAATTCCCGGAAGGCGCAATCACCCTCTCCCCAATCAGCTTAAGCGGCACCCGTTCACCCTGACCGTGAACCCTCACTTCTTCCTTCTTTCCAAACTGCACTCGAGGATGCCCGATCAAGCCTTCCAGTAATTGCAGAAACTGCGCCTTCTCAAAATTCACCACGCCCGGTGCCTCACCCGGAAACAATTCCTTCAGCACCCTCCACAATTCCTCGTCAAACGAGTCCATCCGATACCCCTCCTGCGGCAATGCCGAAAGCAAAGTCTCCTGCCCCTCCAAAACCGCCCCAAACCCAATCATCACCTGCCCCCGCTCCCATGCCGACTCGACATTCAACGGCAACATCACCTGCATCTCCAATTCCCTGCCCTCCTCCGAAATCCTCGGCCAGCGATCTTCCACCGGCACGACTGGCTCAACTGGCACATTCTGAGGATCGATCACTTCCAACCCCAACGCAATGACATGCGCACAAACCCGCCCGTCCTTGCGAACCATCAGGCAGGTGCACTTGTTTTCCATGTGTGTCTTGGAAATAATCTCCATCGAAACCTTCTTCATCTTTCCTCCCACCCGCAGTTCACCCGAGAGCACCCCGTTTTCATAATGAGCCGA
>JAQWZU010000118.1 GCA_029253285.1 Akkermansiaceae bacterium | reverse complement strand
GCGGCGATGGCGCCGTCTTCTTTGGCGTAGACGGTTTGGTAGCGGTCGCGGTCGGCTTTGTCGGCTTCGCGTTCCATGTAGTGGGGTAGGGCGAGATGACCGTGTTCTTCGAGGTCGGGCGGGGTGTCCCACTGGATGAGACGTTCACCTTTTTCGTTGGTCTGGAGAACGGTGCCGGTGCTCCCGCCGACTTTCACGGTGCGGCCGGGTTTCATCTTCTTGCCAGGCCGAACGAGGCACCACCAATGGTGTGGGTCGGTGGCGTTGGTGCGGACGAGCTCGATTTTTCTGTCATTTGAGAAAAGCCGCGCCGGGATGACTTTGGTGTCGTTGAGGACGAGAAGATGGTCGGGCGGGAGGAGTTCGGCGAACTCACGGAAGTGGTGGTGCGAGATTTCTCCGGTGGCGCGATTGACGAGCATCATGCGTGACCCGTCGCGGTTTTCGAGCGGGCGCGAGGCGATGAGTTCCTTGGGAAGGTCGTAATCGAAATCGGAAAGGTGCATGGGTGCAAGGAGCTATGCCGTAACCAAGCGATTTGGCAAGCCGGAGAGGGGGATTTTCGGCGAGAGTTACGGGCGAATTTAGCTTAACCCTTGGGGAGCTTGCTCAGATCGATGACGGGCTTCGATTTGGGATTCGGGGGTTTCTCAAACCATTGATCGAAGGGCACGCGTTCATTGAAGAAGCCGCAGTTCTTCAGGAAGAAATCACCTCCGCGGATTCCGCCGGCGTAATCAAGACGGTTTCCGCCCCGGGCGGTGGCATCTGCGGTGAAGCGGGCGCGCGTAATTTCGTGCCAGGCGCCTTCGGTGTCGCAAACCCACTGGTTGCCGTGGACTCCGATGCGCTGCACCGCCCCGAGGGCGGGATTGAAGTTTTCGAGGAAGGAATGGAAGCCGGTGAGATGGGTGTCAGTACGGGGTCGACGGAAGCTGGCCATCAAGCGCCATTCGTCGGCTGCCTTGTCGCCGAACCACGCGGTGTAGGTGGTGGTGTTGTCGCCATTGGGAGTGACCCGGGTGAGGAAGCGATAGGTCTTTCCGGCCTTCCACGGGTAGACCAAGAAGCTCTGCCCGCCCGAGCCTTCGCCGCCGAATTTTTGGGCGCGGACATCCTTGCCGGTGGCGAGGGTGGCGACGCGATCTTTTTCGGGAACCTCGCTGGGCTTGTTGGTGCTGAAGGGACTCCAGACGGAAAAGAGAACCCAGCGCTCGGTTGGACTTTTAACCTGAAATCCGAAATACCCCTGCCCGAAGCCGTTGGCCATGTAGTAGGTCCCGATCGGATCCTCTCCCTTGGGCACGGTGATTTCACTGTAGGCCCACTCGATCTTTTTGCCTTTCGGGACCTGGTAACCAAGATGGACCGAGGGTCCGCGTCGGCCCCAGTAGAACATGTTGCCTTTGTTGGATTTGACGTAGTGGAGAGTGACGTCGTCTTTGGATCGCACGATGAGGTCGCTGATGCGGCCGAATTTTTCTCCAGTGCGTTTTGTTCCTGAGATCTTCACTTCGACGTAGCCGGGACCGGTGGCATTGAATTGGCCGACCGTGTGCTCTTTCATCTCGGCAACGGCCACCGTGATCTTGAAGTTTTTGTCGCCACAACTGATTTTCCAGTCGGCTGATTTTTCGGAGGAGCCACGGAGGGCGAGATCGAAGGTGGCGGGCTTGTCGACGTGGAAAAAGACCGAGTAGGTTTCAGTTGGTTGTGACCAGGAAAGGACACCGCCTCGTCTCGTGCCATTACCCGGTGCTGGTTCGGTGCGGAATGAATTTCCGGCAAGGGAAACGGTCCATTCACCGGCAAGGAGTGGCGCGATGAGGCAGAGGGAAAAAAGCAGGTGTTTCATGATCGTCAATAAACCACGCGGCCGAGCGGAATCTTACAGTTGTCATCCTCTTAATCAGGAAGGAAGGCTGAACCCGGCGGCGATGGCCAGTTTCTTGAGATCAGGCGCGGGTCCGCTGAGACCAACGAAGGTGCGATTGGTCCGCGTGCCGCTTTGTTCGGTGGCGGCGATGAGGAAGGTGCTTTGGTATTGGAGATCCCAATCAGGGTCGGGGCAGGCTTCCCAGCCGTGGGCGAGAAGGTGTCGGTAAAGATGGTGTCGGGAGAGTCCGTCGGAGCCAGTGAGAGTGAGCTGATGGCGTGCGGTTTCGGCGGGAGGAGGAGTCTTTGTGATGGATATATTACGGCCGGGTCCTCCGGAGGACTTGCGGGCCCAGGGGCGGAGGAGAGATTGCAGCCAAGCGAGAATGCGGAGGGCGAAGCGGCCTGAGGGGGTGTCGTATTCGCCCGGGAGGCGGCGGACCGGTTGTCGGTTGAGGGCAAGCGATTGGTAAGGAGCTTCGCCGGTGGGTCCGCTGTAGATGAAGTCGCCGGGCTGGATGCCAAGCGCTCCGCCTTGGTAGACGCAGCCCTGCCAACGGATGCCGCCTTCGGAAAAACGTTGCGGGTGTTTTTTGAAGAGGAGAGCTTCGGCTTTCCCGTAGCCCATTTGTTGTTTGAGGTATCGCCAGGGCGTAGCGCGGCGGTGATGCCAAACGAAGGAGGCGCCGCAGAACCCGAGGGTGTGTCCGGCGTCGCGGAGTCGCCAGCAAAAGTCGACGTCGTCTCCGGCGGTGTGGAATTGTTTGTCGAATCCGCCGATCTGATCGAAGGCGGATCGTCGCACCGAGAGGTGGCAGCCGGGGAGGTGCTCGGCGGTGGTGTCGTCGAGCATGACGTGGGTGGGTGCACCGGGCGCGGCGGTAGTGAGCGAGAGGGCGAGTGAGTCGGGCTGCGGAGCGAGATTGGGTCCGCCGATGGCAGCGTGTTCCGAGGTAGTGAAGGCGTGGGCCAACCACGCAAGCCAATGGACGTCGGGTCGGCAGTCATCGTCGGTAAATGCGAGGATTTCGCCCTTGCTCATTTTGGCCCCGTAATTACGCGCGGCGGAAAGTCCGCAGGGATCAAGATGGAAGGCGCGGATACCTTCGGCACTCTCTAACAGTTTTTCGGTGTCGTCGGTCGATCCGTCATTGACCACGATGATCTCGAAGTCTGGGCAGTCGAGAGCAAGGCAGGCATCGAGGCAGCCTTTCAAACGATCCGCGCCATTGCGGGTGCAGATAATCACGGAGAAGCGCGGAGGCGTTTCGGGTTGCGGAAGAGGAAGGCGGATCTTTTCCAACTCGGCGAGGACGGGTTTTTCCGAGCCATCGCGGCGGACCAACCCGAAGGACCAGTCGGTGATGGTTTCGCCATTGTTTTGCCAGGCATCGGACCATGCGTAGAGCGTGGCTCCGGTGAGTCCCGCTTCACGGCTGAGGCGGAGCGCGGAGGGGAGAAGTTCGGCTTGTTGCTCCTCTGAGTTGCCCCGGGTATCGAGTCCGAACTCGGTGAGATAAACCGGGCGGTCGCCCGCGAGGTGGTGGAGGCGGGGGAGGTAGTCGGCGAGGTCTTCGGGGTTTTCGAGATAGAGATTGAAGGCGGTGAAGTCGGCGGCGAGAGGTTCGAGGTATTCTGTGGTGGGAAAGTTGGAATAGGCGACGGGGAGAGCGGGCGCGGATTTTTTGGCGGCGAGAATAAGTTCGTCGAGAAGCGCGCGGACTTTGGCCGGACCCATCCAGCGGGCCATGTCGGTGGGGATTTCGTTGCCAACGAGGAGAGCGCCGAGGGCTGGATGGTCGTGATACTGCGCGAGCCAGGAGACGAGAGAGGCGCGGGCTTCGTGGAAAATGTCGGGCTCGCGGATGAAGTCGCAGCCATTGGCCCAGGCGTGGGACGGGATGACGAGGAGGTCGTTTTTCCCGGCGGTGTCCAGTAATTCCCCGTCCGGGAGGGTATAGACGCGGATGGAATTGAATCCGGCCCGGCGGATGCGCGGGAAGTCAATTTCCGGCGAATGGGTGGAATTGGGCGGGAAGGGGCCGTAGGTGATGGTTCGCAGAAAGTGGGGCTTTCCATCGAGATGGAAGTGCTTTCCGTGAACAGTGAGAGGCATGGCGGGAGTTTGTACGGTGATAAGACGGGAGAGAACCCTGAAATATTGCCGAATTTCCGAGGCGAGGATTCCCCCTTGAAACTTGGCGGCGGGAAGGTCAGCTTTCCCCCGTGTTTAAGCCACGTTGGAAAAAGGAAGCCCTGGGCCTGTTGAAAGGCTCGAAGAAGTTTCTGCATTACAAGCGCGATCTGCTGACGCAGAACCGTATTGATGAAATCGAATCTCGCCGGGCCGATTTGAAGGGCGCGATCAAGGCGAAGGATCTGGATGCGGTAAAGGAGACCTCGAAGCAGGTGCACAATACTTGTGAGAAATCGCTCGCCCATTACAAGGCACCGACCTGGCTGGAAGAGAACATCGAAGTTTTTTGGGTGGCGATTGTCGTCGCATTGGGCATTAGGGCATACTTCCTGCAGCCGTTTCGAATTCCGACCGGATCGATGCAACCGTCCTTGAATGGAATTATTGCCACACCGATGCATGAAGAAGAAGGTTGGGACAAGCCTTTCATCGGGAAGCGGGCAATCGATTTCGTGATGGAAGGAAAGTCCTATGAAAACATCGTGGCGGACAAAGAAAAGAGCATCACAGGGATCAGGGATTCCACTTGGTTCCTCTTTTCGGGCACCAAGATTTTCTTCGACGATGGCAGCTCGGTACGAATCGGTTGTCCTGCGAATGAAGCCGTGCGGATTCCCACGATTGGAAAATTTGTGAGAAATACCCAGAAGGGATATATTTTTGCACGAGGTCCCCATTACCAGAAAGGCGATCCCATTTTCCAGGGAAGTTTGACTTCGGGAGATCTCGTTTTGGTGGACAAGGTTTCGTATCATTTCCGCAATCCTAAGCGCGGAGAATCATTCGTCTTTGATACCCGCGGAATCGATACGGACCAAACGGGTAAACAAATGAGCAGTCAGCAGGGCGGGACGCATTATATTAAGCGCCTTGTTGCCGTGCCGGGCGATACCGTTCAAGTGAAAGAGCCTGACCTTTATATTAACGGAGTCATTCCCGAGGAGGAAACGATCCTCCGCGTGGCGGGTCAAGGTGCCGATGCCAAGGGGCGGAAGTACCCCGGATATAGCAATCCGAGGCAGGGAAAGAGTCCCTTTGTAAATCAGGATTTCGTCTTTAAACTCAAGTCGATTGAAGAGACCGAAGATACCAATATGCGTGAGTTTTATGCGATGGGCGATAACTCACCGAGTAGCTTGGATTCGCGTTTTTGGGGCACGGTGAAGCAGCACAACCTTGTTGGCCCGGCCTATTTCTCCCTTTGGCCCTTCACCAGTGGTCACTGGGGATTTATTGAATAGTAACTGATGCCTGTCGAACCCACCGCCGCCGAGATTACCCGGAAGGCGAAGTCGAATCTCGCCTTCGCCCTGAGGTGTGTTCCGGCGGACCGGCGTGAGCATTTGGTGTCCTTCTACGCCTACTGTCGGGTCATCGATGATCTGGCCGATGACCTCGAATTGCCGATCGAAGAGAAGCGCGAGGGATTGGCAAAGTGGAAGACGGTTTTTGACGAGAGCGAGGTCAATCCGGAGCTTCCGCTGCAGGACTTGCAGCGCGAGGTATTGGAAGTGCGGGATCGCTATGAGATTCCGTCGGAGTATTTCACCAATGTCATCGAAGGATGTCAGATGGATCTCGAACCACAGCGGTTTGACGCCTGGGAAGATTTGCAGAAATACACCTATCGTGTTGCCTCGTCGGTGGGCTTGGTTTGTTTGCCGCTTTTTGGGGCGGATCCCAAGCGGGCGCATGACTATGCCATTGCTTTAGGCGATGCGTTGCAGTTGACCAATATCCTGCGCGATATTGGAGAGGACCTTGATAATGGCTCGCGAATTTATGTGCCTTTGGATGACCTCATGCGCTTTGACTACAGTGAAGAGGATCTTCTCGGGCGGGTGCATGATGCGCGCTTTCTGGAGTTCATGAATTACCAGGCCAAGCGTTGCGAGGAACTCTATGCCAGAGCGACGTCGCTCCTACCACAAGAGGACTATAAGGCGCTCCTCGCACCGCGCGTAATGCACCGGATCTATCACACGCTGCTTGGCAAGATGAAGAAGGACAATTTCCGCGTCTTTGACCGAAGGTATCGCCTCAACAAGCTGCAGAAGCTCGCGCTCCTGACGAAGGAAAGTTTTTCCTGATTGCGAATTTGGCGAGTAGCATTGGAAGCACCGCTCTACTTATTTCAAATACACCGGCTGAGTATTAGCAGCTTGGCCTGTGCTACTATGGGCTAAATGAAAATTGCCTCCCGGCAAGGCTTGCGCAGGAGGCATTTGGCGGGGAACAGAAATTGTTAAATGTTCAAGCGGTCAGAGGCGAGAAGTCCCTGCTACTTCTTGGGCTTGAAGTCGGGGTGGAGGCGTTGGATGTCCTTCAGGGCGTGGGGTCGGTTCTTGAGAACATTCATGGCGCGTGGATTTACCTTACCTTCGAAGCCGGCGTATTTGGCATTGGCGGGCATGACCTGGCTGTCCCAGCCGGCGAGGTCGGAGGGCCTGACGCCGGTGCGGTAGAAAGAACCGGTGGTGTAGGGTGCGGGCTGGAATTTTCCGACGATGGCGGCGTTGAGGTCGGCGGTGATTTTATCTTCGAGTCCGAGTGCCCAGAAGGAGGAGTTGATGAGGAAGCGGCGGGCGTTTTCATCGAGGACGTCTTCGGAAGCTCCGAAGGAGGTGTAGACGACGCGGGCCTCTTTTTTGGCGCCGGAGGGTGCAACATAGGAGTTGCGGGTCCACCCGGCGTTGACGAGGGGTTTGTCTTTATTGATGTTCTTGCTGGGTCCGAAGGTGTTGAGGACCTGAACTTCGAGGAGAGGAGTGGCGTCGGCGGGAGGTTGTGATTTGTAGGCACCGGAGTAGGTATGCATGGGCTTGACGCCGGTGAGGATGGCGTGCTTTCCGATGCCGGAAATGGTGCCGCCCATGTTATGGTTGGAGCCGTAGTGGCTCTGGCCGCGTGCCTTATTCCAGGTGTTGCCATAGACTTGCTCGCCGAGGCCGCCGCGGTAGTCGTCGCTTCCGTAGTTGAAGTTGAGCTTGGCCCACTTGCCTTTTTGGCCATTGAAGCAATGGGTCGAGGTGCGGAGCCCGATGGTGGGGCCTCCACGCTCGAAGTAAGCGACGAGAGCGTCGGCCTGATCATCGGGGAGCTTCATGAAGCGGGTGTAAAAGAAGAGAAGGTCGGCTTCCTTGAGGACGTCGATGTT
>JAQWZU010000080.1 GCA_029253285.1 Akkermansiaceae bacterium | reverse complement strand
CTTTCGCCCGATTCCTATGAAGTAGACGCGACATCTACCGTCTACGAAAACCTCGCTGACGCCCTTAAAGTCGTCAATCGCATGAACTCTCCAGCGATCCTAACCGGCTCGCTCTTCCTACTTGGCGAAGCAAAAGGGATCATCAACGATCTGGAAACGAGATCGACTTCGCAGTAGACTGCTGCGGATTAAGAAAACCTCCTCGGACTGGAAAACCCAATTATTCAACAAGCAAGCCAACTCGCATCGCCATAGCGCAGATCACCCTTCTATCGAGGGTCTTCGCATGAAGCAAGATAAGACTCTCAAGTGGAGCGTTTAGGCCAGGATATTCTTGAGAACCTTCATCGGTTCAACTCCGGTAAGACGTTGATCCAAGCCTTGATATTTCAGGGTAAAGCGTTCGTGGTCGATCCCGAGACAATGCATCACAGTCGCGTTGATCTCGTTGATGTGCACAGAGTCCCTCACCGGGTTATAGGAGTACTCATCGGTTTCACCGAGTGTGACGCCACCCTTGATTCCTCCGCCCGCCATCCACATACAGAAATTCCGTGGATGGTGATCCCTTCCGTAGCGAGTCTCGGTGAGTGTCCCCTGAGAGTATACCGTCCGGCCAAATTCTCCCCCCCAAATAATGAGCGTTTCATCCAACATTCCGCGTTGCTTAAGGTCGGTGAGGAGAGCTGCACACGCTTGATCTGTATCCTTACACTGACTCCCCATCTCCTTGGGAAGATTCCCGTGCGAGTCCCAGCCTCGATGCATAATCTGCACCATGCGCACGCCACGTTCGACAAGTCGTCGGGCCAGAAGCGCACTTGAAGTAAACGATCCCGCCCGATGAACATCTTCGCCGTATAAATCCAATGTCGCTTTCGACTCCTTCTTAAAATTTGTCAATTCAGGGACACTCGCTTGCATCCGATAGGACATTTCATATTGGGAAATTCTCGTCTGAATATCCGGGTCACCAAATTTCTCAAAGCCGCGTTGATTAAGTTCGCCCAGAGAATCGAGCATCGCCCGGCGGTCATCCCGATTAACTCCCGGAGGGTTCTCCAGATAAAGCACCGGATCATTTCCTGATCGCAAAACCACACCACTATGACGTCCGGGCAGAAACCCCGGTCCCCACATCCGACTAAAGAGAGCCTGCGCATTCGAGCCATTCGGGAAGTTTGGCGTCAACGCAACAAAAGCCGGAAGATCGCTCGTTTCAGCCCCCAGACCATAAGAAATCCACGATCCCATGCTCGGCTTGCCCGGCACTTCGCTTCCGGTCATGACGAAGGTACAGGCCGGGTCGTGGTTGATTGCATTGGTATGCACCGTTTTCACCACTGCGATGTCGTCCACGATCTTAGCGGTATGCGGAAGTAACTCACTCACCCAACGCCCACATTCCCCGTGCTGGGAAAATTTGAATCGTGAAGGCGCTACCGGAAACTTCGCCTGACCACTGGTCATCGTGGTAATCCGATCTCCAAGAAACTCCTTGGGAAGGCTCTTCTGATATTCTTTAAGTAGGTTCGGCTTGTAATCCCAGGTATCGAGCTGCGACGGACCACCATTCATGTGGAGGTAAATCACCGCCTTCGCCTTACTTGCAAAATGCGGCAAGTCAGGCAAAGCCGGATGCACCTCGGATGGCGCGGCACTGATTCGCGGAGCCCCCATCAAGGAAGCCATGGCAATTCCGCCCAACCTAATTCCGGTGTCGCCAAAAAACTGACGACGGGTTTGAAGAAGCTGATTTTCTAAAAATGGATTCACAAGGTAATTAGTTGCGAACGATAGCTTCGTCCATGTTAAGAATAAGATTTGCGACCAAGGTCCATGCCGCCAGTTGCGGAACATCCAAGTCAGCCGGAGCTTTCGATTCACCAAAACCGATGGCCTTTTTGGCATCCTCGGGAGTTTTTTGATACCGGGCCAACTGTCGTTGACAGAGCTTGGAAATGATTGCCACCTCATCCGAAGAAGGCGCGCGAGACAAAACGCTTTTGAAGGCAAAATCAATCCTCGCCGCTGGCTCCGGCGAAGCTTTCATCATTCGTGTTGCCAACCCTCGCGCCGCCTCGTAATGCTGCACATCATTCAAAAGCTGCAAGGCCTGCAATGGCGTATTACTAGTCTCACGACTCAAGCAGGTTTGCTCGCGCGCCGGAGCGTCGAAGTTCGTCATTGCTGGATGCGGTGCGGTTCGTTTGAAAAAGGTGTAAACCGAACGCCGATAGAGATCAGAGCCCTTCCCTTGTTTGTAATATCTCGTATTCGATCCCCCGAAAGCCACCGGCTCCCAGATGTTCGGAGGCTGGTAGGGCCTTACGCCTTTACCTCCCATTTTTAGATCAATCAATCCGCCCACAAAGAGCGCCTGATCACGCAACTGCTCCGCAGCGAGACGAATCCTCGGACCACGGGCCAGTTTTCGATTGGTCGGATCCTGCACCCATCGCGGACTGGCCGCACGGCTTTGCTGACGGAAGGTCCTACTCATCACCAACTCCTGCATCAGGGCTTTGACATCCCATCCTTTTTCCTGAAAGCGCAACGCGAGGTAATCAAGTAATTCAGGATGACTGGGCAATTCTCCCTGCGTTCCAAAATCGTGACTCGTCTTAACCAAACCAACGCCAAAGACCTGCTGCCAAAAACGATTCACCGCCACGCGGGCTGTGAGTGGATTCTCAGGAGCCACCAACCAATTTGCCAAGTCGAGACGATTAGCCCGCGCTCCGTCTTTCTTTAGCGGAGGAAGAACCAGTGGAGTATTCGGCTCCACCTTCTCACCGGGCTTGTCGTATTCCCCGCGTATCATCACGAAGCTTTCGCGGGGCTTTGCGAGATCCTTGAAGACAAAGGTCGATGGAATACTCGCATCGAAGGCCGCTTTTTCTTTACGAATCTTTTCCAAATCTCCATCAACCGAGGTGAAGGCATCACGTGTCGAGTGGCAGATATTCTCAAGGTAATATGACCTAATCTGCGCTAACTCCCCGGGCTTGCGGGCTTTCTCGGGACCAGCCTTCAACCATCCCCTTAGTTTACCTTTCGCTTCCGGAGTATCCTTACCTTTCCGTGAGTTTCGCCAGGCCATTAAAGAAAGATTCGGGTCTGAGGCCGGATCGGTGACGCCTTCAACTCCGAAATGATCAAAGTAAGCCGTTCCGCCGTGCACGGTGAAAGCAAAGCCCACGACCTTGGCACCACTCGAAAGCCCCATCTTTTCACCCGGGACTTCAAGACGAACCCACTCCCCTTTCTTTGGCAGGTCTCCTGCCCGATACCGTTCCGTGGTTCCTCTATTGCCAAAGTCAATCACATCAGCCCCCCACAAGGCACGGTGACTCCAACCACTGGTATGGAACTGAATCATAACCTCTTCCGGCGGATCTTTTGGGTCGAGATAAACATTGAGGAAAAACTTCGCATTCGCCGGTACAACCAGAGGAGCGGCTCCCGCCTGATAGTAATCCTGCGCCATCGCCGGGCCACCTCGCTTCAACGATTTCTTTCCGCTCTTTACCGGGAAATCTACAAGTGTCAGAGGATGCCCTGACGACCCAACCTTCGCACCCTTGGGAAAGGCATCGTCAAACCAAACCTGTTCCTGCACAGCCTTGGGTGGACGTGGTTTTTGCTCGGCCGGATCTTTATAAACCAGCGATTTTGCGATCTTGGTCATCTTCTTCGCGAGAACACTCTCCCGTTCCGAGAACGCCTTCATCTTTTCATCGTAGTCCGGGCTCTTCACTTTGACCACCGGCTGCGTGAGCAACTTGTTTCCGTCCATCGCCGGATCGGCATTGGAGTTAAAAAAGGCATAAAGCGAATAGAAATCCTTGGAAGTAATCGGATCGTATTTGTGATCATGACACACCGCACAGGCCGCTGTCAGACCCAACCAAACCTGCGCCGTGGTGCTTGCCCGATCAACGGCGTAACGAAAGACGAACTCCTTCGCGATACTACCACCTTCACCGGTAGTGACATTACAACGGTTGAACCCGGTAGCCACCATTTGTTCCTGGGTCGGATTCGGCATCAAGTCACCGGCTAGTTGCTGAATCGTAAATTTATCGTAGGGCAAGTTCTTGTTAAACGATTCAATCACCCAATCCCGGTAAGCCCACATCTGACGCTCATTATCGAGGTGCATCCCATGGGTGTCTCCATAACGCGCCGCATCCAACCAATGGCGCGCCATTTCCTCACCATACCGATCTGAAGCGAGGTATTGCTTGACCATTTTCTCGTAAGCATTAGTCGTTTGATCGTCGAGGTAAGTCTCCACCTCCTCAATCGAAGGCGGCAAACCGGTTAGCGCAAAACTCACTCTCCGAATCAAAGTCGCGCGATCCGCTTCCGGGGAAAAGCCCACTCCTTCTTTTTCCAAACCGGCCCCTACGAAGCGGTCAATCACTGTTCCTTCTCCCCCTGGAATCTTCCCCTTCACCGGAGCCTCAAAAGCCCAGTGTCTTTGATACTCCGCTCCTTCGGAAATCCATTGACGGATGACCGCCTTCTCTTCCGAAGTCAGCTGCTTGTGCGAATCCGGCGGAGGCATGACATCATCCTCGTCCTTGGAGATGATGCGCAGCCACGACTCACTCTCATCCGGATTCCCGGGAAAAATCGCCGGTTTTCCCCGCTTCTTTTTCTTAAATGCCCCCTCCGGAGTATCGAGCCGCAGCTTGGCCTCCCTGGTTTCTTCGTCGAAACCATGACAAGCAAAACACTTATCCGAAAGAATCGGGCGAATGTCCTTATTGAAGGTGAGCGCCGATTTTGCACACGCCTGCGACGCCAAAATAAGAAAAAGCAATTTGTGAGGGAAATTCACAAAAACGTTTAAGCAAAATACCGCAGTCGCCGGAAGACTAGAATGCTCCGATATGCCTTATCAAGCCCTCCCGGCTTTTCTGAAAGAGCTCTGAAGCCTCTCCCAGATCACGTTCACCATAGTGACTCACCCAGCTCACCAGACGGGTCGAACTTGTCAGCCAAATTTCCTCAGCCTCGTTCAGAACCTCTATCGGCCAACGCCCCTCTTCGACCTCCCCAATCTCAAGAAATGCTTCACGCACCGTTCCCGGCAGGCACCCACACTCCAGAGCCGGCGTGCAAATCTTCCCATCCTTCACAAAGAAGACGTTCGACATACTCCCTTCGCAAAGCTCCCCCTTGGTATTCGACAAAATCGCTTCATCTGCCCCCGCCTCCTTAGCTCTGGCCAATGACAGCATGTTTTCAGCATAGGAACAGGTCTTGGCGTGACACATCGGGCTCTTCTCGTTGCGACAAAGATCCACAAGAGTGATCCGCGCAGTTTCACCTCGTTCCGGCAAAGGCACCGCCGTCACCAGTTGATTGTCTCCGAGCGTAATTCGAATCCTCGCCTTTCCTTCGGACAAATCATTTTCATCAAGAAGCATCCGCATTGCCTCTACCAGCGCGCTTTCCTCCGGCACATCCACTCCTAGAAGATCAGCGGAATTTCGAAGTCGCTTTAAATGCCGCGGCCAGGAAATGATCCGTCCATCCCTCGCCAAAATGGTTTCAAATACACCTTCCCCTCGAAGCAGACAGGAATCAAACGGTGAAATTTTCACCTCGCCCTCGAAAAGTAAACGTTCGTTCCACCATACGATCATGGACACTTCATAAATCAGGCCCTATCCCAACCGCAAGCCTTGAACTTTCTCGCTCACTTTCATCTCGCTAAAAATACCGACGCCTCCCGCGTGGGCGCACTTCTGGGTGACTTCGTTCGAGGCACTCCGGAAAGCCTCAGGACGCAATTCCCCGACGAGGTCATTGACGGCATCATGCTTCATCGGGCCGTGGATCAATTCACCGATAGCCATGCCTCGTTCCTCGATGCCAAAAAATTCCTCTCACCCGAACGACGGCGCTTCGCCGGCATCATTATCGACATTTTCTTCGACCACTTTCTCGCACATCATTGGCAGGAGTATTCGGACGGACCACTCAATCTCTTCATCTCCGAAGTGTATCGCACTCTGGATCGACGCACCGACTGGCTCACCCCCGAACTCGAAGCCCTGGCGCCGCGGATGCAAGCCGAAAACTGGCTCGGCACCTATGGCGCCATCGACGGCCTCGCCCTCACCTTCCGACGCGTTAGCTCACGCCGAAAATTCCTGAGCCCACTCGTAGGAGCCGAAGAAGACCTCACTTCCCACTACCACTCCTTCAGCAAAGCCTTCCACATCTTCTATCCACAAGTCATGGAGTTCGCAAAGATTCGCCATTCCTAACTCAAAAGCGACTTTGCCATCTCGCGGACTTCGATTCCTCCGCCTCCGAGCATCCGAACCAACTCATCAACTCGCTCTTCTCCGGCGACTTCGACGAGTGAGGAAATCGAGCGACCTCCCTCCACTCGCTTCTCGACCAGAAAATGCTGATGCGCCACGGCTGCCACCTGCGGAAAGTGCGTAATCGACACCACTTGATGCCGCTCACCCAAACTCGCCATTTTTTCGCCCACCGCCCGAGCAATTTCCCCGCCGACATTGGCATCGATTTCATCAAACACCATCAAAGGCGTGCTATCCTGATCAGCCAGCGCATTTTTCACCGCCAACATCACTCGTGAAATCTCCCCGCTCGAAGCGACCTGCCGGAGCGGCTTGAGCGGCTCTCCCGGATTCGGACCGAAGAGATATTCGACATTCTCAAGACCATACGGTCCCGGTTCTTCCCGGACTTCCAGCTGCACTTCAAACTCAGCTTGCTTGAACCCCAAATCAACGAGATGAGATCTCACTTCATCCGCCAAAGCTGTGGCATGCTTCTTACGCTTCGTGCTCATCTTGCGAGCTCTGGATCGAAGGGTCTTCATCGCGCCATCCACACACTCTTTCAGGCCCTTGAGATATTCTTCCCGGTTATCCGAGCCAGCTAGTCGTTGCCGGGCTTCCTCTGCATGCTCGATGACATCCTCCAAGCCGGGTCCGTATTTCCGCTTCAGGTTCTCTACTAAATTAAAGCGACCCTCTACTTCGCGCACTTCTTCCGGATCCAATTCCAACTCACCGAGATAATCCGCGAGTCCACGCTCCAATTCCTGCATCTGAATATTTGCGCCTTCCACTTCATCGGAGAGGTCTTTGATCGCCGGATCAATCGATGAAAGCTCCACCACAGTGCGCTGTAGTTCCTCAAGTCCTGAATTCACCGTTGTCGACAGCAACTGCACCGCCTTCCCGGCCAACTCACCAAGACGACTCGCATTACTCGTGCGACGATAACGCTCTTCCAACTCCTCCTCTTCGCCCGGCTTCAATTCAGCCGAGTCAATTTCCTCCACCTGAAATCTCAAAAGCTCTTTTTCCTGATCACCAATCTCGCGCTGGGCTCGCGCCGTTTCGTAATCATCCGCAGCTTGCCGCCAACTCGCCCACTGCTCACGGTAACCCGCCAAATCTTTTACCGCTCCGCTGTAGGCATCCAACATCGCCAGCTGCCGCTCTGCCGAAAGCAAGGACTGGTGATCGTGCGGCCCGTGAAGATCCACCAGGTGTTGCCCAATTTTCCGCAACACACCCAGGGTCGCCGCTCCGTTATTCACAAACTGCTTGTTCGAACTCGTACCCACCACGCGCCGAATGATCAGCTCGTTTTCATCGCAAGGATCGAGCCCGACTTCCTCGAGAATGGCATCGATGGCACTTGAATCGGACAAATTAAAAATCGCCTCGACCTTACATTGCTCTTCACCAGTGCGAATCAACCCTTTATCGGCCCGCTCTCCCAATACCAGTTTGAGCGCACCTACGATCACCGACTTGCCCGCACCAGTCTCCCCGGTCACCCCGACCAATCCACTTCCGAGTTCCCATTCCAGTTGATCGACGAGGGCGAGGTTACGAATCTTGAGAAGAGTGAGCATTCCGTTTTGCGATGAGGAGGCGATTATGCAAGGCTTTCGCCCAGTTGCAACCATGAGCACGTGTTCGGATCAAAGCCGCTTCCTTTTTCTCGGCACCGCCACCTCCGTCGGCGTGCCGGTCATCGGCTGTCCCTGCCCGACTTGCGCCTCGGATCACCCCCATGACCGCCGTCTCCGCAGCTCCGCCTTGATCGAAGGCCCTTGGGGGCGTCTCCTCATCGACACCGGCCCCGACCTTCACGAACAAGCGCTCCGCGAGAATATCACCGCCGTCGACGCCGTCCTCTACACCCACGAGCACGTCGATCACGTCGCGGGCTTCGATGAAATCCGCGCCTTCTGCTGGCATCGCGACGATCCCCTCCCGCTCTACGGATCTCCCGAAACCCTTGGCGGCCTCGACCGCATGTTCCCCTGGGCCTTTCTCAACAAAGGCAAACAAGGTGGCTACGTCCACCCCGACCCACGCCCTTTCGAAGAAGCCTTCGAATTCAACGGCCTCAAAATCACCCCGATCGAGGTTAAACACGGCTGGGTTCGTACCCACGGCTTTCGCTTCGATTTCCCCGATCACCTTTCCCTGGCCTACCTCCCCGACGTTAAAACGATCCCACCCGAGTCTCTCGCCCTCCTTCAGGACCTTGACATCCTCATCATCGACGCCCTTCGCCACGAAGATCATCACACCCACATGACTATCCACGAAGCCCTCGCCACCATCGAGGAGCTCAAACCCCGGCAATCCCACTTCACTCATCTCTCCCACGAAATCAACCGCGAGGAAGTCTCCGCCTCTCTCTCACCGAATGTTTCGCTGGCGTACGACCGCCTCAGCCTTAATCTTCTCAAATAATGCGAATCCTCCTTTTTCTTGCCCTGATCGTTCCGGTCCTCGCCGCCCCGGCACCGCTCCAACCCGGACACATCCTTGTCGTCTACAACAGCAACTCGGAAGATTCCAAAGAGTTGGCCGAGTTCTATTCGCTGATGCGGAAAATCCCGACCACGCAGATCGTCGGAGTTTCCACCACCGAGAAGGCCACCATCGACCGCGCCACTTACAATAAAACGATCCGCGATCCCCTCCGCCAAAAGTTCACCGAATCCAAATGGTGGACTCTTTCCAAAGACGTAAGTGGCACAACTATTCCTTCTCAAAGCCACATCCGCAGCATCGTCCTCATGCGGGGCATGCCTCTTCGCATCAGCCGAAGTGAAGCAAGCGCCGAAGAACTCGCCAAAGTAAAACAATTTGGCAAGAACACCGAAGCCTCGATTGATTCAGAGCTCGCCCTATTCGGTGTCGATCCCTATCCCATCGCTGGCCTCATCCCCAATCCGTTTTTCAAAAAGGATCTCCCTTTCATCCAATCCAACCTCGACCTCATCTATCTCGTCGGTCGCCTCGACGGCCCCACGCAGGATCACTGCAAGCGCATGGTTCTTGATTCACTGGAAATTGAAGAAAAAGGACTCTGGGGTCGGGCCTATATCGACCACGCACTCAAAGGTGGAGGCTTTGCCATCGGCGATCAATGGATGAGCACCATCGTCACAAAAAACCTCGAAGTCGGCATTCCAACCGTCGTCGACCGACAAAAAAACACCTTCACCAGCCACTATCCCATGACCGATGCCGCCCTCTACTTCGGCTGGTATACCCAGCATCGCAACGGCCCCTTCCTCGACCCCAAGATGAAACTCAAGCCTGGCGCCATCGCCGTTCACCTTCACTCCTTCAGCGCCAAACAACTCAACAATCCCGCCCAGAACTGGAGCGCCGCACTCATCGACCGGGGAGCCGCCGCCACTCTCGGCAACGTCTGGGAACCCTACCTCCAGGCCAGTCACGACTTTAGCATTTTTCACGACCGACTTCTCAAAGGATACTCTCTCATCGAGTCAGCCTACATGGCGATGAATGTCATCTCCTGGCAAAGTGTCGTTATCGGCGACCCACTTTATCGTCCCTACAAAAAGTTCAACGAAACCCTCTCCGACTTCAAAGAAGATCGTGACTTCAAAGCCATCCGCCTGGCCCAGAATCGATGGGCGGATGCAAAAGAACGTCGGGCCAATCTCACCCAAGCGTCCAAAAAGTTTAAAAGCGGCATCATTCAGGAACACTTCGGCACGCAAGAACTCGAAGAAGAAAATTGGGAAGCCGCCACCGATTCATTCATCAAAGCCAGAAGCCTCTACCAAAACCCCGCTGATAAACTCCGGCAGGACCTCAATCTTGTCGAGCTTAACCGCCGCCAGAAGAAACACGGCGAAGCACTCATTATTCTCAAGAAAGCCAAGGCTACCTATGAAGACCTCCCCGAAGTTAAATCAGTCGATGGCCTCATTACAATTCTGGATCCCCCTGCTCCGCCGCCTGCCAAAAAGAAATGACCTACGCGCAGCTTCTCAATGATTGCGCCCCAGCCACCAATCTGGTGGCAGAGAATTTGGCGCGACCAAATTTCGACGAAATCGAAATCCAATCCCATTGGTTTGCCGGGCATTTCTCCTGTGAGCACACCGCCAGCCACGGCCAAAAAATCCGCATTATCTCTCCCGGCGAATGGAATCGCGGTGCCGGTCCCGATTTCCTCGCCGCCTCCGTCGAGATCGATGGTGAAATGCACTCCGGCCCCATCGAACTCGATCTCGATTCCCGCAGCTGGGAACTCCACGGCCATCGTGAGAGTCCATTCTTCGACGACGTCATTCTCCACATCGTCCTCACCGAATCCGGCCCCACCTTCTTCACCCGCACCAGTAACGACCGCGACGTCCCCCGCATCGTTCTCGCGCCCAATGAAGTCAACACCGCCCTCGGCCTTCCGCGTCTCACTCAGGCCCTCGCCCGACCCGGCCGCTGCCTTAATCCCCTCGCGCAACTTTCCGAAGAAAACATCACCTCTCTCCTCAAGGAAGCCGCCATCTATCGCGCCCAACAAAAAGCCCACCGCTTCAAACAAACCTCGTCACTCCATGGCTTTTCGCAAGCCCTCTGGGAATCCTTCGCTGCTGCCATGGGCTTCTCCGCCAACCGCCTTCCCATGCGCCTCCTCGCGCAGCGCCTTCCCGCCAAAAAACTCAACACTTTCTCGCCCGAAGACCGCGAAGCCATCATTTTTGGCACCGCCGGATTTCTTTCTCCCACCCTCCACGAAACCGCCCCGCCCGAATCCCAGGAATGGCTCGAAGATCTCTGGACTCGTTGGTGGAAGCGCCGCGACCAATTCGAATTTCCCGAAAACCGCACCCCCGGCTGGAGCACTCGCGCGACCCGGCCCGGAAATCACCCGCACCGCCGCGTCGCTGCTCTCGCCACTGCGGCCGCGCAATGGAGGTCACTCAGCACCCTCGCCAAGCAGGACCCGCCTTTTACCAAATTTACCTCCGCAATGAGTAACCTCAACGATCCCTTCTGGGACCGCCACCACACTCTCAAATCCGCGCAAACCGAGAGCACCGTTAAGCTCGTCGGAAAATCCCGCCTCACCGAGTTTCTCATCAACACGCTCTACCCACTCAACATCGAACATTGGGACGCCTACGCCAAAGTCCGCGCCGATGCTCCCAATCAAAAAGTAAAACGCTGCTCCGAGCGCCTCTTCGGCTCACTCACCCTCGCCAAACCACACCTTAAATTCGCCTGGCAACACCAAGCCCTCCTGCAAATATACCAGGACTTTTGTCTCGAAGATCTCAGCGACTGCTCCGACTGTCCTTTTCCCGAACAACTCTCCACCTGGACCCATGACTGAAGCCGAAGCACTCATCGCCCTCAACCAACTGCCGCAAACCGGACCGGTTAAAATCAAACGCCTGATCGAAACCTTCGGCTCCGCCACCAAAGTCCTCCGCGCCGCCGACACCGCTCTCCAGCAAGTGCAGGGCATCGGACCTGAATCCGCCAAGCTCATTGCGGACTGGGAAAACCACACCGACCCCGCCGCCGAGATCTCTCTCGCCAAAGAACGCAACATCACCATCCTCACCCAGCAAGATTCCGACTATCCCGCGGCCCTCCGCGATTCATACGACGCCCCCGTCATTCTCTACGTTTGGGGCAAACTCGAAGAACGCGACATTCATTCCATCGGCATCGTCGGCTCCCGCAAGCTCACCCACTACGGGCGCGAGACCGCGCGCAAGTTCGCTTACCAACTCGCCGGAGCCGGACTTACCGTTATTTCCGGCCTTGCCCGCGGAATCGACACCGCTGCACACGAGGGAGCCGTCGCCGCCAAAGGTCGCACCATCGGCGTTCTCGGCTCCGGTTTGATGCAACTCTACCCGCCTGAAAACCTCGCCCTCGCCGAGAAGATCGCCGACGGACACGGGGCCATCATTTCCGAATTCCCACTCCAAACTTCGCCCGACAAACAAACTTTCCCGCAACGTAACCGCATCGTGGCCCACTGGTCCCGCGCCATCCTCGTTGTCGAATGTCCCAGCCGCTCCGGCTCCCTCATCACCGCAAATCTCGCATCCGAGGCCGGGCGCCACGTCTACGCCGTCCCGGGCCCCATCGACCGTCCCACCTCCGGCGGCTGCCACGACCTCATCCGCGACGGAGCCACCCTCGTCACTGACGGTTCCCAAATCCTCGACGACTTCAGCCACCTCAACTTCGACCTCTCCCTCACCGTCGAAAACGAACCCGGCCCCATCGAAACCCACCTCGACCTCACCGAGGAAGAAAACGCCGTCCTTAAAGCCCTCGGTCACGACGAGCGCCTCATCGACGAGCTGGTCGCCGCCACCTCCCTCCCATCTCATCAAATCTCCGTCATCCTGATGAAGCTCGAACTAAGAAACCTCGTCCTCACCCTCCCCGGCCAACGCTACAAGAAGAAATAAGGAGAGCGACCATCTTGGCCGCTTACCCCTCAGCCAAGCCCATCCATGTTCAAAAAATCAACAAACAACTCGCGCCTAGAACTTCTCGAAGCCATCTCAGGGCTGAAACTCAATTCCAATTGCAGGGACCAAGAACTCCTAAAAAAGGTCTGATTCCTAATAAATACCTGAATTTCTCTCGAGAGAGTAGTGTGAATAACTCGCTTCCGTTCTATTTTTTTCCTACGGAAAGAAGGTCATCGGAAAGAAATTTCTTCCCATCCCCCCCCTTTCACCCCTAAGTCCGGCCCGTGTCCAAGACTCTGATCATCGCTGAGAAGCCCTCTGTTGCTACAGATCTCTCCAAAGCCCTCTCTAAAAAACTCGGCAAGTTTACCAAAAAGGGAAAGTCCCGTGATGCCCAGTATTTCGAGAACGATCAGGCGATGATCACCTCCGCGGTCGGTCATCTTATCGAGCTCAAAATGCCCACCGGCCCCAACGGAAAGAACCTTCCGTGGAAATTCGACGTCCTCCCGGCCATCCCCAGCAATTTCGCCCTCCAGCCCATCGAACAGTCCGAAGGACGCCTCCGCCACGTCCTCAAACTCGCCAAGCTCAAGGACGTCACCGAAATCGTGAATGCCTGTGATGCCGGCCGCGAGGGAGAACTCATCTTCCAATACATCATGGACTACGGGAAGATCGAGAAGCCCGTCAAACGCCTCTGGATGCAATCCATGACCACCGGCGCGATCCAGCAAGCCTGGGACAAACTCCGCGACGGCCAGGAAATGTCCGACCTTTCCGACGCCGCTAAGTGCCGCTCCGAATCCGACTGGCTCGTCGGCCTCAATTCCACCCGCGCTCTGACCTGTTTCCGCTCCCGCCACGGTGGCTTCAATATCACGGCCGCCGGACGCGTCCAAACTCCGACCCTTGCTATCCTTGCGAAGCGCGAAAAGGAAATCGCCGCTTTCACCGCAACTCCTTATGCCGAAGTCCACGGACTCTTTGGTGTCGACGCCGGCGAATACGACGGCAAGTGGGTCGACCTCGACTTTAAAAAGGACGAAACAAATCCCCACGGTCGCGCCGAGCGCATCTGGGATAAAGAACGTGCCCGTGTCATCACCGAGCGTTGCCAGGGCAAGAGCGGCATCGTCACCGAAGACAAAAAGCCCACGAGGCAAATCGCGCCCCAGCTTTACGACCTCACCACCCTCCAGCGGGAGGCTCCCTTCACAGCCAAGAATACCCTCGGGCTCGCCCAGACTCTTTATGAGCGGCACAAGATGATCACCTATCCGCGAACCGATTCGCGTTACCTTCCCGAGGACTACATGCCCAACGTAAAGGAAATCGTGACCGAGCTCGCCGGTTCCACTTCCGATCTCGCCAACTGGGCCCAGGACGCCCTCGACAACGACCGCCTGCAATTTCAAAAGCGTATCTTTAATAATGCGAAGGTCTCCGATCACTTCGCGATCATCCCGACCGGCCGCGTTGTCAGAATTGACGAGCCCGTTTCCAAGCTCTACGACATGATCGTTAAGCGCTTCCTCGCCGTCTTCTTCCCGCATGCCGAGTTCGAGGTCACCAAGCGCCTCACCACCATCGATCACGGTGCCGAAAAGGATACCTTCCGCACCGACGGTAAAATTCTCATCGCTCCCGGCTGGCTCTCTGTCTACGGTCGCAAGCCCGGCGTCGCCGCTGGCAAAGACGAGCTCTGCGCCGTCCAGGAAGGCGAAGACGCCAAAGCCATCGAGATCACGATGGAGGAAAAGGAAACCAATCCTCCCGCCCGCTACACCGAATCGACTCTCCTCTCCGCGATGGAAGGAGCCGGAAAGCTCATCGACGACGACGAGCTCCGCGAAGCAATGTCCGAACGCGGACTCGGCACCCCCGCCACCCGCGCTGCGACCATCGAAGGTCTCATTCGCCAGAAATACATCACCCGTGACGGCCGCGAGCTCATCGCCACCGGCAAGGGCGTGCGCCTCATTGATCTCCTCCAGGAAATGGACATCAAGCCGCTCACTTCTCCCTCCATGACCGGAGACTGGGAAGCCAAGCTCCGAAAGATGGAACAAGGCGAACTCGACCGAGCCACCTTCATGAGTGAGATCGCGCGCTTCACCGAAGACGCCGTCGGCAAGGCCCGCGCGCACTACGACGAAATCATCTCGCGTCCTTTCCCAGACCTCAAGTGCACCTGCCCCAACTGCGGTGCCACCGAGCTCAAACAAACCGACGCCACTTACGAATGCCGCACTCCAGATTGCGGATTCAGAATTTCCAAATACATCGCCGGTCGCGCAATCAGCGAAGAAGAAGCCAAGACGCTCTTCACCACAAAATTCCTCGAAACCCGCGACGGTTTCGTTTCCCGCTTCAATCGACCTTTCGAAGCAGCCCTCGAACTCAAGCAACAAGTTTCCAAAACCGGCAAGCTCGGCAAGTGGAAAACCAACTTCGTCTTCGACTCCGACCTCGAATCCGTCGAGGACCTCACTGAAGATCAGATGATCAAAGAGGTCACCCTCACCAACGGCAAGTCGGCCAAACTCTACGAAACGGAAAAAGCCTTCATGGTTCCCGCGCTCACCACCAAGGAAAACCCCGACGGCTTCCGCCTCGGCAAAACGATCCTTCAAAAAGAGCTTACCGCAGCCGACGTCGAAAAATTGCTCGTCGAAGGCAAGACCACGCTCCTTCCCGGCTTCATTTCCAAGAAGACCAAACGCGCCTTCGCCGCCCACCTCACCCTCGACCCCGAAACCGCCAAAATCGGCTTCGAGTTCGCCCCGAGAGCAAAGAAGGCTGCCAAGAAAGCCACCAAAAAGGCAGCTAAGAACAAAGAAGAGGAATCCTAAGATCGCTATCAGGGACTGAGGTCCTGCTCTCTCCTTCGATATCCTCAGCCTGTTCCTACGTGCATCGTGAGCGCTTAGCGAAGACCTCAAATTCTCCGGACCCAGCTGGAAGCGCGACGAGATCTATTATTAAGCTCTCGACAGCCCTACCTCCGACCCAAAAAAGCGCTCCGCCGAATGGCGCTAGAAACCCAAACCACCCAAAAAGCCATGCCGGCTCACCTCAACCTCTGGCATTTCAGGGACCAGGCCCCGACCAACAAAAAGGGCAACCTCAATCTTGCAACCCATATTAAGCACCGCCTCCCGCTCCGGGGATGAGAACCTCGCGAGGCCTCGCTCCATCGGCAGGGCCGACCATGCCGCGGGTTTCGAGAATATCGATCATGCGAGCAGCCCGGGTGTAACCCAGCCTGAGACGGCGTTGGAGAAGCGAGGTACTTGCTTTCCCTTCGGCCATCAAAACTTCGACACACTTCTGGATAATTTCTTCATCGGCATCCGAGACTTCCTCTTCACCGCCATCATCACCGGAAGCTCCGCTTTCGATGACACGCTGGATGCTCTCTTCGAATTTCTGTTCACTTTGAGTGGCACAGAAATTCACGATCGATTCCACCTCCTCATCGGAGACAAAGGCTCCCTGGGCACGCTCCAGCTTGGCTGACCCCGGAGGAAGGAAGAGCATGTCTCCCTTACCAACCAATTTCTCAGCGCCCTTGGAGTCAAGAATCACGCGGCTATCAAGCGAAGACGAAACCTGGAAAGCAATCCGGCTTGGGATGTTCGCCTTGATCATCCCGGTCACCACATCGGCACGGGGAGTCTGGGTTGCCACGATCAGGTGAATACCCGCGGCACGAGCCTTCTGGGCAATCCTAGCAATGCTTCCTTCAATCTCCGCCGGAGCGGTCTGCATGAGGTCGGCAAGCTCGTCGATGATAACCACGATGTATGGGAAGCGGTCGGGAATCTCCTCGTTTTCCTCCTCCTCTTCTTCGGGAGAAGCCATTGGTCCCAACTCACCATCCTCGAAGGCCTTGGCCATTGATTCGATGGCTTCCTCGTCCACAATCTCGTCGATCTCAGCCTGCTCTTCTTCAGGAACGACCTCGGGTTCAGGACGTGCCCGTCCGTTGAAGCTGTCGAAGTTACGCACTCCGAGCTTTGCAAAAATCTTGTAGCGGCGTTCCATCTCGTTGACGCACCATTTCAGAGCACCCACCACCCGTTTGGGATCGGTCACAACGGGAACCACGAGGTGTGGCAGCTTGGCGTATACCTGCATTTCCACCACCTTGGGATCAACCATAATGAAGCGCAGTTCATCCGGTCCAAAGCGATAAAGAATACTGGTAATGATTGAGTTAATACACACCGATTTACCCGCTCCCGTGGCACCGGCGACGAGACAGTGTGGCATGGCGGCTAGGTCCCCGACGACGGTATTGCCGTAAACGTCCTTACCAAGAGCGAGAGGGATCTTACGCTTGGAACTCCGGAAGGCCTCATCCTGCAGAAGCTCGCGAAGAGGCACCGCCACCTTGGCATCGTTGGCGATTTCGATACCAACGGTGTCCTTCCCGGGAATCGGGGCAAGGATATTGATCCGTTCAGCTTTGGTGGCACGGGCGAGGTCAGCTTCAAGCTGGGTAATCCGGCTCACGCGCAAACCGATACTGGGATAGATTTCGTAACGGGTAATCGTTGGTCCACGGGTAATATCACCAGCCGTCACCTCAACGCCGAAAGCCTTACATGTTTCGATAATGATGTTCTGCGTGGCGAGTAACTCATCGCTAAAGTCCTCGGGTGGAGGCGCGTCCTCTTCAAAATCAAGAAGATCAAACCCCGGCAGCTCGTAATTTTCAAAACCTTCCGTACTAAGACCGGTATGGGTATTTTTCTTCCGCTCGAAAGGACGGGCGCCCAATTCAGCGATCGGAGTCTTACGCATGGAAGCGTCAATAATTTGCGGTGCAGGAGTCTCACGAAGCGGCAGAGCGATCTGTCCATCTTCGTCCGCCGGAGGGAGTCCTTTTTTCTCCTTTGGTATCTTTTCCGTCTTTTTCTTGCGAGCCCGCTTGCGGGGAACCTTGGATTCGGGATCCTCGACCATGGCTTCCCGACGAGCCTCACGGCGCGCTACGAGCCAAGTCCTCGCTCCGGTCACGGAAGATCGGGTGAAAGCGATTGGATGCCATCCCGTGAGCAAAATCAGGCTCACCAGATAAATGCTCCCAAGCAAAATTGCCGAGCCTACTGTTCCGAGGAGATTTTGAAAGACGTAGTGACCCACACCTTCTCCAAGAGCTCCGCCGGGCCATCGCCCGTGGGACTCGCCATCGAATAAACCTAAAACATTAAAGAGAGAAGCACTGGCCAACATCAAGATTCCAAACCCAAGCAAGGTCCTCAGTCCCAAACGGCTCTTGAACCAAGCCACGGCGACGCCAAGCCAAATCGTACCAACTGCCACCAGATATGAGGCCGCTCCAAACAAAAAAACAAAAACAAAGCCAATCAGCGCGCCCAAGGGCCCGATCAAATTCTGTGTCGGACCATCTTCCGCACCTTCCGGGGCAAAGCTGCCGACAACTTTCCAATCGACAAAATCAACCGGCGTAAATTTCAGCAGGGACACAAACAGGAGCAAACCTGCCGCAATGATTCCGATCCCGACCACTTCCTGGCCACCCTCTCGTTCCAGCACCGCGTGCTGTTTTCTCGGCTTTTTTCCGCTTTTGGCCATGATTAATGAGGAGGCCTTACCACCTCTCATAGGGGGAATTTCTCACGAAACAGGGTGATCAGGCAAGAATGAACTTACGGATCGTTAAATGATTAAGCGATTTTAACCAAATTCCCGCCAATCCCCACTAATTGAAGACTTTTTCTATTCTTCGTCCACTGTTTCGTCCCGCTGGTAGATCGGCAGTTGACGATATGGAACGGTAAAGGCAAGGGTCATCATCGCGGTCCCGTAGATCCGTCCGGCTTCCTTGCTATACCACGATCCGTCCTCTTTCTGCTTGGACAAGTATGTCTCGTACATCCAATTCGCGAAGGTCTCCCAATGTTTCCCGCCTATCTGAAACATGGCCTGGGCGTTATAGTAGTTTCCGTAGAATTCGAACTGCCGGCCTTCGAGGCCACGGAAATTCTGCAAAATATAATCGGCCGATTTAATGGTGGCCGGCTTTCCGTGCTCGCCGCAAAGCTCCAGACAAAGAAGACCCATTCCAGTGAGGGATAACTTATGATTGTTCGGGTCCGAGTAGCCAAAGTGCCCGCCTTTCTCCGAGTAATTTCCATAGAGATACTTGAGCGCACTCCCAATCGCCTGATCGGGAACCGGAGCTCCATTAAGTTTGGCCGAACGAAGAGCCATAAGAGCCCATCCGCTGCATGAAGTATCGGAATCCTTGGAATTGGGATGATAGCGCCAGCCGCCTTTATGACGGTCCGATTTATCTACCGCCTGGGCCCGCAAAATCAACGCAACCGCTTTCGGAAGACTTTCGCCAATTTTCTTTTGGCGTTCGGGGTCCACCATTCCGGATGCCTCGGACAAAAACAAGGTGGCGATGTTGTGAGCATACATGGGACCACTGCCCGCATGACCGGCAGTATAAAGACCATCGCGATTCTGGTGCTTGAGGATGTAGTCGATCGACTTATTCAAGGCCTCGGCATACGGCCCCTCGGTGGCAAGATGTCCCCGTGAGAGGAATGCCATGCCAACGAGAGCAGGAATTCCACAAGAGGTTCCATAGTTTTCCGGAAAGCTGCCGTCATCCTGCTGAATTCCTGCGAGAAACTGAAGTCCCCGCTCAATCGAAGGATCAACCTTCTCCTTCCATTTGGCAAAGAGAGCGTCGGGAGCGTCCTGCGCATTTCCGGCAGGAATGATAATCAAAGCGAGAAAGAGAGAAAGAAAACGCATTATTGCTCTTTGGATACTTGTTCAAAATATTGCTTCACGAGACCGCGATAGTCTTCCGGAACAACCTCCCCGGCGGCCCCACTGACGTCAGTCTTCAAAGTTGCACGAATCTTCTCCCAGTCTTTGGTCGTGATTCCGAGTTTTGCCAGGTGCGGCGGGATGCCTTTATCACCCTGCGCCTGACGATCTCCTTCCTGGGGATCATCACTTTCACCCTCACCCGGCTCTCCTTTCCCTTTTCCTTTCCCTTT
Organism: Akkermansiaceae bacterium; assembly: GCA_029253285.1. GTDB lineage: Bacteria > Verrucomicrobiota > Verrucomicrobiia > Verrucomicrobiales > Akkermansiaceae > SW10. The sequence continues at coordinate 24,838 of JAQWZU010000080.1, read as the reverse complement.
TTCAGCCTGAGCATCCATCGGCTGACCGGGCTGACCGGGCTGACCATTTGAGGACATTGCCGACCGAGCTTGCTGGGCAGCCTGCGCAAGGGCTTCAGCCGCAGCCTGGGCGCTTTCAGCGGCTTGTTGGGCATCGCCGGCTTGGGCAGCCTCGGCACTTTGTTCGAAAGCCTCCGCCAATGGTTCGCCGGGTGCAGGAGCCTTGCGATCACTCAGCTCTTGTTGGGCAGCCTGCTCGGCTTGCTGGGCAAAGTCTTCCGCAGCCTGATTGAGAGCATTCTCAGCTTGCTCCAGGTGTTCGGAGGCTTGCTGATTCTGCTGTGAGGCCTGTTGGGAATTCCCGGCTTCATTTGCTTGCGCCGCTTGTTCGGCGCGGCTTGAGGCTTGTCGGGTCTGACTGCGGGCATTTGCCAATTGATCGCTATCGACTTGCGCAAAGTCCTGCACCTCCTGGGCGAGATCAGCCGCACGGTCCGCCTGCATTTCTTCGAGGGCTGCCAAAGCCTCCCCGGTATCTCCTTCTGCAAGAGCTTCCAGTGCTTCCGCGACTTGTTCCTGACGTTCCTGCAATTCTTGTTGGCTGGCTGATTCACTGGCGCCCTTTGCCAATTCCTCGGATGCCTGATTGGCTGCTTCAGCAGCATCGGCAGCTTGATTCTCCTGCGCACTTTCCAGAGCGGCTTCAGCCTGAGCCACCGCTTCGGGGAGATCATTGGCACGGGGCTCGCTATTGCTGCGGGCATCGCTCAACTCTTCCTTCACATCTTCGACAATAGCCTCCTGCTCCTTGGCCAAGGCTTCCGCAAGCGCGTCGGAAAGAGCGCTTTCCTGGGCCTCCTCCAAAGCCGCCCTCGCTTCTTCGGTATTTCCTTCGGCCAGGGCTTCAAATGCTTCGGCAACCTTTTCTTGTCTCTCCTGAAGGTTTTGCTGACTGGGCGATTCTTCCGCACCCTGCGCTAATTCCTCAGCTGCATTTTGAGCGGCCTCGGCCGCCTCTTGAAACTCATCACTCTTTGCGCCTTCCAGGGCCTCTTCACCCTGAGCGAGTGCTTCCGACAGATTTTCAGCTCGAGATTCATCATCGCCCTTGGCTTCTTCGTTACCCTGGGTTTCTTCGTTACCCTGGGCTTCTTCGTTACCCTCGGCTTCTTCGTTGCCCTGGGCCTCTTCATTACCTTGGGCCTCTTCGTTGCCTTGGGCCTCTTCGTTGCCTTGGGCCTCCTCGTTGCCTTGGGCCTCTTCGTTGCCTTGAGCCTCTTCGTTGCCTTGAGCCTCTTCGTTGCCCTGGGCTTCTTCGTTACCCTGGGCTTCTGCCAACTCCTCTTTGATGTCCTGATTAATTTGTTCCTGCGCTTGCGCTAATGCATCGGCAATTTTTTCCTCCGTCGTCGGCTGATCCTGCGAGGCCAACTCCGCCAGATTTTCCTGCGCTTCTTTGAGGTCTTCAGCCTTCTCGGCAAGATCCTGAGCTTTCTCGGCCTGATTTTCCAAAGCCGCAGATTTGGCTTCGGGTGACTGACGAACCTGTTCCCTGATTTCGTTCTCAACCTGCTCTTGTTGCTTCTGCCAATCCTGCTCCGGGGGAGTGTCGGCATTCTCCGCGTTTTCGGCAGCTTCCGAAGCTTCTTGAGCCAATTGATCTTGTTTTTGAGCAAGCTCCTCAAGCTTGGCAAGGTCTTCAATTTTCGGATGATCCTTGTTCACTTCATTCAAGAGCTCTCTGAGTTCGTCAACTGCTTCTGTGGAATTCCTTATCGCGCTATCAATCTCCTCTTTACGGGATTCGTCGGTATCTTGCAGCGGAGCTCTCTCCACTTCCTTGCGAGCCTCAGCAAGCTTATCAATCGTTTCTTCCAACTCATCCCGCCGATGGGCCTGGACACTGTCCTTCATTCGCTCGGAAAGATCGGTGAGATCTTCTTCAACCTCAGCAAGCTTGTCGCGAGCTTCATTCATGGCTTCAAGAGCCTGTTCGGGGACCTCTTCCTTTCTTAGTCGGGCTTTGGCCTGATGCATCTTGGCCTTTGCCTTATGGACATCAGCAATTGCCTTTTCGATGGTCTTCTTGAGGTCTGAATGCTTCTCGTGCAATTCCTGTCTCACTAATGAAGACGCCCCTTTGTTAATCTTGATTTCGATCCATTCGGAGTATCCCACTCCCGGCCCCTCCAAATCCGCCGGGCGGTTATCGCTAATGGCGAGGCGAATCTTAAATTCACGCGGGTTCTTGATTTCAGGGAGAAGGTTTCCCAAATAAATCATCGCTTCCCCCTCCCAAAGATTCGGGCGTAGGTCGGGCTTTTTCTCAGGAAGAAGTTCGTTTAACGACTCCAGTTTCTTCCCTCCAACTTCAATTTCAATCTCCGCTTTGCTGAGGCCAATCTTCTCGAGCACTTCGTAATTTAAAACAATTTGATCATCCGGCCGGATTTTCAATTCCCGTTGAAACGGACTTAGAATTTTCACGGCAGGCGCTTCATCAATCAGCGACTCAATCGAAAAACTACCTCCTTGCAACTCACGACCCAATTTATGAGTCACCATCAAAGTCGCATTCCCCAGAGTTTCCGGAACAATTGTTTGAGTCCAGCGAAAGCTGGATCCATTGGCCGAGTTCTCGACCTCTACATCGCCAAGCTCCTTGGTTTCAAAAAGGAGTTGTCCGCTTTTGATCGGAGAGTCGAAAGTCCCGGTAACAGTCACCTGTGTTCCCGGAAGAGCCTTAATCCCGCCATTGAGAGCCTCGGATCGATCGGACCAACCAGTATATTCCGGATATTGGTAGCGAACGACGCCATCCCGCAGGAGAGGAATCGGCCAGACCCTCACTTCAAATTGATCACTTTCACTCCTACCAATTCTGGCTGAATAAAAGAAGCCATCTTCGGCCGAAGGCAAATGATATTGGAAGGTATGCTTGTTTCCTTCGCTTGAAACCGGGCTCAGCGACTCGGATAACACCTCCCCATCCTTGGTCACCAAAAAATCAAGATCGCCATTAAGTTCTCCTTCATAGGTCATTTCGATCAACACTTCGTCACCTTCGAGAACTTCCAAATCCCCTGGATTCATGGTGAAGCGGAATGCGCCGACGTTTCCGAGATCAGAAAATGGTGACACCGCCCGTGAAAGAAGACGTCCCATTTCCCGAGGCCAAATCACCAAAAGCGAGATTAATGCCACAACCATGACCGCAGCCGGCCAGAGGGATTTCTTGACCCGCTCCGAGCGCACTTCGTCGTTGGGATTCAACTCACCAACATCCTTGGCTGCATCCTTTGAAAGTTCGCGAAGAAGGTCCGGAGAGATTCCTTCGGGATAATCCGACAGCTCCAGGGCGGTACTGATGCGCTCCTGTACTTCCGGATGGCGTTCCTCAAGCCAACGGGCCAATCGGACCAACGAGATTTTTCGGGTCAAAGGCCTGAGTAAAAAGCGGAAAACTCCGTATGCGGCGGCGGCCAACCAACAAAAGAAAGCCACTGCGCGAACGCCGGAAGACAAGGGAGCCAAAAAATAATCCATGGCAACCAGAATAAAGAGACCGCCCAAAACAACGGAAAGGACCCGCAAAAGGCCCCTACCAAGTTGAATTCGCCTAATCCGACGCCTGATAGTTCTCAGGCCGGAGGTGATTTCAGGAGGAAGATTCGATGGCATCCTCATTGATACGAGACAAAAAGGACGGTCTGTCAGACACAATAGGAATTAGTCAGCCGCCACTTTTCCGTCCTTAATCGTGAAAACTCGGTCTCCCAGCCTCGAAAGCGAAGAATCGTGGGTCACCACCACCAGTGTGGCATTCTGTTCCTCAACCACTTCCATGAGGATTTTCATCACTTCATTGCCATTAGCCGAATCCAAATTCCCCGTGGGTTCATCGGCAAAAATGATCGAGGGACTGTTCACCAGGGCTCTCGCAATGGCCACCCGTTGCTGTTCGCCACCGGACAATTCCGCAGGCAGGTGATCGACTCGTTTGGACAGCCCCACCCTCGCCAAGGCCCCCTCGGCCTGTTCCTTATGGGAAGCTCCCCCGATCAAGCCGGGAACCATGACATTTTCGAGTGCGGTTAGTTCAGGCAGGAGGAAGTAATTTTGAAAGATATAGCCGATCTTGTCATTTCGCAGCTGAGCCTGATGAGACGACGACATCTTGTAAAAATCGACATCGCCTATGTAGACCTGCCCTTTTTTTGGAGATTCCAATCCGGCAAGGGTATACATCAAGGTCGTCTTTCCTGCTCCACTGGGACCACAGAGAAAGACCTTTTCTCCAGCCTTGATCTCAAGATCAATGCCCTTGAGGACTTCGATCTCTTTTTTTCCGAGATGATAAGAGCGGTGAACCTGTTTTGCTCGAATCATTTTCCGCCGATACTTTGGATGGTTTGGAAAATCGCGGTGATCATGAGGTAGGCCATGGACCCAATCAAAAGAGCCATCACCAAGAGAACAGCCGGCATAATCAAGGCCATGATTCGCTGAAGGGCATTGTTCAGCTCCTTATCAAAACGAACCCCCGCTTTGCGAAGCGCAATATCAATCTTTCCGGTCTGCTCACCCACAGTCACCATATCGATCAATAGAGGCGAGAAAACTCCGCTCCGCATCATCGATGCAGAAAGCGAACGGCCATCTCCCACCCACTCAACCATCTCGGTAAGGTGAGATCGAATGAAGAGATTTTGGGTCGCGTCCCGGGTCAACTCCAGAGCCCTTAACAAGGGCAGTCCATTACCAACCAGATTCGCCATCGTCTCCAAAAACTGAACGTAAAATCGGCGTTCGATCACAGCCCCAAAAAGCGGAAGCTTTAACTTCACCCGGTCCCAGGTAGGACGGTTCTCTTCGTTGTCTTTCCAGGCTTTAAACAAAATCGCCCCCGCACCAAGCGCCAGTGCGATGACCAGCCACCATTTCCCAAAAAAGTTGGAGGCCCCCATCATGATCTGCGCACCGAGGGGAATCTTACTCCCAGGCGTGCTTTCGAGAAGTCCCACCAATTGCGGAATCAACTTCGTTACAAAAACAATTCCCACGCCAATCCCGGCCATAATGAGGAAGGCTGGATAAATCATCGCTAATATCACCTTTCCCTGCAGTTCCTGCAAGGTCTTCAGATAGTGGGCCTGTCGGTCGAGAATGGTATCGAGAGCACCACTGGCCTCTCCGGCCGCAGCCAGACTGCAATACAATGGGCCGAAGCTGGGACTCACTCGCTTCAGGGAAGAGGAAAAAGAATTACCATCCCGCACCAGCTGACGAATTTTGGTCGAGACCGCCTTGAGACCTCCGAGTTCCTGACGATTTTCCATCGCCCGAAGAGCAGGCTCCAATTGCAGTCCCGCCGAAAGCATGTCCGAGAGCTCCTCGGTAAAGAGCACGACATCAGCGCGCTTAAGCTTCACTGGCCCATCGGGGATTTCCTCATCGGCGACCACAGGTTTCCCTGGAGCAGCAGCCTTCCCCGGAGCAGCTGGTTTCGTGGCAGCCCCCTTTCCCTTGGGTCCTGCGCTGCCGCTATCCATATTCAGCGACACCGGCTGCAACTTCTTCCGGTCCAACTGACGTAAGGCCTCACCGCGATCTCCAGCCGTCAGCTCACCGGTAACAATCGACCCGCTTGAATCCAGCGCTTTGTATTTAAAACTAGCCACGATCTTCTTTGATTACTCCTCTCCTCCCAGATCGGATGCCGTCACCGAAATCACTTCCTCCACCGTGGTGATTCCTTTCATCACCTTGTGCCAGCCGTACTCCCTCATTGGAATGTAACCATCTTTGACAGCCTGTTCCATCAACTCGGGCGCCGCGACATTCTTGGCAACCATTTCCTCCATGGCGCTGCCAATGAGGATCACTTCGTAAATGGCAATTCGACCTGAGAATCCCGTGTTACGACACTTGTCACACCCACTCGGCTCGTAGGCCTGCCCTTCAATACTCGCTGGAATACTGAAGCGATCCCGCACATTCTGTGGAATCTCGATGGGAATCTTACAATGGTTGCAGAGGCGGCGCACCAGACGCTGGGCCAGGAAAGCCCGAACTGAGGCGGCCACCAGGAATGGCTCCACGCCCATATCAACCAATCGGCTGATACCACCAATTGCGTTGTTGGTGTGCAGGGTCGAAAACACCAGGTGACCGGTCAGGGATGCACGAATGGCAATCTCCGCTGTTTCAAGATCTCGAATCTCACCCAGCATCACGATATTCGGGTCGGCTCGAAGAATGGAACGAAGTCCACTCGCAAAAGTAAGACCGATCTCACTCTTCACCGCGATCTGCATCACCCCTTCGAGCTTATTCTCCACCGGATCCTCAATCGTCACGATCCGGGTATCGGAGGTGTTGAGTTCGCTCAGGAAGGAATAGAGCGTCGTCGACTTACCGGAACCAGTCGGACCGGTAATCAAAATAATTCCGTTGGGCAGGCTGAGAATACTCTGGATTTTTGAGAGAACGAAGTCCTCCATCCCAAGCAATTCCACATTGAATTTCTCCTGGTTCAACAAACGCAAACTGACCGACTCACCCTCCACTGTCGGCACGGTCGCAACACGAACGTCGATGGATGACCCCTCAAACTGAAGGTTAATCCGGCCATCCTGGGGGAGGCGGCGCTCGGCAATATCGAGCTTGGACATGATTTTCAAACGAGCAATCACCGATGACTGCAGAGCTTTAATATTATCGGGCACGGCAATATCCACGAGGCTGCCATCCACCCGATAGCGAATCCGGAGGTTGTCTACCATAGGCTCGACGTGAATATCCGTCGCTTTTTGATCCAGCGCCTCACGAACAATCTGGTTCACGAACTTCACCACGCTGGCCTCTTCGTCCTCAACTTCGTCAATGACGCTGGCCTCATCCTTGGCTTCGAGATTATCAAAATCGAGATCCCGCCCCTCCAAAAGCTGCTCAAAGGTATCTGCACCCACCCCGTAGAGCTTCCGCAAGGCGTCATGCACCCGGCGTCGTGAGGCCATGTGCCAGACGATAGGAAGGTCGATGGCCTGCGCTGCAGCCTGTCTGGCCAGCAGATTCAGCGGGTCATAAGTCACCATGTGCAGGCGGGCATTGTCTCCATCAATCTCGATGGGAAGCACGCGATGTTTCAGGGCGATCTGGGGCCCACAAGCCGCACGAAGCGGCAAAGCGCTCTCAAAATCTGGGATTTCAGGCAACCAGTCGAGATAAAGGCCGGAAGCCAATTCACGCATATAGGGTTCCTCGTCCACCAATCCGGTGTCGAGAATATCGTCAAGAGGAGAGTGCTGGCGCTGACTGGCTTCCTGAACTGCCTCCTCAAGGGCGGGCAGATCAGAACAACCAGTTTCGCGGGCGGGCTTAATAAGAAGCTCGGTCATGTTCGTGGTGAGTATCGATAAAACGCACAGACTTGGAAGTTCTGTCTCTTGAATTTTCTGCAAATCCTCAGGAATGCCATCAGAATCGTAAATTCTCCAATTTCTTCGGAAATCAATTGCACCAATTCGCCAGCATGACTAGAGTCTCGTGTCTGCCTCGTACGCCAGAAGTGGTTGATTGGCCGACCCGATATTATTAAAAATGGGGGTTGCCCCGGAGGTTTAATGTCACGCCTTTATTGGAAGACAGCGGGCCAATGGAAACCCCCAACCTATTGGGCTTCGGGAATGCGGCTCATGCGCCACGGACGGCGAGGTGGATGACCTTAAAAACCCGCTCTATTTTGGAGCGGGTTTTTCTGTGCCCTTATTTCAACGGAAAAGGATCATTCCGAAAGCGACGGTTCTGCTGCCTGAGCTGAGAATCTGAAGAATCCTGGTTCGCGGCACGGTCACTCCACTCCACAGCCTTCTCCCGATCGCCCTTGGCAAAGTAAATCTCGGCCATGGTGTCTAGATAGGCCTCCGACAAAGGCCGGACTTCCAGCGACATTTTTAAATAACCCTCGGCCTCATCCAGACAACGGTTTGCGCGTGAAGCCAGCCAGCCAAAGGTATTCTTCGCATTATGATCTCTTGAGAAAAAGCGGACATTCTCCCGGAGCAACTCTGCCGACTTCTCAAATAATTCATCATGCAGCTTAACCAATCCCGCCTCCCGGAGCGCTGGGAAAAAATCATCCGCCAAGACTCCGTCTCTTGGGATCAAGCTATGTGCCTTTCTGAGATTACTGAGAGCCTCCTCCATCTGTCCTTCTTCGGCAGCCAACATCCCACGGCAAAACAGGACCTGGAATCGTCCTCTGATGAGATAGACGTCGCTTGCCTGCTTTAGCGCCCAGGACTCCAACTCACTCAAAGCCAGCGCAAAACTCCAATTCCTTTCCTGAATCGCCCCCGACAATGCGCCCTCGATAATACTTCTTAAGTTACTGTCATCACTTAAATCCACTCGCTCCATTCTCAACAAGGCGGCACGATAGAACTTCCGGGACTTCTCATACTCACCCGCACGGAAATGATGCTTGGCAAAATATCCCAGATTAGCAGCTGCCCCCTGGGACAGTAGTATCCCTTTCTTCAAATAAGCCTCACCAAGAGGATCTCCGGTTTTATTCAATACCACCCCTGCCCGATAGACCATCGACGGAGTTGCAGAGGGACTTTGGAGATAATTCGAAGCCGCATACAATTTGGCGGCCTCCTCATAACTCTCCTTGTTGGCAAAATGCTCAGCCTCGAAAAGCGGATTCAAGCCAAATTCAGCTTCCTTGAGCAAACGACAATACAGCAAAATATCAGACCCTTCTCCACGGTTATTCGCGAAATCCAAAAGGTGCTTCAAACCTACTTCGGGATCCTGCTCCGCCAGAGATTCCTCCCTAAATCTCTTCTCGACCCCCTCAAAAAAATCAACTGGAACGATTGGTTCGCCATAGAAGGAAGCCACCAGCTGCAAAACTTCTAAAGAAGAACGATTATCAGCCTTGTCCAAAAGCTTCACCTTGAGCCATTCCACACCATCGCTTTCGCCATAAATTGACGAAAGCAAGGCCTCCACTTCCACATCGAATTTTTTCACTTCCCGATCCAGCGCAACCAGGGAGGCACGCGGCGCATACGAAAACGATCGCTGATACCAGTCATACATCCGACTGTCCTTGGCCTCACGCGCGGCATCGAAGTAGCTCTCAATACATTTGGCAGCTTCGTCAACCATCCCCCGACTTTCAAAGAAACTGGCGGCATAAAAGAATTCGAAATACGGCTCAACATCCCCCTCCACCCGGAAACGCTCCAAGGTCCGCGCATAAACACCCTTGATCCATCCATCCTTCAATACAGCTTCCTCTAACCCAATCAACTTCAAGGCTTCAATGTCACGATCCTGACCGAGCAAAAAGAAGTAACGCAACTCATTAACAAAGTCATTGGCATAGCCCCTCAACACCTCGTCAAGCATGCCCATCTTCAGAAGACTGCTCCTGGCTTCGAATGATTCACTGGAATCGGCCACGTGATGACTGATCGAAGCCAGGCGTCTCTCCATCCGGTTTTTATCCCCGATTTTCTCAGCCCGGATCCAATCCAAATAATATCCCTCAACGAGGGAAAGACTCCCCTCCTCATCCAAATACTCAAACAGCGGACCGACGTCCCCCATGGCGAGCGATGCCACCATCACGGCATGATCGTCGCCCAGGCGAGCGGCCTCCGCCCTTAAGATTGCCGGGTCACCCTTCACCCTTAAACACGCCAGATAACGGGCCTTGCTTTGTTCGTCATCTAGCTGCCGGAGCCTTCCGATTTCCCCATCCAGCTGGCCAAGGTGATCACACAAGCCGGCGTAGGCAATCAGTGAGCGGTAGTCATGATTGAGCAAAAGCAATTCCTTCGCTTGGTCCAAATCTCCGCCTCGAAGCAAACTTAGTTGCACCTTGGGAAGAACTTCTGCAACGATTTCATCCATTTTCTCCAAGACTCTCTCATCCTTTTCGATCGATCTAAGGCGCAGCATGAGCCCATATTCCCTGCTGCTTTGAAGGCTATTGAAGAGAGACACTTTACCATTTACCGAAGCGGAAAAATACTTGTCCAGAAGATCCATAATCTCCTGCGGGGTATCGGGAGAGAGACCCAAAAGAAGCTTTCGGTGTAAAGACAACGCCCTGGCTTTGATTTCAGGATCGCTGCCCCGACTCAGCCTCTCAAGAACCTCCAGGGAAATCTTGCCCTCTTTCCACAGGGTCTCCATCGCCTCCCGCCGGATCTCAAAATCGTCCGATCCCAACATTTTTTCGATTTCAGAAATAGACCCCTGCCCGGGAACGAGCGTGCCGGACCCAAGCAAGGAAGTCAGAATAAGGACCACTTTCTTCAACATCGTATTCTAAACTCTCTTATTTTTCGTCAGGATCAAGAGCCCATCTCAAGAAGCTCGTCAACCAAGCCCAGAAGCACCTCGCCAGCCTTTCCCCGCACGCAACGGTCAAAGCTCGAACTTCCAGCTGTTTCCTCCAAATTCGCCTCAATCGTGCGCGCCCCAGCCGACGCTCATCATAGAATCTCTGAGCCAATTCAGGATCATGGGTAAAGCCCTCCGGCGTGGCGACATCCTCCACCTGGTGCCCCTCCCAGAGCCCGCCCGCCCCGCGAAAGGTCTGAATTCCCGACTCCGCGGAAATCCCAGCACCGGTCAAAATCACGATGGAAGAAGTCATCGTCTCTTAAATCGATACACGAGCCTCATCACCAGGAAACCCGCAAAAACAATACTCACCAAAAGCACCCCGTTGGAAATCCCCGATCCCTCCTCTCCGGTCGCAGCATTAGATAGATTCTCGTAATAAGGTGCTAAATACTTCCCCATCAGAAAAAAAATTCCCGCACAGGCACCCAACATCCATTCAACCGACCACCCTGCCTTTTTCATTTCCCGATACAAAAGTTCCCAAAGATCTCGCCCAGAATCTCTTCGGTGTCAACCACCCCGGAGATCTCCCCGATCGCACCCAAGGCCTCCCGCAAACTGAGCGAAGTGAACTCAGGCTCCTCACCCGCTCCCATTGAAGAGACCGCCCGATCAAGAGCCTCCCGACCGCGTAGCAAACAAGCCTGATGCCGCGCATTCACCGCCACGGAATGTACGCCCCAATGCTCTTCATCGAGCGATAATAAGCTCATGAGGTTTTCTTCCAACTCCTCGAACCCCTCGCCCGTTTCACACGAAATCCGCAAGCCATCTTTACTCGACCAAGAAGAATCTTCCTGATCCCTCTTATTCAAAATCTGCAAATGCTTCGCACCTTCCGGAATGGGCAATTCCACGTCCTCAAAGGGCTCACTCAAATCGCGCATTTCTAAAATTAAATCCGCCTTCGCCACCTGCCCATGTGTCATCGCAATTCCCTCCCGCTCGATTTCATCCTTCGACTCCCGCACTCCGGCGGTATCGATCAAGCGCAATGGGATTCCTCGAATATTGACGACCTCTTCAATGGTATCGCGGGTCGTTCCTTCCTGCGCACTGACAATGGCTCGCTGATAACCAAGAAGGCGATTGAGCAAACTGGATTTCCCCACATTGGGCTTTCCATAAATCACCGTCCGCACTCCTTCGCGCAAGATCCGACCCTGATCTGCCGTCGCAAGGAGATCCAAAATCCGCTTCCTCTGATCCAGCAGTCCCTGTTTCAATTTCTCTCCGACATCCGGGTCAATATCCTCCTCTGGGAAGTCGATATACGCTTCCAGATGCGCAGTTGAGCCCAACAAAGCCGCTCGAATGTCCTGACACACCGCACCCAGACGCCCCTCCAATTGCTCATTGGCCGACCGCAAGGCCAAAGAGGTCTGCGCGGAAATCAAATCCATCACCGCTTCGGCTTGCGTCAAATCCAGCCGACCATTCATAAAAGCCCGCTGGGTAAACTCGCCTGGTCCGGCCGGCACCGCACCCAACTCAACGAAGCGCTCCAGAACTTTCCGGGTCACCACCACTCCACCATGACCGGTAAATTCAACCACATCCTCTCCGGTGTAACTCCGAGGCCCCGCGAAAAAACACAGCACACCTTCATCGATCACGAGATCATTTTCATCACGAATTTTTCGCAAGGCCACCTGCCGCGCATCGGGCAAGCTTACTTTCCCACAGGCCGCAAGTGCAATGCGCTGCGCCTCCGGCCCTGAAAGACGAATCAAGGAAACCGCCCCCGTCCCTACCGGCGTGGCAATCGCGACAATGGTCCCGCCCATCACGAAGAAGAAAGAAGAAGATCAAGCTCCTCCAGGCAGCGCTGGTTTTGCTCGGGAGTTCCGATGGAAATCCGCACCCATCCCGGCAGCTTGTATCCCCGCATCGCCCGCACAATGACACCCTTCTTCAAGAGTGACTGAAAGACCTCATCACCATCACCGACATTCACTAAAACGAAGTTGGCAAAGCTCGGCACAAATTCCCATCCACGCTCCGCGAAGGCACTCTCGTAGAACTTCACCCCGCACGCGTTATTTTCAACCGTCGCGGCAATATGCTCTTCATCCTGAATCGACGCCAGGGCCGCTGCCTGCGCAATAGCGTTGGCATTGAACGGCTGACGAGCGCGATTCAACAATCCCGCGATCGGTGCCGGAGCCATTCCGTAACCGATCCTGAGCGCCGAAAGCCCCTGCGCCTTTGAGAAGGTTCGCATCACCACGACATTCTTTCCAGCCTGCACGTGCTTAATGGTATCCGGCGGATCGGGCAAAAATTCGTAATAGGCTTCATCAAACACCGCGACAACATGGTCAGGCAATGCCTCAACAAAACGATCGATCTCCTCCTGCCCGACCAAAGTCCCCGTGGGATTATTCGGATTGGCGATGAAGACCAAACGCGTCTCCGGAGTGATCGCCGCCGCCATCGCATTGAGATCATGCACAAAGCCCGGGTCGGGCACTTCGATGTAATCCGCTCCAAAAAGCGTGGCCATCAATTTGTAGACTACAAAAGCGTGCTCTGCCGCAATCAAGGCGGCGCCAGGCTTGAGAAATGAATGACAAAGCAATTCGATGATTTCATTTGAACCGTTGCCCAAAACGACATTTTCAAAAGCCACACCATGCTTCTCCGCGAGGGCTTTTCGCAACTTGTATCCACCACCGTCGGGATAGAGGTGAGCCCTCTCAATCTCAACCTGCATCGCCTGCTTGGCCTTTGGCGATGGACCCAGCGGATTTTCATTACTGGCCAGTTTGATAATATCCTCCGGCTTCAGGCCCAATTCCCGCGCGGTTTCCTCGATTGGCTTTCCCGGCTCGTATGGAACCAGATCACACACCCACTGATTTGCGGCACCCGTAATGCTCATGGGCGGAATCTAACCAAGTTCCCCCGCTCGGCAAGCCCCATCCCACCTCCTTCTTAACACCATCTCCGCAATTGAGCCCCGTCTTCAACACACGCACTTTACTTTGCGTTGGTCTCATCTCTCCGCACCCCGCAGGAACGGGACGGTCCCCGGGCTTACAAAATCAGAGCCCGGATTCCACCTTCCCTCGGGTCCCACAGTAGATCGAGGCAATCCCACCGCTCAAAGGTTTGGCCTCTTCCCCGCTGAAGCCGGCCTTGCGGAAGAGCTCCAGCATCGCCTCACCGCTTGGGAAGTCCCCAATCGATCCAGCGAGATAGCGATAAGCCTCACCCTGCCCGGTTAAGACCCCGGCAATCCTTGGCAATACCTTGTTGAGATAAAAGCCATACGGCTTGGCCAGGATTCCTTTCGGCAGCGAAAAGTCCAAGACCAGCAAGTGACCGCCCGGCGAAATCACCCGGTTCATCTCTTTCAACGCATCTTGCCAGCCCGCCATATTGCGAAGCCCAAAGGCCACCGTTACTAAATCAAATTCACCATCCTCAAAGGGCAAGTTCATCGCATCAGCCACCTGTGTCTTTTGGACCCCGCTATTCTCGGCATGCGCCAGCATTTCAGGACAAAAATCCGTTCCCAGCACCTCGGCATCAGGACATTTTTTTTGAATTTCCAGCGCCAGATCTCCCGTTCCAGTAGCGACATCAAGCACCTTTCTGGGATTCCACTCCCGAACAATGCGTCCCACCTTCTTCCTCCAAAGAATATCCGTCCCCGCACTGAGGACGTGATTGGTCAGCACATAACGATCGGCGATTTTCGCAAAAGCGCCTTTTACAAACTTAGGGTCCTGACCTGTCATTTCGATTCAGGCAGAATATCCACGTAAATCCCCGGATCGCTACCTGGAATTTCAATTGCACCCACCGCCTTGGCGTAAAACTCCTTCGGCCCCACTCCGCCAATGAATGCATAGGCGTAACCATCTGCATAAAGCGCTTCGAGCGCTTTAAACAGCAGCGATTTCCCCAAACCAAGACCACGTGCTTCTTCCGCCACTCCGGTCGGACCAAAGTATCCCCTCCCGGAGGTCTCGTAACACGCGAACCCAAGCACCTTCTTGTCCTTCGTCGCGATAAAGCAGGAAATCGGCTGACGCGAGCAAGCGATCTCAAATTCACTCACCCACTTCGGCGAAAAATGCTCTTGGATAAACTCCGCCACGAGATGTTTCTCGTAGGCTCCGGGCCTTCGGAGGATCACCCCGGACTCTTCCACTTGACGGTAAAGGTCGTCACTTTCCGGCAGATCATAAAGGCGCACCAACATGTCAATCATTGCGCCGCCAGACTCACATCAATCCCTTTAAAAATCCACCCGAATCGTCCTAAGTATCATTCTCAGAAAACGAGCTCCCAATGAATCTATTACAAAACTTCTCACATCAAAAGCTGGGTCTCAGCCAGTAATCGGTAAGTCCCATCGTTCCCCATCAATTCTTCATGACTGCCACTTTCGCAGATGACACCGTCTTTTAAGACCAGAATGCGATCCGCGCTCTTCACCGTGGCGAGACGATGAGCAATAATTAAACTGGTCCGCCCTTTCATCAATCCATCGAGCGCCTCCTGCACCAATCGCTCGCTTTCCGAGTCCAAGGCGCTCGTTGCTTCGTCCAGCAAGAGAATCTTGGGATCAGCCAGAACGGCCCGCGCAATCGCAATGCGCTGACGCTGCCCGCCACTCAGCTTTACTCCGCGTGGACCCACCTTGGTTTCATATGCCTCGGGAAACTCACTGATAAAATCATACGCATTAGCCTTTCTGGCAGCCTCTTCGATCTCCTCCCTGGTAGCACCCGGACGCCCATATTCGATATTCTCTAAAATCGTCCCTCCGAAGAGTAACACTTCCTGAGGAACTACTGCCATTGCAGCCCGACGTGCCGCTACCGGAAGATCCCCCGCCTTCACCCCATCAAAAAACAACTCCCCGCCGGTCTTGTCGTAGTATCCCAACAAGAGCGAAAAGAGGGTCGATTTCCCGGCTCCACTCGGTCCCACAATAGCGACCCGCTGTCCTGCATCGATATTGAAATCCACCCCGCCGAGCACCTCAACATCCTCCCGTGAAGAATAGGAAAACTTCATCCCTTCTGCTTTCAAAGCTCCCACCACCGACACCTTGCCCATCTCACGATCATCCTCAACTTCATGCCCTAAAATTTCGCGAATCCGCTCGGTTGCACCCTGGGTTTTCTGAAGTTGGCTCATAATCTCCGGGAAAGCTCCCAGCGAGGCCCCCACGAAAATACTGAAGAGGATAAAGTGGGCGAATTCCTGACTCGTCAGAGTTCCCTCTGCCAACATTCCTGCTCCGAACCAAACCACCACGGAAATTGTTCCAAACAAAATAAGAATGATGAAACTAATGAAAGCCGCGCGCGCTTTTGCGCCCTTCATTGTCGACTCCAGAAAACGATCGAGCGAATCACCATAGCGGGCATCTTCAAATCCCTCGTTGGAAAACGCCTTCACATCGGCAATGCCCTGCACGGCTTCCTCAGCGACGACATTGCTCTCTGCCAAACGATCCTGCGCATCACGCGAATACTTGCGAATCTTTCGCCCTACAATCGCCACCGCCAGAACCACCACCGGAATCGACGCCAGCATGAAGAGCGAGAGCTTCGGCGAGGCAATAAAGATAAAAACCAAACCTCCCAGAAAGATCACCGTCTGTCGGGCGATCTGCGGCACGGTATTGAGCAAGGTATGCTGGAGAATCCCCAGATCCGCCGCAAGAATGGCACTCACCTCACCACTCCGACGCTCCATAAACCACGGCATCGGCAATCTCACCAGGCGCGCAAAGACGTCCCTACGCAAATCCCGCAGCGCACTTTCCCCCGACTTAATAAAGCCTCGAACCCTCCAATAGGAAATAAAAGCCTGCACCGCCAATACGGACAGCAAGGTCAATACCACCCGATTGATATTGTCCCGCACCTTGCCTGGATCAACCCCGGCCTGCAATGCCTCCTGCGGCGAGCCAATCAGACTTCCCAGAAAATAGGGAAATGCCAGCGAAAGCCCCGCCGTGACAAACAGCGCAATCAGGGACGGAATGAAAATCTTCCGGTAGGCTCCCAGATAGCTGTAGAGCCCAAAGGTCTTCTTCCAATCGATCCCACGTTTCTTCTTCTGTTCCTCGGACACGGGCTGAGTGAAACCTTACCCGCCGCTCCCGTCAAATCAGGACCGCCGCCGGAGGGCAAAAAGACAGCTCCCGGGCACCAATAAGGCTCAGGATCTGGGCTCAGGAACCATTTCGGTGATTTCCACTTCCGTCGCCTGAAGAAATCACCCGACCGGCACCACCAACCATCAGCAGCAAAAATCCCGATTCAAGAAGCAAGGGTTTCACTCCAATTAAATGAAGTAATTCCCCTTCTCTCAACAAGCTCTCATTGATTTCAAAGGCATAATTTGAGAGTTTCGCCGCTCAGTGAGAAAGCTTTACCCATTCGTGTCCCGCACCTTCAAGATCCTCCTCTCTCTCATCTTCCTGCTCGCCTGCGGAACCGGAATCTGGATAGTTCTTAACAGCATGAGTCATCAAGCGAAGGCTGAGAATCTCGGCCTATCTCCACGGGAATACGCCAACGGCACCAAACGCGCCGCGGCCGTCGCCAAAAAAGTCACTCCCGGCCTCAAAGCCAGCTTCAAGGAAAATAAGCTCACCTGGGGCTCCCCCGTCTTCATTCGCGCCTTCAAGGAAGAAGCCATCCTCGAACTTTGGGTCAAAACAGACGAAGAGAAATTCGTCCTCTTCAAATCCTACCCCATCGCCGGAGCCTCCGGCGATCTCGGGCCCAAACTCCGGGAAGGTGATCACCAGGTTCCGGAAGGATTCTACTACGTTGCCAAACGACAGCTCAATCCCCGCAGCACCTTTCACCTCTCTTTCAACATCGGCTTCCCCAACTCCTACGACGCCGCGCACAAGCGAACTGGAAGCTCGATCATGGTTCACGGCTCGGATATCTCAATTGGATGCCTCGCCATGACCGATCCCTTTATCGAGGAAATCTACACCCTCTGCGATGCCGCCCTCTCAAAGGGCCAGCAATTCTTCCGCATCCACATCTTCCCCTTCGAGATGACGGATGAACGACTCGCCCAGGCCACTGAGGACAAGTGGTTCACTTTCTGGAAAAACCTCCAAACCGGCTACCGCTGGTTTGAAGAGAAAAAAATTCCGCCCAACGTCACCGTCAAAGAAAAGCGTTACTCATTCGAATAATGACTTTTGCTTGCCTCTCCCCACACGACTGACCAGCTTCTGACATCAATGGAACCAATTACCTTTTCTCCTCTCTACATGACCCGGGTCTGGGGAGGCCGCTCCATGGAAAGCGTTTATCAACGCCAACTTCCCGATGAGCAACCCTACGGCGAGTCATGGGAAATGAGCGACCGGGAAGACGAACAATCCATCGTCAACCACGGGCCCTTCGCCGGAAAACCCCTCCACGATCTCTGGATCAACCACCGCGAGGAGATCTTCGGGTCCGGACTCACCGGCGAGCGCTTTCCCCTCCTCATCAAAATCCTCGATGCCCGTGATGACCTCTCGATTCAAGTCCATCCGCCTATCGAAATGGCCGAAGAGCTCGGCGGCGACGCTAAGACAGAAATGTGGTACATCGCCGACTGCGAACCCGGGGCCAAACTCTACGTCGGCTTCAAAGATGGCGTGACCAAAGAGGACTTTGCAGCCTCGCTGCTAGACGGCAGCGTCGCCGATAAGGTTCACGCCATCGAGCCAGAGAAAGATCAATCAATTTTCATCCCCTCCGGACGCCTCCACGCCATCGGAGCCGGATTTCTCATCTACGAGATCCAGCAAAATTCCGACACCACCTATCGCGTCTTCGACTGGAACCGCCTTGGCCTCGACGGCACCCCGCGCGACCTCCACGTCGAACAGTCAATGAAGTCCATCGACTTCGACGACCGCGAACCCGGCATGGATATTCCCGACGGTGAGACCATCGCCAGCTGCAGCTACTTTAGCATCGACCAACTTGAAGGAAAAACGAGCATCGACAGCGGTGATCACTTTTCCATCCTCACTGTCGTCCGCGGCACCCTCACCTCACCGGGTGGCCGTATCTTCTCCGCCGGAGACTTCCTCCTCCATCCCCGCGAAGGAAGCTCGCTCTCAGCCTCTTCCGATGCCAAAATTCTTCGAACGCAGATTCCGGCCAATTGAGAGGGGCACCGAGGATCCAATAGAGATTCCTTCGAAGATTACTTAAAAAAATGAGGGAGTCCAGTGACCTGAACTCCCAACAATTTTAATCTTTGAGCAATTTTTCTCTATCGGCGTCGACGCAGGGCCGTCACCAAGAGGCCCAGAGCAATCAGCATTGAATGCGATGGCTCCGGAATCAAACTACCAACAGCGAACGAAGAGCCATTGTCTTCATAAGCCCAACTGTGAATCACACCCGGGGTATTATCATCCTGCAAAGTCACTTCCATCCAGCCGTATACCGGGCTTGTCCCCGCTACCTCCATGGAGAAACCAATGTATCCTTTCTCTCCCGAAGTGAATTGCGTAGGCGTGATTTGGTCTGTCGAACCGCCATAGCCAGTCGAATAATCCGAAGCTGGTCCGACCACTGCCCCAAGTCCCAAATTCGTGATCGTATTGGAATTTTCCGTGCCATCTCTCACCGGCTGCCAGCTTGCTGCGGTCCCCGATTGGTCAGCATCATTCGTGATCCAGTCTCCTCCAAATAGGAAGTTCACATCCCCTCCAACGATACCATCGATATCTGTTTCCCATAAATTATTCTCCAGATCCAATGATACCCCCTGAAAGGTTGTCGGAATTGGAACATCTTCGTCAATAAAGGAGACAATGGCGGCACTCGCGGAAGAGGCGGATCCCGCGAACAGCCCAAAGGCGGCGAGCTTTGTTAATTTCGTTGGCATGTGGGTAAGGATGGTTGGGTGGGAATTTTTTGGAACTCGAAGAATTTCACAGGTCTTTCGATTAGTTGGAGACATTGACTCGGCCATAGCGACCTTTGCGCCCATCGGCTGGGAGAATGAGTGGGAACTCGGTCTGCACTGCTTCAATGGCCACGCCACCCGCACCAGTGCCGGTCGCAATCACCGTCGGAGGATTACCAATATCGTCGTTGTTTTCAAATGCGGTCAGCTCCTGGCTACTAAACTGAGGATTGATCGCCAGCGAAACGGCTGCAAAATCAGCGCGGCGCGTGTGGCGCATGAAGATGCGATTAGTTGCAGGGTCAACCCAAGCTGTTGGCGGTCCGAGCGAAATGATCGAATTGGTTCCCGCATTGACATTAAGCGTTCCTGTCGCAACAAGCGGATTAAGACCCCAGGCGAAGTTTTGCAGGTTTGTCAGAGTATTGACTCCTGCTGCGGAGTTGGCTCCGGCACCAACATTTGCGGGATTTCCGTAGTAAACCAAGCGCCACTGTCCAATGACCGTGTAGCCCGAAAAGTTGATAGCAAAGTCGTTGCCGTCACCAGCGCCATAAGCTGCCGTTGCATCGAATCCGAAAGCGCCGGCATCAAAGGCGGCTCCCTCGGCAAGCCCGGAAAAGGTGCCAGTAATGGCATCTCCGGTATCATCGTTATCGATGACAACCAGTGAATCCGCAGGGTTGAGACCGACTCCAGCATCAATCACCAGAACACTGGAAGCTCCGAGTGTTGCCGTGCCGGTCACGATCACTTGATCGTGGCCTGTGCCCGGCGTGTTGTTGTCGGCATCAATCTCGAGTGTGCCGATGATGTTCAGGCTTCCGGTGGAAATCGTGCCTGGGCCTGCTCCCGGACTGAGGGTTCCTCCCGCATTAATTGTCACAGCCGATGTCGTCGATCCAACACCTGCAAGAGTGGAATTGTTGATAAGATAGGCTCCGCCTCCGGTGTGGCTTCCGTTCAAGAACATGGTCCCTCCATTAATATTGACCCCAACACTTGTTGTTCCAGTGTAAGTATTTGTTCCAGAGAGAGTGAGCTCGCCATTATCGAAGTTATTTTGGAGCTGCACATTTGCCAGGCCGGTGATATTTCCAGTGACAGTCCAACTTCCGTTGTCCTTACCTTCACTTCCTTCGAAATTCAGACTAGAGGCAGCTGTTGGCAGACTAATATTCCCGCTGATCACTAGATCCACTCCATCAAGCCCCATATTACTGTATCCCCGGGCACTGCTGTTGATATTAGTAATGTTTCCGGCGAGCTCAAAGCCAAACGAACCGCCGCAACGGAATCCGCCACCATCGATTTCAAAATCATTGGGTATCACAATGCTGGCTGTGCCAGCCCGAAGCTGTGCCCCGCGCGAATGAACGATACCAGTCCCAAGATGGTCATCGTGGTTGACCACTACAAATCCATTTTTATTTCCAGTCTCTCCATCGAAAAAGCTGCTCCCTCCATCTCCAAGCTCAAAGCCCCCCGAGAATGTATTGGCACCGGGATTGTCGAAGATGACCGTGCCATCGCCCAAGAAAACAACGGAGCCATTACCACTGATCGCACCAGTCTGGCTAATCGTCTGGTCTACATCGACATTCAGCTCCAACTTACCTGGATCCGTGACCACGACCGGTCCATCACCAGCGAGTTCACCCTGAAGGGTTCCACCAACCTGCCCGACGCGGAAAAATCCGCCGCTGACCGCTGTAGTTCCGGTGTAGGTGTTCACGCCACGGAAGACGAGACGCCCCGACCCAACCTTAGTCACACCACCGGTGCCAGAAATGACGGCGTTGATGCCATCACCACTCACGTTGGTCGCACCAATCTCGAGCGTGTTGCTCCCCAAGTTGATGGAGTTCGTAGCAGCTGAGGCGATATCGCCAATCTGCACGGGTCCGGTGGTATCGGTGAGTTGTAATGTCACCGAATCAGAGAGGGTAATGTTCTCGGTGCTATAGTCACCGTCATTCACGATAATCGTTCCAGTTGTGGGGACCGCTGCAAGCGCGGCGGCCAAATTAGAGAAAGCGTCCACACCAAAATTCGCAGGCGAGACCGGGGTTCCGCCATCTGCATCTGCGATCGGGTCGCCAATGCTCCCGCTGAAGTCGCTGTCGACGTAGATCGGATTAGGCACGTTTGCGGTGATGACGATCGCGCCCGTCGTCGGTCCACCAAGATCCTCATCGCCGTCTTCCAATTCAACGTTGATCACGGTCGGGTCGACGGTGCCCACGTCGGTGACGAACTCAGCTGCTGCAAGCGCAGCGTTCACCGTGGCCGTGTCACCGGTGACCGACCAAATCCCGGAAGCGTAAGTTTCACCGTTACCGCTGGTTGCAGTGAGGTCGCCGGCGCCGGCGACCCAGCCGCTGATGGTCAGCGTGGCAGTGACCTCGTCGAGCGATCCGGCGGTGCCGGTCGCGCTTCCCGTGGAGTTGTTCCAGAATCGAACGCTGCTCGTTCCGCCGAATCCGCTGACGAGATTTTTCAGAGTTGCATCTGCAGCCAATCCGGGGCCGCTGCTCGACCCACCCGTGCCAGTTCCGGTATTGGTTCCAGTGTAGACCGATTGATCTCCAAGCCAATTGGTGTTGTCCTGATTGAGGAGCGTCGCGGTCGCCTCGGCCGAACCGTTGACCGAACTCTTGAGAGTCCCCCCAACGATGTTATAGACCAAAGCAATCTGAGCTGGCTGGCCAGCCGTGAGAGCAGTGGTACTCAGCGGGACGACAATCGTGTTGTCGGACGCCCAGTTGAGGTCGGTAAACACCCCAGCAACACTGCCGTCATCGGTCGGCACATTCCCGGGGCTGCCGCCAGCTTTAGACAGGAAGTGCGGGATGCCATCGCGGAGGAGTAGGACGGAGCCGTTGCTCGATCCGCCGATCTCCCACACATCGACCACGCCAGTCAGATCTCCGGCTTGCGGGATAAAAGCGATCTCGAGCGACATTCCCGGTGCTGCACTGACCCCGGCACCAGTGGCGCTGATAATGAAGTTGTTATCGTCTTCGGGGCGACCGTCATTGAAGGTGGTCTTGTTGGCAATACCATTGGTGAAGAAAAGTGGAGTACCGCCCCCGGTGACGGTGGAACTAAAGTCGGTATCGGGATCAGTGACGACGATGTCGCCCAGCGGTAAGGTCCCGGTGCCTGCGACTACTTCGCCCAGGTTAGCGCCCGTGGGTGCGGCGTTTGCCCCGTCGTTGATCAGGAAGAAAGCACTGGATGGCGTCCCAATCGCACCAGTAATCGTGGCACCCGACACATCGGTGATGGTTGCGACGAGGGACTCGGCACCCTCGAACAATCCATCGGAAAGCGTTGTGATGTTGATCGCAGCGGTGGTTGCTCCATCGAGGATATCGACGGTCGTCGCACCGGTGAAATCCGTACCGGACGCCGAACCGCTGTAGGCAATCGCCACCGTGAGGTCTGCCCCTACCGGCGCAACATCAGCGGTGAAAATAAAATCACTCACACCACCCTCGGTGACATCACCATCGTCCTGCACCGTCACTGTGGTGACAGGCCATTCGACATTGATGACAAAAGAACTGCTGTCGGTAGCTCCTCCATCGGAAACCGTAAAGTCAAAGCCTCCCGCGAATGGCGCGACTGCACCGGCGTCAAAAGTAACGAGATTGTTGTCAATGTCCTCCTGGGTAAAGGTTCCTCCCAATCCGAGGGCAACACCGGAAAGAAGAAGCGTGCCGCCAGTAGGAGCCGTGGTAACGGAATAAGTCAGATTACTTGCCGGAGTGTCATTGTCAAAAGTATCAAGGAAGGCGCTAGTGATGACATTCCCGGTCGAATTTGGCAGCACGGTAGGCGGCAAATTGACGCTGATCGCTGGATCGTTGCTGACGATCAGGCTGGAGATACTGAGTCCCTGCATATTCGGCGTGTTCGGGAATGCTTCGCTTGCGGTGCCCACGTTCTGGCTGGTCATCTCGACGGTCTGGCCAGCTGTTAATTCAAGCAAGGTCGCATTCCAGCTTCCGGACAGACGGGAGTTGGCATTGTCTCGGTTGTAGGCAGCACCAATGCCGCGGTTGATCGGACCACCCGAGCCGTCGATCTGCCACCCATGGATTGGAGTCACGCGATCGTGATTATCGTTAGTCGCATCACTCTGGGTGAAAAGGCTGCCGAGGAACAAGTAATCATCGGTGGTGTTGACCGTCACCGTGCTTCCACCGCCGTGAGTGAAGGTGGCGTTCGACGGGCTGACCAAGGTGTTGAACCCAACCACGGTGGCGGCTGGGTTGACGACGTCTTGATCGGTCGTGTCAGTGACCTCGATGTACTTTGCTGTCAGCGGGAGTTTGACAATACTCAGTGCAGTCTCGTTCCCCTGAATCGTCCCGGCGGATCCGCCTTCCATGATCACTTCGACATTCAGGACCTGACCCGCTGTTGCGGAGATGATTCTTCCGACCGCAGTCACACCTTCATTGGTGTCTTCATTTCCTCGGACATACGTGAGGGTCCGGGATCCGCTGATCACAGAGCCATCCAAAGTGAGCGACTGCTGAAAGCTGGTGCGAGTAGCATTGGTCGGCTTCTGAATGCTGGTGTTGGCGAACACCAGATAGAGTCCGGACTCGTTAAGAGTGACATCGCCGCTGTTCGCAGTGAACCCAAATGCCGTCCCCACTGTCCCCGGCGAGTCATTGGTATCGTAGGCGACATCAACCGCTGAGAGACCGACAGTTCCCGCTTGGTTGGCCGCGCGGCTAACACTCAAATAATCCCAGCTGTCATCGAGTTTGAGGAGTTGGATCGAGGATTGTCCCGCGACGCGGATGGGTAGATTGGTTTCGGTGTCATTGTCAGACCGGCGTGTCTCCAGCGTTAAAACATGATCGTCTGCGGCCACGGTGATAATGGCACCTCCCGACATGACACACTCGTCGGCACCGTTAGTCTCCCGAATGAATCCCTGGCTACGACCGGCGGCCAAAGCCACCCCATTTAAAGTGAGATTAGTCTGATACTCACTGCGGTCATTTGCGCCACCTTCAACGAGGTCACTAAAGCCTGTGCTGTATAGCACCAAGTGGCGCCCAGAGCTAAGACCAATTGGCGTCGCACCCGCTCCGGGAGTGATCGTGTAAGATGGATCAACTGTCGCCGCATCAAAGTTATGGATCAATGCCGGGCCGAGCCCTCCAGCAGTGGCCGAGCGTGTGATTGTCTCACCAGCGGTCGCTTCGGTAATGATCGCTTTATCGGTGAAAGTGCCACCCGCTGGACTAACTTGCGCAATCAGAGGCGCACCCAGAAGCGATAAAAGCCCAATGAAACGGCTGGTTTTTGGGGAAACGGAAATGGAATTTGACTTTTTCATAGAAAACATGAGCGCGATTTGTTGCGGAAACACTCAGTAAATAAAACCCTTTGTAGAAATAAAGAACTAAAGCACAAAAAATTGACTGGAAAATTTGCTTTTTGCTGAAAATGGTCGGAAAAAACGGCGTCATTGACAGGAATTCGGTAAATT